>JBKCCF010000229.1:0-2408 GCA_046305255.1 Methylococcaceae bacterium
CGGCCGCGACCCATGTGTCTAAGCCCCAGCCCGCAGCGGGACGCTGCACCCGGAGAAAAACGACGCCCTCGCCGCCCGGGATGCACTGGCACAGGACAAGAACAGCCTAATTGCTGCCCGCGATGCCGAGGCGCAAGCCAAGGCCGAGGACCATGCCCGAGTTGGGACACTGGAGCAGGAGAGAAATGACGCCCTGGCCGCCCGGGATGCCCTGGCGCAGGAAAAGAACAGCCTCATTGCTGCCCGGGATGCCGAAGCACAAGCCAGGGCCGAAGCCCATGCCCGAGTTGGGACGCTGGAAAAAGAGCAAGCCGACATGATCGCCGATCGTGATGCACAGATCGCGTCCTTGAGCCAAGCGTACCAGCTGGCCGTGGACAGCCTGACGGAAGTCGAAGCACACAGAAACCAGCAAGCGGAGGAGAATGCCGAACTGTCCGAGCGGGTGGGTGTACTGCAAGCCGAACTGGAGGCGCGCGATGCAGAGATCACGGAAATCCACCAGCGCCAAAACCGAATTAATGAAGAAATGATCAAGGCCGAAGCACAGATCGACCTGATCAAGGATGTCTTTTTACGGGCGCCCGGACTATGAAAACACCGGATTCAATCAGATATGCCGGCTTTCAATCAGACTTGTGCAGGCCTGAAGCATGACGCGTGCACTGTTCAAGGTCCTGCGCATCCAGGTGCGTGGTTGGTTAGGCCTCAGTCAGCCGATGGCAGGCAAGCCGCCACAGGTTCACTCTACGACTCCTGAGATGGATAAAGCTATGCAGGCACAGGCAGGCCATGTCCCCTATGATGAAAACCTGCTCGAGCGGGCTCGCCTCCAATGGCAATTAGGCGACTGGGAAAGCCTCAGCCAACTCGACCGTAACACCCTGCAGCATCATCCCGACCGCGCCAAACTCGCCCTTTTAGCGGCGGCAGGACGGTTACAGATCGGTTATGCCCATGCCGCACAACACTATATCCGCCTCGCCATCAGCTGGGGATGCAGCGAAAAGCTCGTCAAACAAATTCTTGTCGCCGGCGTTTACAACACACTAGGCAGGGCCACCACGGTCATGGGAAAAGAGCAAAAAGCCCTGCAGCATTTTTCCCAGGCCATCACTTTGGGTATCCCCGGTGCCGAGGGCAAACGACTCATTCAGGGACGGATTGAAGAACAGACACGCCAGTTACAGCGAGAAGATCGCCCCCGGCCGAATCAGCCCGGCACGTTCACCACCACAGGACCTGACGATGACAGACCAGCTGGCGGCGACGTCTGATTCGACTATATTGTCTGTGGGTAGATTAGGACTCAGAAAGAGGGCTTGGTGGTTTTGACGGATTTATGGCAGTGAAGAGCGGTGGGTGTGGCACTGCTATCGGATATGGTGTTATGCAGAATCTGACCCCATTGACTTAGCTGCCAATTGAAATCACCCATGCCCGAACTGATGAAACCTGACACGTTGCTCGACCCCAAAAACGACTACGTCTTCAAAAAGCTCTTTGCCGAAGCGCCAACGCTCCTGGCCGGTCTGATCAACGACGTGCGCAGCGACGAACCCCCCGTCGAAGTGGTTGAAGTTATCAATCCACGTATCGAACCCGAGGACATCACCGGCAAATTCATCGTGCTCGACATCCTCGCCAAAGATCAGCAAGGGCATCGCTACAACATCGAAATTCAGGTCCGTCGCTACGACCCGTGGAGTGCCCGCAGCACCTACTACCTAGCCCGCACCCTCTCCAGCCAAATCGTCAGTGGCCAGGACTACCAGGCCCTCAGGCCCGTCATTGGCATCCACCTGCTTGACTTTGACCTTTTTGACGAACCTGAAAACGCCCCGCAGGCTCAATGGTGTTTTGAACTGCGGGACCGCACCAACCCGCACATAAAGCTTGGTGACGAATTAAAATTGCATATCATCGAACTCGCCAAAGCAGACCGACTGGGCCACACTACAGGCCACCTGGCGGACTGGATCACCCTTTTTGAACACTGGCAGGAGGACAGCACCATGCAAACCGTCGATTACCCCCTGGTACAACAAGCCCTGGACCGCCTCAAAGGCCTCAGTGCCGATGCCGAAACCCGCCGGCAAGCCTTCGTGCGCGAGCGCGCCCTGCTCGACGAAGCCAGCGCCATCAACGCCGCTACGGCGCGGGGTAAGCACGAAGGCGAAATGGCCATCCTCGAACGTCAACTCACCAAACGCTTTGGCCCGCTTACCGCCGACACCCGCGCAAAGCTCAACGCCGCCAGTCTCGACCAACTTGACCGCTGGGCCGACCGCATACTTGACGCGCCAACGTTGGCCGCTGTCTTTGAGGATCACTAGAATCAGCGCTGACCAGGTGGCAACTTACCGGAATTATTGTGGGCGCAATCTGACCCCATTGACTTAGCTGCC
>JBKCCF010000230.1:0-3585 GCA_046305255.1 Methylococcaceae bacterium
CAGCCGGGGTGAAAATCCTTGCGTAATTGGGCCAGGTGGTCCGTGGCCTGCTTTAGCGGGCCCGCGTTGGCGTCCAGTTCAGTCGCCGCCGCGTCCCGCAGCTGGCAGGTAGCCTCAAACCGGGCGTTGGCCAGCTTTAATTCTTCAGCCGAATACGGGCGATGGCACTCCCCGCAGACCGCTGCACTGAGCGCAATTTCGGCCTGCTTCACAGCGGTAACGGCCGTCGCCAGGGCCTGCCTGAGGGTGGCCCTTTGCTCCGTCAGGCGGCGCAGGGTCTCCTCAGCCTGCTCGATGTCGCCAGCCACGCGCTGCGACTGGTCGATCCGGGTCTCCAGTCGGGCTGCCTCGGCCTTGAGCTTGATGATTTCAAGTTCGGCATTACGGACTGCCCGGCCCCGGCCATCCAGATCCTGCTGCCGCCGATTTAAGCGTTCTATCTCGGCATAGCGGGTGTCAAATTCAGTCTGAGGGTAGTCCGGCAGGTTCTCCAGTGTCGTCCGGTAATCCTCCACCGACTGCTGCAGGGCGGCCAGCCGGGGTCCGCTGGCGTCCAGCTTCGATTGCCAGCCAGCGGCCAAGACCTCATGATCCCGGGCGGTGTTGTAGCGCTGTTGCAGGCTCTGCTCGCTGGCGACAGACACCGCCAGTCGGGCATTCACCGTTGCCAGCACTTGCTGCTGGGCGGCTACAACGGAGAGGCTATGCTCCCGTTCTTTACGGAGACGCGCCAGATCCGGCAGGCTGCCCATCCCGGCCAGTTCCCCTTCCAGCCGCGACAGGTCCCGACTGATCAGGTCCAGCACCTTGTCGACCAACCCCGTCTTGGCCAGGCGTTCGACGGTCCGCTGCAGGGCGGCGGCCCCCATGGCCAGCAGGGCCTGGGACTCGCCCTGGCGGGAGTACATCAGCAGCTGCAGATCGGCTGACGACATCCCATACGCCTCCTCAATCAATTTGATCGTCGGGGTAGTGCCGTTGGCAATCAGGGTGCCATCCGCGCTGAAAATCTTGGCTCCCTTGAGCGTACGCTCGATGCGGACCTCCCCGTGGACCGGCACTTTGAGTCTCAGCGAGACCCCGGTATCCCCGGCACTGCCCCGGGTTGTCAGGTGCTCCTTGCTGCCGGCGGCCGACGCGCCCAGCAGGGCGAACAAGATGCCCTTCAGTAACGTGGTTTTGCCCTGGGCATTGGGGCCGGCGATACTGGTCAGGCCTTCACCAAAGGTGAAGTTGGCAGCGGTGTGGCGCTTGAAATTGCGCAGTTCGAGTTGGCTGATCATTGGGCTGCTCCAAGGTAATGCGTCCACAAGGGAAGCAGGTCATTGCCTTCCAGCGCAGTGCTGATGCGGGAAGGCAGGTCCAGGTGTTTATGGGTTTCGACTTCAATCGCTGCCAGGGAGGTCGCACACTCGACAGCGTTGCGCACCATCAGAAGGCCGGGATGGTCACGCCACAGGTGGGCAACTTGCTGGGCAATGTCGGGCATCTGCTCGAGCGTGGCAGACCCGGTCACATCCACGAACTGCACCCCGGCGGCGATCGCGGTGTCGGCCAGTGCGTCGAAGGCTATGGCTCGGTAGCCGTCTGCCTGCGACCACAGGGGTATCTGCTCGAACTGGCCACCCTCCAGTTTCCAGAGCCACTTATCGGAAATGTCCGAAAAGGAGGTGGGGTGGGTATTGCCCAGAATCAGCAACCGCCCGCCAAAGTCGGTGCGGGGAATGTGCTCATGCCCGAGCAGCACATACGTGAAGCTTTCCAGTAGCTGTTCAGCCCGCTCCCGGGTCAGGTTGAGGGAAGCATCGTTGTGAATCAGCCCGGAGTTGTAGTTACAGTGAAGGCATAAAAGGGTCTGCGGCTGCGGATTAGCTCGGGCGTAGGCCGTGACCTCGCTCAGCGACTGATCAAACAGCTCCTGGGTAGCCATGTGCGGAACGAAATAGACGCCAGTGCCTTCCAGTAACTGGAATTGAAAGCCCGGCGAATCCAGGTGGCCTCGGATCACCTGGTCATTGAAGGTGCTGAGCAGCTGTAGCGAGCTGAGCTTGCCTTCCCGGTTGGGCAGGTCGTGGTTGCCGGCCAGGATGGCGGCACAGCGCTTGGCTGTGACCATGCCCTGGTAGATGGTGGCCTCGTCATTGGTCGTGGTGTCGAACAGATCCCCGAGACAAATCACGGGGGCCTGCCCGGCCTGGGCCAAGACCTGGCCAACGACATCGAAAACGGCATCCTTCAGCCGCTGTCGGCTGGGTACCGTGGTGTGGGAGTGGCGGGTGACGCCCAGGTGGGGGTCAGTGAAGAAATAAATACTCATGGATGTGCTGCTCCAGTAGGTGCCCCCTGCCGGGGGCGGGTGACTCACTTCAATAAAACGCCATAGGACTCCGCTGACTTCGTTTCTAAGGTATTCGGCCCTTGATGGGTTTAGTTGAAGATCAGGTCTTCGACGTATTCAAACGCCCAGGGCGTGAAGGTGGTACCGCTGGACGTCTTGATCGGCTCACCAACCTTGACCCGGGTAATGACTTGCGAGATACGTTTGCCCCTGGTCAGGTAGAGCGAGTCGCGGTAGCCCGCCAACTTAGGAATGCTCTGCTTCGCAACGGACAATTCCACTACCTGGCCGGCGTAGGGGCCGTCTTTGATGAGGCTAGTGACGATCGCATTTACGCGAAGAATGGGGGCGTGGTGACCCTTTGCCTTCCATTCAGCAAAGACGCTCTCCAGCAGTACCCCTTTCGTGGTGTAGACATTGTCGTAGGTGTAGGCCGTCTCGGTGATATCGGTCGGGTGCTCTCTCTGCCGATCATTGTAGATGTAGACCTTGCGCATCTTGCACATGTGAGCGCTAAAGCTGGTGCCGATCTTCTCGTTACCATTCCAGAACCAACCATTGTCTAGCTTGATGCGGGGAAATGCGCCAAAGTCTGTCTCGGCGTCGTCAAAACCGTCTTCGAAGTCCTGCAGGGTCGAAACAGGTAGAGATACCGCCGGGGTGAAGAGCTGTGGGGTTGTCGCTGCTGTCGCTGCTGCCAGCGCTATTGCGCTAGGTACTAGGGCTTCTGGGCTGGGGTCGTAAATCTCGCCGGTCTCGTTTGAGAACTCGACCGGGGCGGGAGCGGGAGCGGGAGCGGAAGGTGGGGCAGAATTAGTGAGGGGATTAACTGGGTTTCTGAGTAATCCAGACATGATCTTCTCCAAGGTAGTTTACGTTCACGTGTAATCAGTATCTGCACAAAGGGTGCTTCGGCTACTGATCAGGGCCTACTCCGGTGCTGCGGTTTCGGCGGCCATCATGTTGATCAACTTCTGCCAGTTTGGCAAGTACCCGATGCGGGCCTTGATTTACGGGGTACCATCGAGGCCGACTGCTTGGGGGCAACCGCTTTCATCGCGTTCTTGACTCTTATCCAGGTCGCGACCTTGGTCTCGTGCAGGGCGAAGAAGATACTTTCTAAGCTGATGTTTCTAAGTGCAATATCTCCGAGGTCTGGTGGCCGTGCTGGGCCGGTTATCGAATCTTGCGTTTCTGTATTAAGGGGCCAAGGCTGGCGCGGTAAAGGCCTGGCAATCGGGAGAAGG
>JBKCCF010000231.1:0-13140 GCA_046305255.1 Methylococcaceae bacterium
GGAGGCGCTGGTGCTGGTGCTGCGTCAGATCGGGTGGGAAAAGGTCGGCAATATGCTCGGGTTGGCTGCATTTCTGGCTTTACCATCGGTCATATTGATGTTGATGTTCGGCCAAACCCGAATCTTCTTCGTCATGGCCCGCGACGGGCTACTGCCGGAGGTACTCAGTCGGATTCATCCGAAATTCAAGACACCTCATGTTGTCACAATGTTGACGGGCCTCGGTGTCACCATCTCAGCCGCGTTTTTTCCAGTCGGCAAACTGGCGGATATTTCCAACTCAGGCACTTTATTTGCCTTCTTTGTCGTGGCGCTGTCGGTCATGATCCTGAGAGTGCGGGATAAGAACAGGCACCGCCCCTTCAAAACCCCGATGATCTGGGTCGTTGGCCCCTTGGCAATGATCGGTTGCGCAGGGCTGTTCATGTACCTGCCCAGTGATGCCCAGTTGGTTTTCCCCATCTGGGGGAGTGTCGGTCTGCTGTTCTATTTTATCTATGGTTACCGTAGAAGCCACGTTGCGCTGGCTCTGCAGCAAGGTTCAAATCCAGAATGACAGACCCGGGCAACCCCGAAAATCCGGGGCCGGCCCGATTCAGCGCGGAATGCGCTCGAAAGTTACGGCAAACCCTCCAAAAACTCAATCCTTAAGAACTCAATTCCTATGAAAGTCGGGGCTGAACTCATGTACCGCCTCAATCATGACGCCCACATGCTCCGGGTTCACGTCGGGCCAGACCCCGTGGCCAAGATTGAAAACATGGCCACTGCCCTGGCCATAACTCTCAAGGATATGCCTGACCTCACTACGCAATGACTCGGGCGGAGCATAAAGGGCCTGAGGATCAAGATTACCCTGAAGCGCCACCCTATCGCCGACCCGGCGGCGGGCATCGCCTATCTCGGTCGTCCAGTCCAACCCGAGCGCGTCATATCCGGTTTCACTCATGGCCTCCAACCACTGACCGCCCCCCTTTGTAAATAGAGTGGCGGGAATGGTTCTGCCGTCACGCTGACATCGAACGCCTTCCAGAGACTGACGGGCATAATCCAGTGAGTACTGACGATACTGCGTCGGTGACAATACCCCGCCCCAGGTGTCGAAGACCATGATGGCATCCACACCGGCGTCAATCTGGGCCTGGAGGTAGCCACTGACCGATTGAGCGAGCGTGTCCAGCAACTGATGCAGGAGCAACGGTTGCTCATACATCAATGCCTTGATCTTGCGAAACTCCCGGCTACTCCGCCCCTCCACCATGTAGGTGGCCAGCGTCCAGGGACTGCCGGAAAAGCCGATAAGGGGAACCTTGCCATCCAGTTCCCGCCGAATCAGACGAACGGCATCAGGCACATAGCGCAGACGTTCTTCAGGATCCGGGACGGAGAGTCGCCGAATATTTTCGGCAGTTCGCACCGGCTGCCTGAATTGTGGCCCCTCGCCTTCTACAAACTCCAGCCCCAGACCCATGGCGTCGGGGATAGTCAGAATGTCGGAGAACAGAATGGCAGCATCCAGTCGGTAACGGTCCAATGGCTGCAAGGTAACCTCACAGGCCAATTCAGGGTTGGTACATAAATTCATGAAACTGCCCGCCTGCTGGCGCACTCGGCGGTATTCCGGCAGATAACGCCCCGCCTGACGCATCATCCAAACCGGGGTGCGCTCCACCGGTTGGCGTAGTAAGGCGCGGATAAAACAATCATTCCTGAGTTCGGTCATGCGAAAGTCCGTCTGGGCTGAAGCGATGGATGATGTTGGGCGGGAACCGAGCGGCTCGGGTCAGGCGCGACCATAGTGATCAAGGGTTGCCCGCAACAGGGTCAGATCTACCGACATAGGCAGACTTGCCTTACCGATGCGCTCCAACAGGATGAGTCTGATAGCGCCTTCAAGGTTCTTTTTATCAACGGCCATGTGTTCGAGATAAATTTCGCTTGCCATGGCCACCGGGGGGATGACAGGGAGGCCGGCGCGCCGCAACATACCGACGATGCGCTCGACATCTGTATCATTGAGCCAGCCATGACGCCGTGAGAGATCAGCGGCCTGGCAAGTGCCAATTGCAACAGCCTCACCATGCAGGATTTCGCCATAACCCAGGCCCGTTTCCACCGCATGACCGAAGGTATGCCCCAGATTGAGTGTGGCCCGCTCGCCAGACTCACGCTCATCGGCGGCGACGACTGCGGCCTTGTTCTGACAGGAACGCTCAACGGCGTAAGCTAGTGATTCCGATTTGCGGTTCAGCAATTCCGGCAGATGATCTTCCAGCCATTGGAAAAAATCTGGATCTCGGATCAGCCCGTATTTGATGACTTCAGCGAGACCCGCACTCAACTCGCGGTCGTTGAGCGTGTTCAAGGTGTCGGTATCGGCTATAACGCATTTTGGCTGATAGAAAGCGCCGATCATATTTTTTCCGCGCGGGTGGTTGACAGCCGTCTTGCCACCAACTGAGGAATCCACCTGCGACAGCAAGGTGGTCGGAATCTGAATGAAGGGGATGCCTCGCTGATAGGACGCAGCAACAAATCCGCTCAGATCGCCAATAACGCCACCGCCCAGGGCGATCAGATGCGCACTGCGGCTGAATTTAAGCCGAAGAAGCTCATCGAAAACGGCCATAGCCGAATCCATAGTCTTGTATTCTTCACCATCAGGCAGAATGATCGTCTCAACTTGCCTGTCACCCAGCATGCTAACGACCCGGTTCAGATAGAGCGGCGCTACCGTCGTATTGGTAACAATCATCACTTGCCGGGTAGTGATATAGGGCGATAGTAACTCGGCATTTCCAAGTAGATTCTGGCCGATAAAAATGGGATAGCTACGTTCGCCCAGCGTGACTGAGAGTGTTCTCATAATCTATGGTGACCCGGATTGGCGCGCCCATGCGCCATTAGTATTTGCCGGACAATTGTGCGACTGGAAGCTTGACCGGTATCCACCACAAAATCCGCCATCTGCCGATAAATAGGTTCCCGAACCGTAAAAAGTTCGATCAGTTTCTGGTGGGGATCGTCAGTTTTCAGCAGGGGCCGGTTGGTATCCTTATGGGTACGCTCCATTTGCTTTTCGACCGGGCAATGAAGGTAGACAACATAGCCGTTCTCGCGAAGACACGCGCGGTTCTCTGGCAGCAAAACAGACCCACCGCCGGTCGCAAGAACGGTATTTTCAATGGCAGTGAGATCGGCGATAACCTCTGCTTCTCGCTTGCGAAAACCTTGCTCACCCTCGTACTCAAAGATCATCGGGATGGTCACGCCGGTGCGCTTTTCGATTTCCTTATCGCTATCGAAAAAATCGATCTCCAGCGTCTTGGCAAGCAGACGCCCGATCGTGGATTTGCCTGCCCCCATGGGCCCGATCAAAAAGATGCTGGTGGACTGTCGCATGCCGAAAGAGCGAACTCAAAACCCCGATCATACCATGACAGCAGGGGTCTGGATGGTAGCAGGACCCGCAGGCAGTCAAGCCATTAATGGTACGCACCGATAACAAACAGGGGGATGAGCGCTAAAGATCGTAAAGTGTCTATATAACACTCAGCAGAAATCGGAATTTGTAAGGTCCGACAGGATGAGGGGGTCTGCTTTCAGCAAGCCAAGCTGGATTGAGTCCGACGGCTTATGGCATGACATCAAACCTGATAACAGCCTGTAAATTTTCTAAGATAGGCAGAGCATATGTTTTTTGAACCAAATCAGGTGCGTTGGCATAGCATTACGCGTTTCGCAAAAGACTTTTTGAAATTTTATAGGGACTTAGGGATTATCCCAGCCAAGGGTGGCCTTAAGATTTGGGTAACACCGTGGATCGGAGAGTAATTTTCGTCTGTTTAGATTGGGGTGACTGACGGGGCTCGAACCCGCGACAACAGGAATCACAATCCTGGACTCTACCAACTGAGCTACAGTCACCATCGAACGACTTAGTGATGATGGCGCGCTTGGCAGGACTCGAACCTGCGACCCTCGGCTTAGAAGGCCGATGCTCTATCCAGCTGAGCTACAAGCGCCTGGTCGGGGTAGAGGGATTCGAACCCCCGACATTCTGCTCCCAAAGCAGACGCGCTACCAGACTGCGCTATACCCCGTTCGTGCTTAACCTTGAAAAGCCGCTGGGCGATCCATCAAGGCCCGGAATATTAACTTGGGAAGCTAGGTTAGTCAATAAGCGAGGCAGCGTTCTCATTCAGGCTACTTTTCCAAATCAACTGTCAGGTCCACGCTGCTATCCATCCATCCATCCATCCATCCATCCATCCATCCATCCATCCATACGAAATAAGCGTCACGCATCGGATTAAAGCATAGACTCGCTGGGAGCCCCCCTGCCCCGATATCATCACCCTCCACTGATGGAATAATACCTGGGCCAAATCCGATGGTCCGTTCGATACTGCAAAAACATATGATTGCCATGGAGACAACCCGTGCAAACTACTGACATTGATCCCCCGCAGGCGCACAACCGCCAAACCGTCCAAGTCATCACCAGCCTCTTACTTGGCATCGTTGCCGGCGAGTCGCTTCATTATTACTTTGCAGGCACCGACAACACTACACTGCCGGGTTTGATAGGCCTTTTCACTGCGGTAACCGATACCTTTATGCGTCTGATAAAGATGATTATCGCGCCTTTGGTGTTTGCTACATTGATCGCAGGCATGGCGAAAATGGGGGATGGCAAAACCGTGGGACGAGTGGGCGGTAAGGCCATACTCTGGTTTTTCTCGGCATCTCTGTTGAGTTTGCTGCTGGGTATGTTTCTGGTAAATCTGATGACGCCTGGGGAAGCCATGCAACTCGAATTACCGACAGCAGGGACTGATACGGGCCTTGGAAAAACCAGCCCTTCGCTGGCGGATTTTGTGGCTCATATCGTGCCCAAAAGCATCGCCGAAGCGATGGCGCAGAATGAGATACTTCAGATTGTGTTATTTTCCCTGTTTTTTGGCGTGGCCTGCGCTCAGCTGGGCGAACTGGCGAGACCCGTAGTCAAGTCATTGGATTCCCTGAGTCACATCATGCTGAAGATGACCAGTTACATCATGCGCTTTGCCCCCTATGCGGTCTTTTCCGCCATGGCTTCGGTCATCGCACAACAGGGACTCGGGGTGCTGGCGACCTATGGAGTGTTCATCGGCGAATTCTATCTCGGGCTGCTGTTGTTGTGGTGTTTGCTGGCGCTGGCGGGGTCTTTGTTCCTGGGACATCGAATCACCCCCTTGATCAGAGATATACAGCAACCCATGCTGCTGGCATTCGGTACCGCAAGCAGTGAGGCGGCCTACCCGACGCTGCTGCGACAATTAGAACGATTCGGCTGTGAGGAACGGGTTTGTGGCTTGGTGTTGCCGCTTGGCTATTCGTTTAATCTTGATGGCAGCATGATGTACATGACCTTTGCCGTACTTTTCATTGCGCAAGCTTATGGCATTCACATGCCACTGCCTGATCAGCTTTTCATGTTGCTCGTCTTGCTATTCGCAAGCAAAGGCGTAGCTGGTGTCCCGAGAGCCTCGCTTATTGTGATCTCCACCACGCTCTCAATGTTTCACATACCTGAAGCAGGGCTACTGTTACTGCTCGGTATCGATCCGCTATTGGATATGGGCCGTAGCGCAACGAATGTTCTGGGAAACAGTATCGCAGCAGCGGTGGTCAGTCGCTGGGAGAAAGCGCTGAGGCCTTGAACCAGGCGCATGCCTCCCGGTGACAGCATCTGAATGTTGGGGTATGGGCGTTGGTCAGGCAAAATAAATTAGCAGAATACCATTCACTTTTGCTAATCAGTCATGCAAGAATATAGCCATGAATATAAATGCCATCCGTCTCAATGCCCTGCGCCGGGAAATCAGCCACTTCCCCACCCTCGCCGCTTTCGCCCGCCATTACAGCCTGGATTCCACTTATATTTCCCAGTTGCTTAATGGACACCGCAATCTAGGAGAGAAAGCCGCTCGAAATCTTGAGGTCAAACTCGGACGCCCTACCGGATCAATGGATCGGCCAGAAAATGACATGGGCGGCGATGAAGCCGTCTATGAAAAGCCGGCAGCTGGCCTGCAGCGAGTCCCCCGCATCAGCTTTGTCCAGGCAGGTCTATGGGCGGAGGCTTCTGATCCCTATGCTCCGGGTGCTGGTGATGACTATCTATTAACTCAGTTGGGACTAGGTCCCCATGCCTTCGCCCTCGCGGTACGGGGCGAATCAATGGAGCCCGAATTCAAGGAGGGTGACACCATCATCATTGATCCGGACGTGAAACCAATGCCCGGCGACTTCGTCGTGGCCAAAAACAGCAGAGAGGAGGCCACCTTCAAAAAATACCGCCCACGCGGAATCAATGAACATGGCGAACTGGTCATTGAATTGGTGCCCTTGAATCCTGACTTCCCCTCGCTTAGATCGGATCACACACCCATTCAGATTATTGGCACGATGATGGAGCACCGCCGCTATCGTAAACCACGAAGAACCTGATGTAAGTTAGCATTTGCTATAGGTGATAGCTTTTGCTATATTCCCTCGCGCCACAATTTATTGGCGATCAAACCGAGGAACTCGACATGCGCCACGCATTGCTCTTGACCATCGTCGCTATACTCTATGCAGTATCATCGGATACCGACTATGTCGACGCAGAGCTCGTGAATAACTTCGCGCAGGAAGCAAAAGCAGGTGCCGAGTGCGTCTCCCCGACGGGTACTACACACTCCCGGAGTGCTGGTCCTACCCTCGCACTGTATGGCCGGTAATCAAGCATGAGTCGATTTGAGTTGGCTGTTTGCTGCAAGATAGCACCAGCCTAGGCAACATCGAAACGATCAAGGCTCATCACCTTGTTCCAGGCAGCAACAAAGTCAGCTACGAATTTTGCCTCTGACCCATTGGAGGCATAAACCTCAGCGATAGCACGTAATTGGGCGTTTGAACCGAATACGAGATCAACTGCAGTACCCATCCACCTGAGTTCGCCCGTCACTCGATCGCGCCCTTCTAGCACGGCCTCGTTGGTGGATCTTTGCCATTTGGTACTCATATCAAGCAGATTCACAAAGAAATCGTTGCTCAGGGTACCGACACGCCGGGTCAGGACACCCAGTTGGGACTGGCTAACGTCAAGGGCGCGCAGGCCGCCGATCAGCACCGTCATTTCGGGAGCGGTAAGCTTGAGCAACTGAGCCCTATCCAACAGTAACTCAGGCGCCAAGGCCTCTAGTTCCTTGCGGACATAGTTGCGGAAACCATCAGCCATGGGCTCAAGCACCTGAAAAGAATCCACATCGGTATGCTCTGCCAATGCATCCATGCGACCGGGAGTAAAAGGTACCTTTACCTCATGGCCGCCTTTTTTGGCGGCTGCCTCAATCGCCGCACAGCCACCCAGCACAATCAGGTCGGCCAGTGAGACCCGCTTGTTGTCGGTCTGCGCACTGTTAAAACCCTGTCGGATCGATTCAAGTGTCAGCAACACTTCTGCTAATTCGGCTGGCTGATTGACGGCCCAATCTTTTTGCGGCGCAAGGCGAATTCGCGCACCGTTAGCACCACCCCGCTTGTCACTGCCACGAAAAGTCGAAGCGGAGGCCCACGCCGTTCTCACCAACTGGGGAATGGTTAGGCCAGAGGCAAGAAGTTTAGACTTCAGCGCCGTGATGTCCTGCTCATCAACCAGATCGTGATCCACTGCGGGAATCGGATCCTGCCAAATCAGTACGTCCTTTGGCACCAACGCTCCGAGATAGCAGCTACGCGGCCCCATGTCGCGGTGCGTCAGCTTGAACCAGGCGCGCGCGAAGGCATCTGCAAACTCTTGGGGATTTTCATGAAAACGCCGCGAGATTTTTTCGTAGGCGGGGTCGAAGCGCAGCGACAGATCCGCAGTCGTCATCATTGGGGGATGCTTCCTGGCAGAATCGTGTGCGTCAGGAATCATATGCTCCGGCTTGCAGTTTATGGGCGTCCACTGGTGGGCGCCGGCCGGACTTTGAGTTAACGTCCACTCATAGCCAAACAACATGTCGAAATAGCCGTTATCCCATTGAGTAGGATTGGGTTTCCACGCGCCTTCGATACCGCTGGTAATGGTGTGCACACCCTTGCCCGATCCGAATCTATTGCTCCAGCCCAAGCCCTGTTCTTCAATCGGCGCCGCTTCGGGCTCGGGACCCAACAGGCTGGGGTCGCCAGCACCGTGAGCCTTGCCAAACGTGTGGCCACCCGCCACCAGTGCCACTGTTTCTTCGTCATTCATGGCCATGCGGGCAAAGGTTTCCCTAACGTCACGTCCTGAAGCCTGGGGGTCAGGATTACCGTTAGGGCCTTCGGGGTTGACGTAGATCAGGCCCATCTGAACAGCGGCCAGAGGCTGCTCCAACTCGCGCTCGCTCGAGTATCGCTGGTCACCCAACCATTCTTTTTCAGAACCCCAGTAAATGTCCTGTTCCGGCTCCCAGATGTCCTCACGGCCACCAGCGAAACCAAATGTTTTGCAGCCCATTGATTCAATGGCAATATTGCCGGCCAGGATCATCAGGTCGGCCCAGGAGATCTTGCAGCCATATTTCTGCTTTATGGGCCACAGCAGACGACGGGCCTTATCGAGGTTGCCGTTGTCAGGCCAACTATTCAGGGGGGCAAATCGCTGATTACCGGTACCCGCTCCGCCACGACCATCGGCAATACGGTAGGTACCTGCAGCATGCCAGGCCATACGGATCATCAAGCCGCCGTAGTGCCCCCAATCAGCGGGCCACCAGTCTTGGGAGTCCGTCATCAGGGCATGTAGATCTTCGACCACGGCATTCAGGTCAAGGCTGTTGAACGCCTCGGCATAGTTGAAGTGCTCGCCCATGGGGTTCGCACGGGACGAGTGCTGGTGGAGGATATCCAGCTTTAGCTGCTGAGGCCACCAATCGCCGTTGGTTTGCGCCCCTTCATGCACTGCGGGATTCACCGCACCTCCCGAGAAAGGGCATTTGCGTTGGTTGGTCATGGCGTGCTCCTTGTTAAATGTTGGTTCAGACGGGGTGGGAGTGATTGATCTGGACTGCGAGAAGGGATGTAAGGCCAGCCCATTCAACTCTGTACCCAGGGAAGTCCGTGGTAACGCCAGCCCCCCTGATGACCGCGATGCTTGTTTTCATCAAGCCCGCCTTCAAATCCCTCTTCCACGTTGGTGAGTTGGCCATAACCCGATTCCGCCAGCACTGATGCGGCGGCGAGAGAACGTTGGCCACTGCGGCAAATCAGGAAGATCGGAGTTTTGTGACTGGGTGCAATCTGGCTTACCTGCTGCAAAAAGTCAGGATTACCGCGCATATCCGGAGCGAATTTCCAGGGGATATTGATCGCCCCAACCGGATGGCCAACGAATGAAAACTCTACCGGATCGCGCACGTCGAGCAGTATGGCACCCTCGGATACCTTGATGCGTTCATAGGCCTCAATGGGCATGAGTCTCTGGATAGCTGTCATGACAATAAACTCTCGCACTGGATAAAAATAAAGACGAGGCAGGCTGGTATTGTTTCGATTCAGTCTTGCTCCGAACCCTGAAACAGTTTTTCCACCGCCGGAATCAGCTTCCTGTCGATGAGAAACATGATGACATGATCACCGTCTTCAATCACCGTGTCACGGTGAACCTGCAAAACATCATCGCCCCGCACCAGAGCGCCCAGGACCACACCTTCCGGAATCCTGATCTGATCCAGTGGGATCCCCACCACTTTGGACCGGCCGGAACGACCATGGGCGACTACTTCAATGGCTTCTGAAGAACCATGGCGCAGGGAATACACCTGTACAATGTCGCCGCGGCGAATGTAGCGCAAAAGAGCACTGATGGTTGCCTGCTGTGGGGAAATCACCAGATCGACATGGGAAGAATCAACAATATCGGCGTACGCGTCATTACTCACAAGACTGATGACGCGGCGGGCCCCCAGACGCTTGGCCAGCATCGCTGAGAGAATATTGGCTTCGTCGTTGTTGGTCAGTGCACAGAAAACGTCGGTGCTGTCGATATTTTCATGCTGTAATAATTCCTTATCTGAAGCATCACCCCGCAAAACCAGGGTATTCCTGAGCTGGCTGGCAATTTTATCGGCACGGACTGGATCACGCTCAATCACCTTGACTTCGTAGTTATGCTCCAAAGCCAGCGCCACTCGTTTGCCGACATGTCCGCCACCGGCGAAAATCAGGCGTTTGTAGGGTTTTTCAGATTTTCGCAACTCAGCCATGACAGCCTTTATTTCTTCAGCTGACGCGATAAAGAACACCTCGTCCCCACTTTCAATGATAGTGCTGCCATTCGGCACTATCGGCGTACCACGGCGAAATATGGCAGCAATTCGGGCATGGAAATTGGGCATATGCTGATGTAGTTCGCGCACTTCCTTTTGCACCATGGGGCCACCCTTGACCGCACGCACCGAGACCAGTCGCACCTTGCCCTCGGCAAAATCCAGTACCTGACTGGCACCCGGATATTCCAGCAGACGCTGAATAAACTCCGTAATTATTTTTTCCGGGCTGATGGCAAAGTCGATCGGTATGTTCTCGGGTGAAAAAAGACCCGGAAACTCGAAGTATTCGATCGCCCGAACTCTGGCAATTTTGCGTGGCACCTTGAACAGAATATCGGCAATCTGACAGGCCAGCATATTCGTCTCGTCATCGCTGGTCGCCGCGATCAACATATCGGCATCAGCGGCACCCGCTCTCTGCAGTACGTCAGGATGCGCGGCATTGCCTCGTACCGTAATGATGTCGAAACGACTTTGCAGACGCGAAAGCAAATCTGCCTGCAGGTCGACCATCACAATGTCATTTTTCTCTGCCGCGAGACTGGCCAGCAGGCTGCTCCCGACCTGTCCTGCTCCCAAAATAATGATTTTCATACCTTTATCCCCGATACAAAACTTACCACCGTGACAGGAACGAGAGTGTGAGTGTCGACGCAGTCATGGGCGACATTTTTCGTTGCCTTAACTCGCCCGAAACTGTTCCACAACAGACTATTCGGAGCAACCGGCAGCGAGTGCCGGCCAGCATAAGGCGGGGTCGCCAAACACCAGAAAGGACGGATTGAGTATCGACGGTTTCCGATTGTAGGCGATTGCTTCACCTGAGAGATCGACAACGGCACCTCCTGCGGCCTCCACCACGCACTGAGCGGCAGCGGTATCCCACTCCGAAGTGGGTCCGAATCGCGGGTAGAGGTCGGCGCTACCCTCTGCAACCAGACAGAATTTGAGTGAACTGCCGATAGCCCGCCATTCATGTGGCCCTATCTTTTCGATGAAGGCATCAAGGCTACCGGAACCGTGTGAACGACTCCCGACCAGTCGCGGCGGATTTAAAGCAGGGGTGGCCACGCTAATGGGCGACGGAGCGCCGGTGCCGGACTGACGAAAGGCTCCACAGCCAATGGCAGCAAAATAGCAGAGGTCCAGCACCGGCGCGTAGACCACGCCCAGCACAGGCCTGTGCTGATGTATAAGGGCAACATTGACGGTAAACTCGCCGTTACGCTTAATGAATTCCTTGGTACCATCCAGCGGATCAATTAGCCAATAGGTTTCGTAGGTCGAGCGCTCGATAAACGGCACATCGGCAGACTCTTCCGAAATCACAGGCCATGTCGGCGATAAAGCACTCAAGCCAGCCTGCAGGCAGTCATGAGAGGCAAGGTCGGCCTGGGTCAGCGGCGACTGATCGGGCTTTTCGGTAAACGCAAAATCAGACTCATAAATCAGCATGATCCGGCGGCCAGCCTCCCGGACCAGCGCATTGACCGTGCCCAGAAGAGATTCAAAAACGACATCGGGACGTGTGTTCGTAGCAAAGGTATCTGGATTCACGATGAGATGGGGATAGAGTGGATATGAAGGGGTACTATCACGTTTGGAACATTATCCCATGATCACATGGCGCAATATCGACACGGTCATCCTCGACATGGATGGCACACTGCTTGACCTTAATTATGACAACCACTTCTGGCTGAAATTTGTCCCGACCCGCTATGCCGAATTGCACAACATCAGCCTTGAAGCCGCCAATGCTGTGCTGATTCCGCAGTTCAGAGCCATGGAGGGAAAACTGGAATGGTATTGTCTGGACTACTGGAGCCGGGAGCTCAAGCTGGACATTCCCGCAATGAAGGCGGAAATAGCCGAACTGATCAGCGTGCTCCCGCATGTGACTGATTTTCTTCAATGGCTAAAGACTCTCGACAAGACTGTGATCCTTGCGACCAATGCCCATCGCAAAAGTCTGCACCTTAAACTGGAGCGAACCTGTCTTAATCTGTACTTTGATCACATTATCAGCTCCCACGATCTAGGCCATCCCAAAGAGACCGAGGAGTTCTGGCGACTGCTGCGATGCCGGCATCCATTTGACCCCGCTCGCACCCTCCTGGTGGATGATAGCAGCGCGGTACTGGCCTCCGCCCGCCACTACGGAATAGGTCATATCGTCGCTGTTTGCAAAAATGACTCTGCCAGTCCGCCCAAACAATTCACCGATTTTTGGGGCATCATGGATTTCAGGGAACTCATGAGTGTTGATGAAATAGTTGCAATTCACTCTGGTTTAGGCTGAAATGCATCCCAGATGAGCTAAGGATGGCCTCATTCCAATCAAGCCGATTCCCCGGCATCCTTGCATCCTATCTTTATTACTCTTCCGAATAGCACGGAGTACTCATACGTGAGCGACAGTATTCTTCATATTAGCGATGCCGACTTTGACACCAAGGTCCTGGCATCAAGCGTCCCGGTTCTGGTTGATTTTTGGGCAGAATGGTGCGGTCCCTGCAAAATGATCGCCCCCATTCTTGATGAAATTTCAGCGGAGTACGCCGGCAAAGTGGTCGTCGTCAAGGTCAACATTGACAGCAACCCAAACACCCCGCAACGCTTCGGTGTACGTGGCATCCCGACGTTGATCCTGTTCAAGGATGGGGAAGTACATGCCACCAAGGTCGGCGCCATGGCCAAATCCCAGTTAGCCGCATTTATCGACGCCAACATCTAATCCGACGCCCGGCCCTGCCCTAAACAAAGGGAGTGGGCCGGTTTCCTCTCAACCAACCGACTCATCAACCCGTCC
>JBKCCF010000232.1:0-6486 GCA_046305255.1 Methylococcaceae bacterium
AATTGTCTTCGCTGGAACCCCGGAATTCGCCGTTCCGCCACTCGCCGCCCTACTTTCGACCCCGCACGAAATCTGTGGCGTTTACACCCAGCCCGACCGTCCGGCTGGCCGAGGCCGCAAATTGTCGCCCAGCCCGCTAAAAGTACTGGCCGAGACTCACGGCCTGCCTGTGTTCCAGCCGGCAAACTTCAAGCGTGAAGAGGATCGAGTCATCCTCGAATCGCTCAGGCCTGACCTCATGGTCGTGGTTGCCTATGGGTTGATACTGCCCACCCACGTGATCGCCATCCCGCCCCTGGGCTGCGTCAACATTCATGCCTCGCTGCTGCCGCGCTGGCGGGGTGCAGCGCCCATACAGCGGGCGGTGCTCGCGGGTGATGCAGAAACCGGTGTGACGATCATGTATATCGAACCCCGACTGGATGCCGGGCCCATGCTGCTCAAGCGCGTCACGCCGATTGGCCGACTTGAAACCGCAGGCGAATTGCATGACCGCCTGTCGCAGATCGGCGCAACCGCCCTGCTGGACGCCCTCTCAGACCTTGAGGCCGGCAGCCAAAGGCCTGAGCTTCAGGATGAAACGCTCGTCACTTATGCCGCCAAACTACAGAAAGACGAATCCTCCCTTGACTGGCGTCGCCCCGCTATTGAACTTGAGCGGCAAGTGCGTGCCTTCAATCCATGGCCTAGTACCGAAACCCGCTTTGGCGACGGCAGCCTGAAAATCTGGCGGGCTGAGGCCCTCAGCACCCCGGCCGGAGGCACACCCGGCAGTGTCAATACCGATGACGGCACCCTCACGGTAGCTACCGGCCATGGCAGCCTGCGGCTACTTGAAGTGCAATTGCCCGGCGCGCGCCGCATCGCCGCACGTGACTTCATCAACGCCCACCCGGGCCAGACTCTAACCTTCGGAAATCCATTGTGAATACGCGTGCGCTGGCCGCAGAGATACTGGTTCAGGTAGTGGAAGAAGGAAAATTCCTGTCACTGGTACTGGACGCCTCTCTGCCGGCTATTCCCCGCGAAAATGACCGAGCCTTTATCCAGGCGATCTGTTACGGCGTATTGCGCTGGTACTGGCGTCTGGACCGGATTCTGGGATTCCTGACCCGCAAACCGATCAAGGATCCAGCGGTTCGGATGCTGGCCTTGATCGGTCTGTTTCAGCTCCGCTACATGAGGGTGAAGCCGCATGCGGCTGTCGGCGAAACAGTAGCGGCGGCCGGCAGCAAAAGTTGGGCAAAGCCGTTGCTCAATGGGGTGCTGCGCACCTATCAGCGGGAACACGCACAACTTGAAGCCAGAGCCGAGACCCCAGAAGCGAGTGCTACCGCTCATCCCGCATGGCTAATCAATCGGCTGAAACAGGACTGGCCCGGGCACTATTCCGGGATTCTCCGTCATAACAACGAGGCCCCACCACTGTCGCTGCGCGTCAACCGTCGCAAACAATCGCGTCAGGCCATAGTTGACGCCTGTCTGGCGAACGGCCTTGCAGCCCTGATGCCTGAATGTGCGGAAGATGCCATCGTGCTCGACACACCCACGGCCGTTGAGCGAATCCCCGGCTTCACTGCCGGCGAAATCTCGGTACAGGATATGGCCGCCCAGCAGTCGGCGCCCCTGATGAACCTCGCCCCGGGCCAGCGGGTACTCGACCTCTGCGCCGCTCCAGGGGGCAAGACAGCCCATATGCTGGAACTCTGCCCCGAGATTGCGTCGATGGTGGCGGTCGACATAGCGCCGGAGCGGGTGCACAGGATACGGGAGAACCTTGACCGACTCGGACTGGATGCGGAGCTCATTACCGCCGATGCCACCCGCTCCGACCTGTGGTGGGATGGGCGCCCCTTCGACCGGATACTGGTAGATGCACCCTGCTCTGCGACAGGTGTCATCCGTCGCCATCCCGACATCAAGGTTCTGCGCAAGCCGGCTGATATTGCTGAACTTCAGACGCTGCAGCGCCGGATTATGGCGAGCGCCTGGACTCTGCTGGCACCGGGCGGTCAACTCCTCTACGCCACCTGTTCGGTACTGCGGGCGGAGAACGAACAGGCCATCGCTGCATTCCTGGCGACTCATGGCGATGCCCGCGAACTGCCCATTGAGGCCGATTGGGGCATCGCGGTCATGCATGGCCGTCAAATTCTGACGGGGAAGGACGGTATGGACGGTTTCTACTATGCCCGTCTCCAAAAATTACGGGCATGACCCGTCCAGCCCTACTGCTGATTTTATTCTGCCTGGGCCAGAGGGCTGCGGCCGAGGATTATGGCTTCTCCATTCAGCGGGCTGAACTGGTCCACGTTGCGGATCATTTCGTACTTGCGGCGGATATCGACTACCGATTTAATCCTCCCGCCATTGAGGCTCTGGAAAACGGCATCCCCCTCACCCTTGCCGTCAACCTGATCATCCGTCGCGAACGCCCATTCTGGCTTGATGAAACCATCGCCAACGAACGACGCCTGATAGAGATTCGCTATCACCCGCTGGCCAAATCCTTTCAAATTACCGATCAGGCTAGCGGTGCCGCGCAGAACTTTGCCAGCCTGTCCACACTGCTCGACACACTCAACCACCTGCGCGGCTGGTCAGTTCTGGCAGATGATCAGCTGAACCCGGCCACAGCCTATCTAGCCAGCCTGAGCATCAGCCTGGACATTGAGTCCTTGCCGTTACCCTTGCGAGCAGTGGCTTACCTGTCACCGGAATGGCACCTATCCAGCCCCGCCTACGAATGGTCCGTAAAACCCTGACCCCCCCGTTAGCCGTCTCGATTATCGCGCTGTTCCTCGCGATTCTGGGCTCATTGCACCTCATGAGCACGGCGACACAGGATGCCTCCCAACTCGGCGCGATGTATTCGGCGCTGGTGTTGATCAACACCCTGGCGACCGTGCTGCTACTCACCCTGGTGGGGATCAATGGCTATTGGCTCTATCGTCAACTGCGCAAGAAGGCGGCAGGCTCGACCCTGACCGCACGCATGATTTTCCTGTTCAGCCTGCTGACCTTGGCGCCGGCGGCCATCGTATTCTATTTCTCAATGCAGTTCCTCGAACGCAGTATCGATAGCTGGTTTGATGTCCGCATTGACCATGCGCTCGAAGACGCCTTGCAACTGGGCCAGACTGCGCTGGATGAACGTATGCGCAGTCTACTCAAGCAAACCGAACATGCCGCCGATGAACTCGCCAGCTCGCCAGTATCGCTGCTGGCGATCCGATTGGGTGATCTGCGCGATGTGCCTGAGGATGCAGAGATGACGCTGTTCACCCGACAGGGACAGATTGTGGGGTTCACCGGTAACCAGACCGGCAGCATCATGCCCGATCTCCCCGAGATTGGGATTATGGTCCAGGTACGTCAGGGCAAACCGTATGTGGGGCTGGAGCCAACCGTCAATGACGGGCTGCAGATCAAGACCGTGGTCTCCATTGCCGGCCAGGAAGCGCTGTTTCTGCAGGCCATATACCCAGTCCCCCAACGTATGGCGCAACTGGCAAGCACTGTCGAAGCCGCCTACCTCCATTACAAGGAACTCACCTTCCTGCGTGACTCACTGAAAATCACCTTTACCCTGACCCTCTCGCTGGTGCTGCTTCTAAGCCTGCTGGCCGCCATCTGGGCCGCATTTCTCAGTATCCGCCGCATTGTCGAGCCGGTTCGTCATCTTGCGATCGGTACCCGGGCGATTGCCGAGGGCAATTATGAAGAGCGACTGCCGATCACTGATCGGGGTGAACTGGGCTTTCTGGTGGAATCGTTCAATACCATGACCGGAAAAATCGCCCAGGCCCGTGATGAAGCACAGCGATCCCGTCATGAAGTAGAACAGCAGCGCGCCTATCTTGAGACCGTGCTGGGCAACCTGTCATCCGGCATCCTGAGCTTTGACGAGGACATGATTCTACTGACAGCCAATCCGGCTGCGAATACTATTTTGCATGCCGATTTTGGCCAGTATATCGGCTGGCCACTGGCGGTACTGACCGGGGCCCACCCGCATCTGGCCGATCTGATGGACAGTCTGGAACCACGCCTTCACACTGCCGCTAACCCTGTCATTTGGCAGGAAGAGCTGACTTTCATGGGACCGGTCGGACGGCAGGAACTGCTCTGCCGGGGGACGCCTCTGGTAGCTGAGGGTCAATGCCAGGGCGTGGTGATGGTGATTGATGATGTAACGGCCCTGATTCAGGCCCAGCGAGCCTCCGCCTGGAGCGAGGTCGCCCGACGGCTGGCCCATGAAATCAAAAACCCGCTCACGCCCATCCAGTTGTCAGCCGAACGCCTGCGCTACAAACTGGCCAAGGTTCTGGAAGAGGCTGACCTTGCGGTACTGGAAAAATCTACCCGCACCATCGTTCAGCAGGTTGAGGCCATGAAGACCATGGTCAATGCCTTTGCCGAGTACGCCAAACCCTCAACCACCCAGTTGACCAGCCTGCAGTTGAATCAACTGATCGAAGAAGTGGTAGCGCTCTACCCGCCACAGTCCGGCATCACCATCGGACTGAGCCTTGCCGACCATTTGCCCGCCATCAATGCCGACGCGGTCAAACTCCGTCAGGTTATCCATAATCTGATCAAAAATGCCCAGGAAGCCATGCCTGCCGGTAAAGTGGGCACACTGAACATCGAGACGGTCTGCCTCGAACAGCGCGGCCAGAATTATGCCGAAATCAGACTCATCGATGATGGCCCCGGTATCCCTACAGCACAGGCAGACCGCATTTTTGAACCCTACGTTACGCACAAAAACAAGGGAACTGGCCTGGGCCTCGCCATCGTCAAGCGTATCGTCGAAGAACATGGCGGCAGCATCAAACTGGATACCAACTATCGGCAGGGTGCCCGCTTCATCATCCGGTTACCGATTACCTCTCAACCCATCGCAGGCAAAACAAGCTCATGAACAAGATCAACATTCTGGTGGTGGATGATGAACCCGACATTCGGGCGCTGTTACAGGACATCCTGGAGGATGAGGGTTATGCGATTGAGGTCGCCGAAAATGCCGAGACAGCGCGACGCCTCCGTACTGAACGCAAGCCCGACCTCATTCTGCTGGATATCTGGATGCCGGATGAGGATGGCATCACACTATTGAAGGACTGGCTGCGGGATGATGGTCTGTGTCCGGTCATCATGATGTCCGGCCATGCGACGGTAGAAACCGCCGTCGAGGCAACCCGATTAGGCGCCTATGATTTTCTGGAAAAGCCCTTGTCGATGGCTAAATTACTGGTGACCGTGGAGCGGGCACTGGAAACTGCCCGGCTCAAACGGGAGAACATCGGGCTGCGCCGCCGGGTTGACATTCCGGCTGAACCCATCGGCAAAAGCCCCGCCATTGAGCGACTGCGCGATCAGGTCAGACGTTTGGCACAGCATGATGCGAGGGTTCTACTGATCGGTGAGCCCGGTTCGGGCAAGGAGACTCTCGCCCGCTACCTGCACAATAACAGTCCACGCCGCGAAGGTCCCTTCGTTGACGTTGGCGTTGGAACCATCGCCAACAGCAATTCCGCCGTTGAGTTCTTTGGCCGGCTTGACGGCGATGTGATCCAGCACGGTCTGCTGGAACAGGCCCATGGGGGCACGCTGTTCCTTGATGAAATCGCCCACATGGAGGCCGAAACCCAGGTCCGCCTGATGAGTGCGCTGGAGTCGAATTCTTTCTCGCGTGTGGGCGGCAGCGAACTGGTCCACGTCGATGTCCGCATCGTCGCGTCCACCTGCAAATCACTGGAGGATGAAGTCAGGGCGGGGCGCTTCAGGCCCGAACTTTACTATCTCCTGAATGTGGTGGCGCTCAAGGTGCCCTCGCTGAGTGAGCACAACGAGGACATCCCCGATTTGCTGCGCTACTACGTCGACTTTTTCGTGAGTCGGGAGAAACTACCCTTCCGCAAGTTCCCGGTCGCGGTTCAGAACTTCCTGCGCAACTATCCCTGGCATGGCAACATCCGCGAACTCAAAAATCTGGTCCAGCGCCTTTTGATCCTCGGCAGTGGCGAAGAAGTGGAACTGGAGGAGGTCAAGGCAGCCCTTGGCGAACCGGTAGTCATCGCGGAACGAAGCAGTAAACAGCCGGATTTCTACAATCTGCCGCTCAAGGAGGCCCGTGAAAGCTTCGAAAAAGCCTACCTTGAATATCATCTCGACCAGTACGCCGGTAGCGTCGCCCGACTGTCAACGGCGATAGGGTTGGAACGCACCCATCTCTACCGGAAACTCAACTCGCTCGGCATCAAATTCCGCGAGAAACGCTGACGCCAACGGGCGGCCAGCGGCCTTCAGTTGGGGGCGGAACTTCCAGAAATTTACGGGGGTGATAGCCGAAGTCCTGTTGTGCCCGATCATGCGAAAAACACATGTCACGGTTGATCCGGGTTGCCATTTCCGGATTTAGATGATGGTACTTTGGCACCAGTGAAGTGAGGTTGATGATTGCTCTCAGCAGCGGCAGCG
>JBKCCF010000233.1:0-12928 GCA_046305255.1 Methylococcaceae bacterium
CACAACCATCACAGCGCACTTCGACCGCGCATCAAACAAGCACCGGATCGATGTGACGTTCTCAGAGACCATCGCTCGCCTGCTTGCCGGTCCCGCTGGCAATCAGTATCACTTGGTAGACGCAGGGAACCCGTCCGAGGATAAGGCAGCATGTCTCTGCACGGACGGGGAGGATGATGCGGGGGAGAGTGCGGTAAAAAAGTCTGGGGGCAGCGGGGTGGACTCTGCTGCCGACCATGCTTATCCTGTCACGGTTGAATGATCGGGGGAGATCGCTGCTCCCCCACCTGAGTGGATGTCACCTAACGGGATCGACTGCGGGTTTTGCCGTTAGCCGTCGTAACAGTCGCAGTCCCGTCGCTGCGACTGGCGGATCCGCCATTCGCCGTAGTGGCTGAAGCTGAGCCGTAGCTGCGGGTTGCGGTTCCTCCGTTGGCCGTTGTAGCGGTGGCAGAGCCGTCACCCCGGCTGGCTGTTCCGCCGTTCGCGGTCGTGACCGAAGCACTCCCATCGCCGCGGGTAGCCGTTCCACCATTTGCGGTTGTGGCGGATGCCGAACCATAGCTGCGAGTGGCCGTGCCACCATTAACTGTATTGACAGTGGCAGAACCAGCATGAGGTGCGACATACGCATCTTTTCCGGGGCCTGCATAGGGTGTGGCGCGGGGCGCAACATAGACCTCACCACGAGGTGGCATCACCGGTACTACCCGTGGCGCCATCATGGCCTCCCGCGCCCGGACGGCGGGTGGCTCCCAGGCCTGAAGAGTCGCTGAAACCAGCATAAGCAGGGAGTACCCCGCAAGTAAATGTGTTTTCTTCATTGTGAACTCCTGACGTGGTGAGGGTAGCCCGGGTTGCCGCCGGGGGCATGTGTGCTTGCGCAGGCCGATCACTCGGGCTGCCGCTGGCAGTCTACCCTTTGCTGCGGGGTGGGTGTTAAACAATTGCAGGCTGGTCTGGCTCCATGCATCCGCAACGCCCAACCGGACGAGAGGTGGTTATCCTGTAAAGTGCTGGTGTTTCTACAGCCGGACGCCATAACCCATGGCATGCCCCGCCAGTAAGCGCTTGGCGGCAGGTATCCGATCCAGTGCGATGAGGGCAATGTTGCGAGCCACGGCCAGCGGTGGGGCGTCGGTTGAGAATAATTGCACCAAACTGTCGGTAAAGCGGATCACCTTTTCAAGATCGCGGCGACGCGACGCGGCATAGGCTGACAACATACTTTTGGCACCGATATCCTCGCCGAACGCGGCCTGAGTCTTGATTCGATCGGCCAGAAGGGCGGCATCCCTAAGACCCAGGTTAAAGCCCTGCCCAGCAACCGGGTGTAGCTGATGCATGGCGTTCCCGATCAGCACCACGCGCTCGTCGGTCATGCTTTCGGCTCGCACCAATTTGAGGGGGAACCCTTGCGTTTTCGCTGACACGCTCAGGGTACCAAGCCACTGACCAAAGGCGCGTTGCAGATTGGCGGTGAAGTCGTGCTCGCATTGTTGCAGTAATTCGGTGGCATCCTCATGGCGCAGAGTCCAGACGATTGAGGATCTCCGTGGTTCCAGCGGTAGCACGGCCAGCGGGCCCGATGAGGTAAAGCGTTCGTAGGCGGTGTGCTGGTTCTGCCGGGTGGTTGTTACTTCGGTCACTATGGCGGTCTGGCCATAGTCCCTTACAGCTTGTTCAATGCCAAGCAGATGCCTTACGGTGGAGTTACCGCCGTCGGCGGCCACTAGCAGCCGGGTGGTGAGGTTGAGGTCCTGATCCCCTTGCCTCAGCATCACACAGACACCTTCCGGGCCGGCCTTGAGACCGATTATGCGGGCAGGGCAGAGGCGGGTGGCTTTGGTCTTGCCGATCCGCCGAACGATGGCGTCCTCCAGCGGGCGAGCCACGCTGACATATCCCAACGCATCCACCCCCTGTTCCGCTGCGTGCAGGCGGGTTTTGCCAAAATGCCCTCGGTCGGAGACATGAATATGCCGGATCGGCATGGCGGACTGTGCCACCTCGGGCCAGACGCCAAGAGCGTCGAGAATCTGGCGGCTTCCGCGGGAGATCGCCAGTGCCCTGTCGCTGGCGGGCGAACGCTGTCGTTCAGCATCCGTCTGAGCTTCGACGATACCGATGCGCAGAGGGGCATCCTCCAGTGCCAGCGCGAGACTGCCACCTACCAGACCGCCGCCGATGATCAGCACGTCATAATCGCAGTTCATGCGGGCTCCGCCATGAACGCTTCAATTTCGGCAATAGTCTTGGGTAGACCGGCGGTGAGAATGTCGCAGCCGGTCTGGGTGACCTGCACATCGTCTTCAATCCGAATACCGATACCGCGCCAGCGTGGGTGGACGGTTTCGCAATCGGGTGCTATGTAAAGCCCGGGCTCCACTGTCAGCACCATTCCCGGCTGTAGCTTCCGCCATTCGCCGTCAACCTGATAATGGCCGACGTCATGCACGTCCATACCCAGCCAGTGGCCGGTACGGTGCATGTAGAAACTGCGATAGGCTTCTTCCTTGATGAGTTTGGTGGGTTTACCCTCCAAAAGACCCAAATCGACCAGTCCGTGGGTCAGGACTTTTACTGCGGCGTTGTGGGGATCCAGCCAGCGTTGACCGGGGCGAACTTCTGCGATGGCGGCCAGTTGGGCGTCCAGTACCAGTTGGTAAAGCTGGCGTTGACTATCGGTGAAACGACCATTGATCGGGAAGGTGCGGGTGATGTCGGCGGCATAGCCTTCGTATTCGGCACCAGCGTCGATCAGTAGGAGGTCACCATCGCGAAGTGGTGCATTGTTTTCTGTGTAGTGCAGAACACAGGCATTGGCGCCTGCCGCGACGATACTTGGATAGGCTTGCGAGCGCAGACCCTGCAAGGCGCACTCATGCAGGAATTCGGCTTCGATTTCGTATTCATGACGACCGGGTCTGCTGGCTCGCATGGCCCTTCGGTGGGCCAGCATTGAGACATCGGCAGCCCTCTGCATCATGCTGATTTCGGCGGCAGACTTGAACAGGCGCATTTCGTGCAGGAGATGGTCTAGTGCCACGAATTCATGCGGTGCCTGAACGCCACTGCGGGCCCGACTCCTTAGCTGATTGACTGCGCCGGTAATGGCCTGGTCGAGGTCTGGATCCTGGCCTACAGGGTAGTAGACGCGCTGACGGTTCTCCAGCAGTTCGGGGAGTTTTTCTTCCAGTTCGCAGATCGGATAGGCTTCGTTCGCCCGATAACGCTCACAAGCGCCCTCAAGGCCGGCATGGCGCCCGGTCCAGATCGCCTTTTCCGGATCAAACTCCCGACAGAACAGCACGAACTCGCCGGCTTTGCGACCCGGAATGAAGACGGCGACGGATTCGGGTTCGGGAAAGCCGGTCAGGTACTGGAAGTCGCTGTGCTGGCGGAAAGGGTATTCGACGTCGCGGTTGCGGATACAGGCCGGAGCGCTGGCCAGTACTGCCACGCTGTGTTTTTTCATTTGCCGCATGAGTTGCTTGCGGCGCTCCTTGAAGTGGCTGGGCGTAAGCATTCGCGATGGTCCTAGTGAAGCTGTGTGGATATCGTGGAATGAAATTCGGTGCGGATCACCTGCACTCCGATTCGGACATATTCGGTCAATTCGACGTAGGCGGATTCCTCCGCCTCCCCTGCGGCCTCTGGATCCAACCGACCGATCTCCAGCAGATCCCTCAGGATGCTGGTGCATTCGCCGGGCCAGCCGGAGTCCTTGCCGGCATAGCCTATGCCCAGCAGAAAGCCCTGACACCACTCACCCAGTGCCAGAGCACGTTCCGGCAAAGGTTCGCCATCATCGGGCAGTAACAGGACGTAGGAAAAGTCAAAGTTTTCCAGTTGCTGGCGGGTAACCGTGAACAGGTCGGTAAGGTAACGGCGAACGCTGATGTCAGGGAGTGGCGTGTCCGTGCCGAAAAAATCGTTAAGCCACTGGTTGCTGTCGGTAGCCGAGTCCACGCAGAGCATGCCGGACATCAGTCCATGCGCCTCTGCTGCGCTGCCGGCACCGCTGATAGCCGTCAGCATGGTCTGTAATTCGTCGTAGCTTACATTGTGGGTCATGACAGCGTGCCTTGTAGGTGCCTGTTTAATTCTTTATCCTACCATTTGAGACTTTTCTATCCAAAGAATACCCCGAAGCAGAAGACCATGAGTGATTCAGCCCCTCCGATCAAGGTTCAGATTCTTGGCAAGGAATACCCGGTCACCTGTCCTGCCGATGAGCAGCATGAGCTGCTGATTTCAGCCCGCTACCTTGATCAGAAAATGCGAGAGATCAGGGATATCGGCCGCATTATTGGTACCGAACGTATTGCGGTGATGGCAGCCCTTAACATCGCTCACGAATTGCTGCAGTTGAGGCAGCGTCGTGGCGATTAAACCGATGTGGCCTGGCGGGGCCGCGTATGGATGTCCATGCCGAGTTTCGCTGATTGCAGTTCTCGGCCAAGCAGGTAGAATCTTTCCCCTGTATTCCCTGCAGCGTGCGAGACCCGCTGGGTTACTTCTTGAGCCTAATTTATAACCCCGGGAGCTTTTGGTCATTTGATGTGCGCAAGTCCGCTCCGAGCGGGAAGCCTGATTCAATGGCCGCTGATCCCACCTGAACCATTGGTTCAAGGGCGAAAGCGAGTTACGGCGCAGGCGGGGAATACACCCTCGCCATCAGTAGCCCCCTTCCTGGTTACCGTGCACCCTGACGGCGGCAAGCCTTGGCAGGTGTGCTTCTCTCTCTGGACAATGATCCCGATTCACGACGGATAGTGCCATGAACTACTGGTTGATGAAGACTGAACCCAGCGAATTCAGCATCGACACGCTGGTCGGACGACCCAATCAGACCGAGCATTGGGATGGCGTCCGCAATTATCAGGCTCGCAACATGATGCGGGATGAGATGAGGCTGGGTGATCAGCTGTTTTTATATCACTCCAACTGTGCTGTACCGGGTATAGTCGGAATCGCCAGCATCGTCCGCGAGGCCTACCCCGACCACACCGCGTTTGATCCCGAGGATCATCACTATGATCCGAAAAGTCGGCAGGAGCAGCCCACCTGGTTCATGGTCGATGTGCAGTGGGTGCGGACATTCAAGCGAACCATCTCACTGACTGAGCTCAAGGCATGTCCTGAGCTGGAGGGGTTTGCGCTGGTCCGGCGCGGCAACCGTTTGTCGGTCATGCCGGTTAGCGAGGCGCACTGGACCTTCATTCTGACTCTCGAGTAGCCGGTCGCTGTCGGTCGGGGCTGGCTTCGCTCCCGCCGGCAAACAGCCGGTAAGCCGGGTTCTGGGTCTCATCCCGGTAGACGAAACCGATCTCGTCGAGAAACGCCCGAAATGCCTTCCGTTCTGCTTTCGGCACCTGCACACCCATCAGCACACGGCCGAAAGCGGCGCCATGATTGCGGTAGTGGAACAGGCTGATATTCCAGCGATTGCTCATGATAGTGAGGAATCTCAGCAAGGCACCGGGCCGCTCTGGAAATTCAAAGCTATAGACGACCTCATGCAGATGTTTGGGGGCATGACCTCCGACCATGTAGCGGATATGCTCAAGAGCCAGTTCATTGCCGCTCATGCTGGTCACACCATAGCCCTGTTGCTCAAGACCGGCGATGAGTGCCGTCTTGTCGGTGCCGCTGGTCTGGATACCGACGAAAATATGCGCGGCCCGCTCGTCATAGAAACGGTAGTTGAATTCGGTAATACTGCGACGGCCGAGTGCAGTGCAGAAGTCGAGGAAACTGCCGGGGCGCTCGGGGATGGTGACCGCGATGACCAGTTCCTGCTGCTCTCCCAGTTGTGCGCGTTCCGCGATGTGGCGAAGTCGGTCGAAGTTGGTGTTGGCACCGCTTTCTATTGCGATCAGACACTGGCCCTGCAGGTCATGTCGCTCGGTATACTTCTTTGCCCCCGCTACCCCCAGCGCACCGGCCGGTTCGGCCACCGAGCGAGTGTCGTCAAAGATATCCTTTATCGCGGCACAGATTTCATCGGTGCTGACGGTGATGACTTCATCGACGTACTGATGGGCGATATGGAAGGTTTCCTTGCCGATCTGCTTCACTGCCACGCCGTCGGCAAACAGACCGACCTGTTTCATGGTGACCCGCCGGTTGGCTTTCAGGGCCCGGTTTAGGCAGTCGGCATCGTCGGGTTCCACCCCGATGACCCGAATCTCCGGCCGCACGAATTTGACGTATGCCGCTATTCCAGCAATCAAACCACCGCCGCCGACCGGAACGAATATCGCGTGAATGTCGCCATGATGCTGACGCAGGATTTCCATGCCGACCGTACCCTGTCCGGCGATGATGTCGGGGTCGTCGTAGGGGTGGATGAAGGTCAGCTGCTGCGCCTCAGCCAGTGCAATCGCGTGATCATAGGCGTCATCATAGCTATCGCCATGTAGCACGATGTCACCGCCGAGGTTGCGCACGGCATTGACCTTGATGCTGGGCGTGGTGCAGGGCATCACAATGAGGGCCCGGATGCCCAGTTTTTTTGCCGCCAGCGCGACCCCTTGTGCATGATTGCCTGCCGAGGCTGCGATGACGCCCGCCCGTCGGGCGGTCTCGTTCAGGCCGGCGATTTTGTTATAGGCGCCGCGGAGCTTGAAGGAGAATACCGGCTGTTGATCCTCACGTTTGATCAGCAACGTATTGCCCAGGCGTCGGCTCAGGCTGGGTGCCGGGTCGAGCGGGGTTTCAATCGCCACATCGTAGACGCGGGCACTCAAGATGCGTTTGATGTATTTGCTGAGCATAGGGCTTGGATAGGGTCAGGTCGGCTGTGAGCCGGCAGTGGACGATCTGTTGGCATGGCAGGCTGGCGTGTCGCACGGTATCATCCCGCACGAGGATTCATGACTACAAGGGACACTATAAATGACGCAAGACGAACTCAAACAAAAAGTCGCTGAGGCGGCGCTGGATTATGTGAAGGGCTACTCCATTCTGGGTATTGGCACCGGCTCGACCACCCGCCTGTTTATTGATTGCCTGGCGGACCTTAAAAGCGAGATTGAGGGCACCGTATCCAGCTCAATCGCCAGCACCGAGCAGCTGAAAAAGCTCGGGATTCCGGTGCTGGAATTGAATGACGTGGGCACGCTGGACGTTTATGTCGACGGTGCCGATGAAATCAACCCCAGCAAGCAGCTGATCAAGGGCGGTGGTGCTGCGCTGACCCGCGAGAAGATCATAGCAGGCGCCAGTCGCAAGTTCATTTGTATCGCCGACGATACCAAGTGCGTGAACGTTCTGGGCGCTTTTCCCTTGCCGGTAGAGGTTATCCCCATGGCGCGCAGTTTCGTAGCACGTGAACTGGTAAAGCTGGGCGGTCAGCCCGTTTGGCGACAGAACTGTGTTACCGACAATGGCTGCCAGATTCTTGATGTTCACAACCTGTCCATTCTGAATCCGACGGAAATGGAGCAGACTATCAACAATATTCCCGGCGTGGTTACCGTGGGCATTTTCGCCATGCGCCCTGCCGATGTGGTATTGCTCGGAACGGCCGACGGTGTCCGGCGGATGGATTAAGCAAAAGACAGCAGTTGCGGCGCCAGGACTGGGTTCAGGCGCCGATGATCACCCGCATTGACAGATCTATGGCGCGGACATTTTTGGTCAGTGCACCTACCGAAATATAATCTACTCCTGTTTCGGCGATTTCACGCAAATTGTCCAGTGTCACGCTGCCGGAGACTTCAAGTTCTGCCCGCCCCTGAGTCAAGGCCACGGCCTCACGCATCTGCGAAAGGCTGAATTCGTCCAGCAACACTCGCCTAGCCCCCGCGGCGAGGGCCTCTGCCAGTTCATCCAGCGTTTCGACCTCAACTTCGATCATTACCCCAGCACCAAGAGCTTGCGCTGCCTGTAATGCATGGGTGATTGATCCGGCTGAGAGGATGTGGTTTTCCTTGATCAGAATCCCATCGTAGAGGCCGACCCGGTGATTATGGCAACCGCCACAGCGGACAGCGTATTTTTGAGCATCGCGCAATCCGGGCAGGGTTTTGCGGGTATCCAGGATCCGCACGCGGGTGCCTTTTACCGCTTCGGCATAGCGATGGGCAAGAGTGGCGGTAGCCGAGAGCGTCTGCAACAGATTCAGCGCGGTCCGTTCGCCGGTGAGCAGGGCTCGGGCCGGCCCCTCCAGCAGACACAGCGGTTGATTCGCCGCGACCAGGGCGCCTTCATCTGCCTGCCAGCGGAGTTTGATCGAAGGGTCCAGTTGCTCGAAGACACCCGCGAACCACGCCTGACCGCATAGCAGCATGGCTTCGCGGGTGATGACCACGGCGACAGCCCTGGCTTCTGCCGGGATAATGGATGCTGTCAAATCACCCGGGCCGATATCCTCAGCCAGAAAACGGGCTATGTCGGCGGCGGTAGGGCCGGCCTCACCGTTCGTCATGCTCAACGCCAGAGTCCGGCCTGCTGGAACTTAACTCGCAACTGCTCGACCCGTCGCCGGTTAACGCCGAGATCCCAGTATCCGACCCGGGAAGCCGAACGGACTTCAAGCCGCTGATGGGCCGGATCCAGCAACAGTTCGAGATCATCCACGAAGCGAAATACGGCGCTGGTGACTTCGGCACGAAGGTAGCCCTGGTCCGCTCGTTCCTCGACGATTTTCAGGCGTGGTTCAGTCGCCATTACCCGCTTGATCAGGTCAAATGCCGCCTGCGGTTCAAGGTCAACAGGCATCGGGCTGACCCGATGCTCTGTGTCATGAGCTTTGCTGGAGACGCAGTTGGGGCTGCCCGGGCAGGCGTCCAGTGTTGGTTCTTGCATCGCCTTTACACTCCCTGAGGTAATGAGCGCCACGAGTAGTAGGTTACTTATGTTTGGTTTTTGCGGCACTTTTGGTCGAGCCTTTGCTGGGTTTTGCGGAAGAGCCGCCGGAGGTTGCGGCAACGGGTGTTGCCCCAAGAGCGCTGGCTCTGGCGGCATAGGTGGTGCGCTCTGATGCGGGCATGGCGATCAGACCCTGATTGCGCAGGTAGCCGTTGTCGCCCCAGGCGGCATCGCTGGTGATCTCACCCAAAAATTCCTTCAGGCCCGGCGTTTTGCGGATGTTGGCCGCCTTTACGTACAGGTATAGGGGACGGGCACCGATGTAGGCATTGGTAGAGATATTAGCGTAGGTGGGTTCGACACCGTTGATGGGAATTGCGCGAATTTTGTCAGCGTTTTCCGACACCATGCGATAGCCAAACACACCGATCTTAGGGGGCGTGGCGTTGGCGACCAGGCCAACATGGCCGAGGTCATTTTCCCGACCTTCCTGATAAACCCGGTCTTCGCGTACGCTGCGACATTTGCGCAACATATCGGCAGTGGGTTCATGCGCGCCTGTCGGAACCCAAGGCAGGGCTTTACATTCAAGCTCAGCGATCAGATCAATAAAGGCGTCATGGGTAGCCGAGGTGGTGGGGGGGCCGAGAACTTCTATGGGGCTTTCCGGCAGGCTCTCTTTTACATCGTGCCAGTTCTTGTTTGGGTTGAGTTCCATAGTACCATCAGATTTTGCCAGCCACTTCGCAAAGGCGAGTCTGGCTTCTTTGGACGTCAGGCTCCAGGGCTCCGATTTTTTGGATTGCGCAAGTATTAGACCGTCATAGCCAATTTTCAGCTCTAAAATCTCGCCAATACCATTCTTCTGGCATTCGTCCTTTTCCTTGGGTTTCATGTCGCGGGAAGCAATGGCAATATCAGGCGATTCCGCTCCCATGCTCTCACAGAACAGTTTGATACCACCGCCGGTGCCGGAGGCTTGAATAAGCGGTGCCTTGATTTGGCCGCTATGGGAGATTTTATCGGCAACGGTCTTAACAAAGGGGACCACCGTTGAGGATCCCATCATGGAGACATAGCCACGCTGAAAATCTGCCGTTGCTGATAGGGAGAACAGTGCAGTGCCAGCCAGGACGGTGAAAGTGGGTAATTTTAGGGTCATGCGTGATTCACTCGTAGCAAATAGAGTAGGGGGATGTGAAGATTGTAAACCAGATAGGCAAAGTATGCGGATGCGCCAGGATTCTTGATGGCCCCCCAAAAAGCAAACCCGCCAGGAGGCGGGTTTGCTAGAGGGTGGCTCGGGCCACCAATCGGCAGGTCTAAGCGTTAGTCACCCATCCAGCGCAGTTCGACGCGGCGATTCTTGACGCGTCCTGCTTCGGTGCCGTTGTCAGCAATCGGGTACTCGGTACCGTAACCTTTGGCGAACAGGTTGTTGGTCACGCCCTTGTTGCGCAGGTACTTGGCAACCGATTCAGAACGACGCTGAGACAGGTGCAGGTTGTGCTGTTCCTTGCCCTTCTTACCTTCGAAGCTGGCGTAACCCGCAACTTCGATATCCTTCTTGGCGGGGAAAGCAACCAACTGCTCGGTGACGCCGTCGAGGACGCTCTTGGCGCCTTCGGTCAGTTCCGCAGAGTCATAATGGAAGTTAACACCTTTCAGTTCCATCACGATGGGGCAGCCTTGATCGTCAACCTTGGTGCCGGAAGCGGTGCCTGGGCACTTATCGTCACAGTCGTTAACGCCGTCAGCATCGGTGTCACGCGACGCACATGCGTCGGCAGCAACCGGTGCAGCGGCGGCGGCACCCGGCTTGTCGCCGAAGGGAATCACGAAGCCCATGTTGACGAGGAAGTCGTTGAACACATCGGTGTTGCCCGGCCAGTTGCTGGCGGCAGTGTCACCGCGGTAACGCACGTCACCGCGCAGCAGGAAGTTGTCAGCCAGTTCATAGGTTGCGCCCAAACCGGCTTCGAAGATGAAGGAAGACGTCTGCTTGCTGGTCTGGTTGTGGACCTTGCCATTTACGGTGCCGGGGAAAGAACCACCCCAGCTGGTGTTCATGCCACCCATGCCGAATACGGCGTAGGGGGAGAACGTGTCACGCATGAAATAGTATTGCAGATCAACGGTACCGCCGGTCATGTTGGTTGAACCATGATCCCAGGTGCCGGTGTTATTCAGCCCCTGTTGATAGCCGGCGCCCAATTGTGGGATGCCATTGTTGGTCAGGTTCTGCCAGAAACCCCGTACTTCCACGTTGAAGTATTCGTTGATGACCTTACCGAGGGCGAGACCTGCACCCCAACCGCCCTGCGCATTACGTGCGCCAGCCGGCTGAATGAAGGTACCGAAGGGCGCGGCATAGAAACGGTCATCGGTGAATTCGCCCGATGCTGCCGGTGCAGAGGCTTCTTCGGTGGGTGCAGCGGTGTCAACCGATGCGGAGTCTGTGTCGGCGTGTACAGCCGAGAAGCTGGCCATACCGGCCAGGCTCAGGGCCATCAGCAAATTTTTATTCATGTCGGTCTCCTAGTAGGCCTAAAAACAACAGATGTTGAGCAAAACGCAACAGGGCAGATATTATCCGTTGGAGTTTTGCTCTGCAACTAAATTTGGCAAATTATTGCATGATCCGCCGATGGGCCCCGAAATAATGACCGGAGTGGGCTGAGGTTCCCGCAAAGCCTGCTAATCGGGAGTCTGGTGGCTGATGGTTAGTCTTGCAGATCCAGATCTGGGAGGCTTTTGCGAGGCTCGGCAACCCGTACTTTGGGGAAAATACAACTAAAGCAACTGCCCTTGCCGGGCATGCTGCTGATTTTGAACTCGGCGCCATGTCGTGCCATGACATGTTTGACGATGGCGAGACCCAGTCCGAAGCCGCCAGGTCCTCGCCCCGCATCTACCCGGTAGAAACGCTCTGTCAGACGTGGCAGATATTCCGGGGCTATACCCGGGCCGGTATCCTCGACATCAAGCCGCGCACCGTCATCTTGATTGGCCCAGCGAACGATGACCCTGTCATCCTGATGGCAGTATTTGATGGCGTTAAAAATCAGGTTGGAGAAGGCGCTGCGCAGTTCCTGCTCACCACCGGCGAGGCAGGCGCGGGTCTCTATCTTGAGTTCGAGGCTAGGTCTTGACTCTGTTGCCAGTAAGCGGGTTTCCTCACAGATGGCGCTCAGCATGGCCGGCACATCCACTAACTGTTGGGTAATCTGATAACTGTCTGATTCCAGTCGAGTCAGGGAGAGCAGGCCATCGATAAGATTCTGCATCCTGATGGTCTGCTCCTCCATGCGCTGGAAAATACGGGCATAGGATGCCGGCAGGCCCTCGGCGTTGTCCGAAAGGGTTTCCACATAGCCCCGGATCACGGTGAGGGGGGTGCGTAACTCATGGGAGACATTCGCCACGAAATCGGTGCGAACCCGCTCCATGAAGCGGAGCTGGGTCACATCCTGTGCTACCAGCAGGCGCAAATCATCGCCATAAAGAACGATGCGAATATCCAGTTGAGTGTTCTCGCTGATGGGCGAGGGGATGCCTACGGTCGTAGAGTAATTGCCAGCGCTCAGGTACTGAACGAATTTCGGGAACCGTATCAGATTGCCGATTTTTTGCCCAATATCGCTACGTCTGAGCCCAAGTAGCTGGCCAGCCGCTTCGTTAAACCAGTCAATCTGGTCATCCGTGCTGAGTACCACGGTCGCGTCAGGCAGTGCCCCGGTGGCTGTGCGAAAGCGTTCCAGCATACGGATCAGTTGCTTTTTTCGGCGCCTGTTGCGGCGGCGCAAACGGAAAATAAGGTAATAAATTTCTTCCCATATCCCTGCACCTTTCGGTAACTCATTAGCGCGGCCACCCCGTAGCCAGCACAGCAGGCGGTTGGCATGAAACAGGTGGTGTGCCAGATAGGCCACCAGCGTAACCCAAAGAATCAGAGGCGGAAAATGCAGCAGCCGCCCAAGAAAAGTGCCGAACAGCAATGCCAGGAACATCAGCGAGAGCTCGGAGCGCCAGGGGTTTAGCATAGGGCAAGGTAAGGCATGGGTTCAGGACAGCCGATTCAAGATATAGCCGGGTGGCAGGCTGGGCT
>JBKCCF010000234.1:0-2272 GCA_046305255.1 Methylococcaceae bacterium
GGACACATTGAGGGGGGGGCGGTGTGGATTTCTATCAGTTCAAGGGCGCGCTGGGCAGCTGGGATCTGCTGGCGGGTGAGATCGACACCCTGCAAGACAGTGGCATCAATTGGCTGGCATTCGACACCCTTGCACTGGAGAACATGACCATCAATGGCCAGAACCTGCTTGCCGCAACCCGCAATCTCGATATCGGTTCAATCATTGATGACGGTAATAGCCTTGCTTTCAACAACGGGGCCCTGCAGATTGATCTCAATCAGGATGGGGCTTTCGTGCCAACTCAGGATTATCAGATCAATCTGGTTGGCGTTAAGGATCTTGACTATATGGTTCATTCAGACCTGTTCAGCCTGACCTGAAGGCGGGTGGAGACATTGCGCCGACGCGGCCCCCGTGCTGCCGCTCACACGAGAGAGTGAACCTGCTTGAACCCGCACCGATGAGGATGCCTGCCCGTGATATCAGACGGGAAAGAGGTCGTCCCGACTATGGCGACGCACTGAGACCAGGGGGGTTATTTGGCACCGAATTGATAGAATGTCGGCCGGGTGACCGCAACACACGAGGGCGCGCAGCGGTTTCAAGAACCCCCGGTCGCCGACCTGCGCACCTGAAAAACCTCGGCTAATCCGCTACTGGATCCATGAATGCCGGCCAGGCCATCCTGATGACCAGCAGCCCATCCCCTACACTCAGGAGTTCATCATGAAGAGAAGCTTTATTTTCACCCTTGCGGCATTGGGTCTGGCGTTGGCATCCACGCCATCGCATGCGGTGGTTTACTGCAAGAGCGTAGGCGTGCCCCGCGGCTGTGTGGCCCGACCGGCACCGGTCGTAAGAGCGCCTGCCGCTGCGCCTCGCCCCGGCAACCGCAACGGCGGGGTCAATCGCGCCGGGCGTTGGCGCTGAGAGTGCCTCGCCTGACACTATTGGCTGACTACCGGCCGGTCAACACGCTCTCGCACTGACGCACAACGCGCTGTTTTTGCCTGAGGTTCAACCTTGGCCGCCGGATAGGGAGGGAAAGGACAACACCCCAGGCCGCCAGTACCGAGGTATCCGGCCTAGTCGTTGTGATGATGGTCTTCGTCAACCGTCAACTGACCGGATAACCGCCGCCAGATGTGGGACCAGGCCATGCCGAGGGTCAGAATGGCGGCGATCAGCACCAGTGAGACATAGGTCACGACATCGTTCTGCGCGGTGATCCAGCCTTGATCGAAGAATAGCCAGGTCAGACAGCCGAAGAATGCGGCTGCCAGAATAATGCCAAGGACGCCCAGTGAGGCCAGCGTGGCATGCAGGAACAGTACCCAGCCAATCAGCAACACCACGCCGGTCAGTGCCAGAGGTGCGGTGATAGACATGACCGAAAGACTACTGAGTAGCCAATGCGTGTAGGAGGTGCCGCTGGGGTTCCAGGTGGCAAATACCAGGACCAGCGCCATCAGAAAGCGAATCAGAATTCCAGACATATCGGCTACTCCGCTCTGTTGTTGTGAGTGCAAGGGCCCGCGTCAGGCTTTACGGAATCAGGCTTGCGGGTCATTGAACAGCGCGCCAATAAAGTTTTTCGCATCAAAATCCTGCAGGTCGTCGATAGTTTCACCGATGCCGATGTAGCGGATGGGTATGCCGAACTGCTTGGCCAGCGCGAAAATCACCCCGCCCTTGGCCGTGCCATCAAGTTTGGTCAAGGCAATACCGGTCAGGCCGACGGCTTCGTTGAACTGGCGGGCCTGATTGAGGGCGTTCTGGCCGGTGCTGGCATCAAGCACCAGCAACACCTCATGCGGTGCCGTTGCATCCAGTCGGGCCATGATGCGCTTGATCTTGCTCAGTTCGTCCATAAGGTTGGCCTTGGTGTGCAGGCGACCGGCGGTGTCGGCGATCAGCACGTCAATGCCCCGCGCCTGCGCAGCCTGGAAGGCGTCGTAAATCACCGAGGCCGAATCGGCGCCGGTATGCTGGGCGATGACCGTGACCTGATTACGCTCGCCCCAGGTCTGCAGCTGCTCCACCGCCGCCGCCCGGAAGGTATCCCCCGCTGCCAGCATGACGCTATGGCCCTGCCCTTGCAGACGCTTGGCCAGCTTGCCGATGGTTGTGGTTTTGCCGACCCCGTTGACACCGACCACGAGGATAACGAAGGGCCGCGTCTCCTGCGGAACTTCAAGCGGCGCATTGACGGGGTCCAGTATCGCCTGCAGGTAGGCGCGCAGATGATGGGTCAACGCATCAACATCGCTGAGTTGGTGCCGGTCCAGAC
>JBKCCF010000235.1:0-4465 GCA_046305255.1 Methylococcaceae bacterium
TCACAGCATCGTCAGTGTCCCCGTCAGCGTCCCTGTGGCCGGAGGCCACCCTTCTTTCAGCCCCCGACCCAAGCACCTCCTTCAGCTCCGCATCTGTCAGCGTCCGAGCCTGCTCAATCAACGAAACCACAGCCCCAGCTCCACCTGAAGCCCGGATATCGTCAATGTCCACCTTCGCCAAATCAGAGACCCACCGAGGATCCGCAACCTTGATGTTCCGGTACTTTCGGCACAGTTCCGCAACATGAGCGATGCCCGCTCCGATTGGCTCCCGATCGGGTATCAGCACAACCTCGATGTCCGGTCGCACAGCCAAAACGCCTTCCACCACCGAATCAAGGTTGTTACAGGATCCGACAGCCAGCACCGCATATGTCCGGTCATCGAAGGGCTGCCCCTTTCCTTCAGCCTTGTAGGACCAGCCTACGGCTGCTGCACTGGCCATCCCCTCAACGACATGGAGCCGTAACGTTCGGTATGGCTCACGGTGTTTGGATACTCCTGGAGGCTGCCTCAGCAAGTAGCTCTCGAATGTGTTCGGGTTATATCCCTGTATGTCAAACCCTGCCCAGGCCCTGCCCCCAGTCTGGCACTGGTTATATTTCTGCCATTTACCTGCCCGTGCATCCCAAAAAATCTTGATAAACCCGTCTGGCCTATCGTCGGCGATATCTTGAAGCCGAACCCATGTATTTCCGTGTTTGTCCACGCGAACATTCGGCGGGTTTTCGTCATAACCCTTGGCGCTGAAATACGGCGACAACACCTTCTCATCCGCGTTCCAGAAATACCGTTCCGCCGATTCCTGTTTTCCGTCCTCATCAAGACCCGGCTTCTCCCAGCCGTTATTCCATGCGAGAAATGGCAACAACCCGCCCCCAGATTTTTCTGGGTTGAAGTCATCAACCACCTTCAGATAATCGTCTTCCTCAAAGTTACCGACTGCTCCAGCCTCCGCTAACTCCCGCGAAAGCGAGCTACCCCATTCCTCATCCCCATTTTCATGGGCTTTAGCAAGCACGTCCCACACCACCTTCGTATAGCCAGGTACACCATGCCGACCGAAGCGGGTTTTTAGGTCTATCAGGTTGTGTGAGTGGCAAAACCATGCCGCGTCCTCGTACTGAGCACGATTGCAGTATCCGCATTTGTCCCGCCCGGTACTGGCCTTGCTGGTCGATTTCCCCCTCTGTTCATGCCGGGGTGTCGCTTGATTATCAACCGGGTCGGTTTGGGCGTCTGGATTCTGAGATTTGGTAGAATATGACTGCATTTGTGCCTCCATGGCAAACGTAAAGCGAGAGCATCCTTTTCCGCCTTGATAATGCCCTGTACTCGTCTACGGGGCTTTTCGCAATATGACCCGGCCTTATGCTTGCTGGGTCAACCGCTCCAAAACTTGGGCAATATCAGACCGCCGCCAAAGGGTAACCCTTGACCCAAGGCGAAACGGTTGAGGTATGACTCCCCGCTTTACTAACTGCCAAAAGTGGGAACGGCTAATTGGGAGTATGGGGGTTATTCCGCGCTTGCGGTCCCCGTAAATCTGGACAGGTCGAACAAAATTCTCATCAGACATATCTACCTCCGTGTGATGTGGGAGGGCACTCCATGTGCCCTTGCGCATAGATTTAAATTTAGTCTTTTGTGGTTGTCAAGTATTTGTTACAGTCTTTTATAGGATTTTATAGGATTTTACGAAACTGAATGACATTCCCTTCAGGGCACCTCGAAAAACCCATCTGTTCACCCAAATAATGAGTCTAATGCACTGATTTATAATGCGTCGATTTCACAATTTTGAGGTTTTTCGAGGTGCCCTTCAGCCGGTACGATAAACCGCGCCCACTCTTCCATCATGGCGCGCCGCTTTTCCAGCATAGAGCCGCGCCGATAGGCTGACTCCACTTTGTTTTCGATAACGTGAGCAAGCGCCATCTCGCACACGTCACGCGGAAAGGTTGATACCTCCCCCGCCCAATCACGGAAGGAAGACCGGAACCCATGTGGTACGTAAGCCCCGCGCTCCCCACCAACTCCATAACCTAGCCTCCGCATTACTTGGAGCAAAGCCATACTCGACAAAGGCCGCCCATACCTTTGACCGGGGAATAACAAACCAACCCTTTCGATCTTTGGCAATTTCTCCAGAATTTTGACCGCCTCCAAAGATAGGGGCACTTGATGCACCCGCCCCGCCTTCATTCGCGAGGCTGGAATCGTCCAAACCTTGGAATCTAGGTCGATTTCCGACCACTGAGCCCCCAGCGTTTCGCTCGTCCGTGTGGCAGTCAGAATGAGAAACTCAAGCGCCCGCGCACTGATCCCGTGAACTTGAGAAAGCTCCCCCATGAATGCGGCCATAAATTCATATGGCAGGGATGGATGATGTTGCACTGCCCGCACCTTGCTTCGGGCTGGGAGCATCATCGCAAGATGCCCTCTCCATCTGGCTGGGTTTTGTCCCTTCCGCCACCCGCGAGCGCTTGAAAAATCTAGGATGTTTTCGATTCTGCCCTGTACCCGCTTTGCGGTTTCTGGCCGTGACAACCAAACGGGCTCTAGAACCTTCAGAACTTCTTCAACTCCCACCTGATCAACTGGGAGGTTCCCCAGTACAGGACGTGCATACGTCTTGAGTGTAGATACCCATTGCCGCCCATGTTTGCGGTTTTTCCAGCCCCGGCGATGTGCCCGTATGTAATGGGCTGCAACTGATGTGAAGGTGGGGATTTTGACGGGCTCTTGGTCCCGTGATTTGAATGGGTCAATGCCCGCAGCTACCTGCTGGTGGACCTCTAGCGCTTTCTGGCGTGCATCGGCGAGAGAGACAGCAGGGAAACTGCCCAGCCCCATTTCACGCCGCTTACCCCCCAACGTAAGACGAAGCACGAACCGACGTGCCCCGCTATCGGCCACCACGACGCGAAGCCCCGCCCCATCTTCATGCTTGCCGGGAGGTAGGGCAGCCACCCCCCGCGCTGTTAGTTTGTGTCTCATTCGAGCCTCTCCACATGCTGGGGGACAAGAGACCCGTCCCCCAATAAATCCCCCATATGGTTTGGATTATAGTGGACTACATAAGACCCAACAAGACACTATCTGATTGATTTCATGATAGTTAAAAGCCCGATGAAGAACCCATAAAACCATGGATTGACGGACTTCCTCTCCGCCATCCCCACATCACCCCCTTCCGCCTGTCCCATCGCCGCCGTTATCCACAAAAGCTGTGGATAAGTCTGTGGGCGGGGCTGTGGAATAGCAGGCCTGACGGGGCTTTGGCTGGTGCGTAGCGAAGTTGGTCGCAGTGGTAAGTCATTGTTATTTAATGATGAGCATCTGCTCGACGTCGTTGCCGGCCCAAAATCATGAACTTATGGCGCTTGTGCATAACGCTGACCCGGTCATGGTCTGTTTGTCGCCACTGTCAAGCGACGTGACGCCACCTTCGGAGTGAACAGGCGCCAGGAATCGGGTATCCCCCTGATTTGATTATGGTGTGGATTCAGCAGCCATGGGATGGGTCGTCACCTCTCCCTGACCTCTGGTTGGCTAACCTCTGATTCGAAGGCCACTATCGCGTATGACCTGCCGTTCGATGGCCTGCCGCAACGTTTTGCCGTCTCCGGCATTGGCCAGTGTGAACCAATGACTGGCGCGGGTGATGCCGGTATAAAGCAGCTCGCGGGTCAGGATGGGATTGGGCCGATTCGGCAGCACCAGTGCGGTATGGGTGAACTCTGAGCCCTGCGATTTGTGGACCGTCAGGGCAAACACCGTTTCCACGTCATTGAGACGGCTGGGGGTAACCCATTGGATCGGCCGATCAGCGTCATATGTGGGGAAAGCCACGCGCAGGGTAGGCGCTTCGCATGCCGGGTCCTGAATGGCCAGGGTCACCCCGATATCGCCATTCATCAAGCCCAGGCCATAGTCATTGCGGGTGACCAGGACCGGGCGGCCCTCATACCAATCGCCTTGTCTGTCGATGTAACGGTGGCGGGCTAACAAGGCCTCGATGCGTTGATTCATGCCCTCGACCCCCCAGGGGCCCTTGCGGACGGCGCATAGCAACTGAAAGCGGGCATGAGCCTCAAGTATCTGCCGGGCCCAACTCTCCCATGCTCCGGACGGGCCCTTGGGATCCGGCCGATGATCCGGCCGCAACAGGCTCAAGTAGTGTCCATAGCCGACCCGGGCCGGAAGGGTGGCATCCTGAAGACCCGTGGGGAGTCCGCCCGCCAGTACCAGCGCCTCGAAAGCGCTATCGTGCTTTTCCCTGAGGGTCAGATAGGCCAGATCACCGGGCGGCGCCTCAAGAATAGCGAGTGATGCCGCCGCCTGCCCGCCATTGACCGCCCGCGCGAGTTGACCGATGCCGCTATTGGCGGAGAAGCGGTGGCTCTTTCGCAACATGGTGATGGCCTGATCGACGGGTCCTCCCTCCGGATCGAGCATGTCC
>JBKCCF010000236.1:0-6040 GCA_046305255.1 Methylococcaceae bacterium
TTGCTTACTTCTTGTCGTCTTTCATTTCTTCAAACTCGGCATCGACGACGTCATCACTCTCGTTCGATCCGGGTGTTGAATGTTCTTCGTGCTGCCCGGCACCCTCAGTTTGAGCCTTCTGGGCGTAGAGCCTTTCGGCGAGTTTACCGGAAACCTCAGTCAGATGCTGGGTTTTGCGGTCGATCTCGTCCTTGTCGTCTCCCTTGATGGCTTCCTTGAGATCGGCAATAGCAGATTCAATCTGGGTTTTCTCATCCGCCTGCACGCCATCAGCCAGATCGGTCAGGGTTTTGTTGGCAGCATGAATCAATGCATCAGCCTGATTGCGCGCCTGTACCAGTTCATGCAACTTCTTGTCTTCATCGGCATGAAGTTCAGCGTCCTGCACCATGCGCCGTATCTCATCTTCGTTCAGACCACTGGATGCGGTGATGCGGATCGACTGCTCCTTGTTGGTGGCCTTGTCCTTGGCCGATACATGCAGGATACCGTTGGCGTCGATATCAAAGGTAACCTCAACCTGTGGCATGCCGCGCGGTGCCGGAGGGATATCGGCCAGGTCGAAGCGGCCCAGCGACTTGTTGTCCTTGGCCATTTCGCGTTCACCCTGCAGGACGTGGATGGTGACCGCCGTCTGATTATCTTCCGCCGTCGAGAACACCTGTCCGGTCTTGGTTGGAATGGTGGTGTTCTTTTCGATCAGCTTCGTCATAACACCGCCCAGGGTTTCGATGCCCAGTGACAACGGGGTGACGTCCAGCAGCAGTACATCCTTGACCTGTCCACCCAGGACGCCGCCCTGGATGGCGGCGCCCAGTGCGACGGCTTCATCAGGATTGACATCCTTGCGGGGTTCCTTGCCAAAGATCTCTTTTACCATCTCCTGGACCTTGGGCATGCGGCTCTGGCCACCCACCAGGATGATTTCATCGATATCCTTCGCCTTCAGGCCTGAATCCTTGATGGCGGTTTCGCAGGGCCCCCGGGTTTTCATCACGAGGTCATCGACCAGTGATTCCAGTTTGGCGCGGGTCAGTTTCAGATTGAGATGCTTGGGGCCGCTGGCGTCCGCCGTGACATAGGGTAGGTTGATGTCGGTCTGCTGGCTGGACGACAGTTCGATCTTGGCCTTTTCTGCAGCTTCCTTGAGCCGCTGCAAAGCCAGCGGGTCGTTGTGCAGGTCGATGCCGTTCTCTTTCTTGAATTCATCGCAGATCCAGTCAATGACTCGCAGGTCGAAGTCCTCACCGCCGAGGTGAGTGTCGCCGTTGGTGGACAGTACTTCAAACTGGTGTTCGCCATCGACTTCGGCAATCTCGATGATGGAGACGTCAAAGGTACCGCCGCCCAGATCGTAAACCGCAACCTTCATGTCGCCTTTTTTGCGATCCAGCCCGAAAGCCATGGCTGCCGCAGTCGGCTCATTGATGATGCGTTTGACGTCGAGACCGGCGATGCGCCCGGCGTCCTTGGTTGCCTGGCGCTGGGAGTCGTTGAAGTAAGCGGGTACCGTGATGACCGCTTCCTTGATTTCCTCGCCAAGGAAGGCCTCTGCATCCTTTTTGAGCTTCATCAGGACGCGGGCGGATACTTCCGGTGCCGCCATTTTTTTGCCGTTGACTTCAATCCATGCGTCACCGTTGTCGGCTTCGACGATATTGTAGGGGACTAAATGGATGTCCTTCTGAACGACAGAGTCCTTGAATCGACGTCCGATCAAACGCTTTACGGCGTAAAGGGTGTTCTTGGGATTGGTGATTGCCTGACGTTTGGCGGACTGGCCGACCAGAACTTCACTATCGGGGGTGAACGCCACAATTGATGGGGTGGTGCGGGCACCTTCCGAATTTTCGATCACGCGGGGCTTGCCGCCCTCAAGGATGGCCACGCAGGAATTGGTGGTGCCCAAATCAATGCCGATGATTCTTGTCATTTAATTCTCCGGGTTATTCGTGGTAGTGAGCTGAGTCAACTGACTTGCGGTGGATATGGGGTTGGCCAATGTTTTTTCAAGCCGCTCGGGCCGACTATTGAACGGCCTGGGCAACCACTACCATGGCGGGTCTCAATAAGCGTTCATTCAGCAGGTAACCCTTTTGAAATACCTTGATCACGGTATTGGGTTCCACGTCGTCGGTAGGCTGCATGGCCATGGCCTGGTGCAGTTCAGGATTGAAGCGTTCACCTGTAGGATCAACCACTTCCACATTGAACTTTTGCAGACTGCTCATGAGTTGCTTGAGGGTCAGTTCCATTCCTTCCCGAAGTTTTTGGGCCTCGGGGTTCTCGCTGGTTTCCACGTTCAGCCCCAGTTCAAGGCTATCCGCGACCGGCAGCAACTCGCGGGCGAACTTTTCGAGGCCGAATTTATGAGCATTCTGCAGGTCCTTTTCCGAGCGTCGTTTCAGGTTTTCAAGCTCTGCTTGAGAGCGCAGCAGCTTTTCCCAGTTTTCCTCGGCGCGACGGGTGGCTTCGATCAATGGGATGTTGATTGGCGCCTCATCTGCGGCGCTCTCCCCGGCCTGCTCAGTGGGTAGTTCAAATTCTTCCGGTGTGATTTCCGGCAAAGTGTCATCTTGGCTCATCAAGCGCAACTCCGTGGGTGATAACTGGTTTTGGGGAGGGGCCTTGTTGCGCACGGGGCAGCAAGACCGGATTTGAATACTCTGTTCTAGAGTGGGGGCAGAGATTTGTGATTCAAGGCCGCACCGACTAGTTTTGCCGCCATATCGACGAGCGGGATGACGCGTTCATACTGCATGCGGGTCGGCCCTATGACGCCGAGTACACCCATGATCTGGTCATTGACCGAGTAGGACGCTGTTACCAGGCTGCATTGGTTGAGACCGCGATGGCCGGACTCCTCCCCGATGAAGATTTTTACGCCAGAACTTTCGATGCAGCGGTCCAGCAGGCTGACGATGGCCTCCTTGCGCTGCAGGGTTTCAAACAGAGTGCGGAACTGCTCCATGCTGGCAAGCTCGGAGAAATCCATGAGGTTGAGTTCGCCCGTCAGCAGGAAGGGGGTATGGCGCTTTTCGTGGCCGCTCAGGGCCAGTTCGGTGATGGCTGCGGCATCAATGATTTCCTGGCTGAGGCGTTGGCGGGTGTCGCTCATTTCCCTGATCAGCAGTTCCCGAATCTGGGTGAGATCCTTGCCGGCATAATGGCTGCTGAGGAAATTGGCTGCGGCCTGCAGTTCGGCGCTCGAAAAGTGTCGGGGTGACTGGATGATCTTGTTGTGTACCTCCTGTTGTTCGGTCACCAGAATCACCAATATGCGCCGGTTGGACAGGGGCAGGAACTCAATATGTCTGAAAGCGCTGGTATTTCTGTGCGGCAGGGTGACGAGGCCGGCCATGTGGGTCGCCTCCGAGAGCAGCCGTGAGGCGGTCTCCAGAAGATCGGTGGGAGACTCTTGTGAATCCAGATTGCCCTTGAACTGCAGGGTGATTTCCTGTTGCAGGGGCGTGACTGTGAGGAGGGTATCGACGAACAGACGGTAGCCCATCACGGTAGGCATACGCCCCGCAGACGTGTGGGGGGCGGTGATCAGACCCATTTCCTCAAGGTCGGACATCACGTTGCGGATGGTCGCAGGGCTTAAATTGAGTCCCGCATCCTTCGATAGTACCCGGGAGCCCACCGGTTGGCCTTCATTGATGTAGCGCTCAACCAGTACCTTGAGCAGGTGTTGGGCGCGCGCTGTCAGGTGCAGGGTTGTTGGCAATGAGTCTCTCGGAAGTTCAGGAGCTGGCACTCCCAGTCGGGGAGTGCCAAAAGCTAGCAATCCGTGGATAATGTGTCAAGAAATTCATACTATAGGGCGGGTTGCCGGGGGGGGGGCACCGTCTGGTCAGGCGATAGTCGCCTTGGTCTGGCTCGGGACTTTCTGCCTTTCCGTTTAGTTCTGATTTATTCATCTAGCCTTACATTCATGTCAGCCCAATTCGGGACCGTTGCCCTGATCGGCAAGCCTGATTCCGATCACATCGCAGAAACATTATCCGAACTGCATGCCTACCTGACGGGGCGTGGGTTGCGGGTGCTCGTTGAAAGCGAGTGCGCACCGTTTATTCGGGGAGGGGCGCCGATCGACGTCGCGCCATTGGCCAGGTTGGGTGAGGTGTGTGACGTTGCGGTCGTTTTGGGGGGGGACGGGACGTTACTATCGGCCGCGCGTGCCCTGGCGGTGTTTGATATTCCGCTGATTGGGGTCAACCTGGGTCGGCTAGGTTTCCTGGTCGATATTTCGCCGGCAGATATTACGACTCACCTGGATGCCATACTTAACGGGCAGTTCAGCGAAGAGCGGCGATTTATGCTGGGTGCCAGCATTATCAGGGAAGAACAGGTGATGTATCGGCAGACAGCGATTAACGAGGTGGTAGTCCACCGGTGGAACGCCAGCAGCATGATAGAGATTGAGACCTCAATCAATGGCGCCTACCTTAATACGCAACGTTCCGATGGTCTTATCGTGTCCACGCCGACCGGATCCACCGCCTATGCCCTGTCAGCCGGTGGTCCTATCCTTTCGCCTCACCTGCAGGCGATTGTATTGGCGCCGATCAACCCCCATACCTTGACCAATCGCCCCATTGTGGTGGATAGCGAAAGCGTGATTGGCGTCGCCTTTCGGCCCAGCCGGCAATTCAGTGCACAGGTGGTCTGCGATAATGTCTGCAGTCCTGACGTGGCCATCACCGATCGGATTGAGATACGCAAGGAACCCAGGCCATTCCGTTTGCTGCATCCGTTGAATTACGACTTTTTTGAAATCCTTCGCGCCAAATTGAACTGGAGTTCGGGTTACCGAAGTTAGTCATGCTGATTCATGTAGATATTCGTGATCTTGCTGTTGTTCAGTCCCTGGATCTTGGCTTCGGCGCGGGGCTTAGTGTCCTGACCGGCGAAACGGGGGCGGGCAAATCCATCCTCCTGACTGCGTTGGGGCTCGCCCTGGGTGATCGGGCAGACCCTGCGTTTATCCGTCCCGGTGCCCAGCGGGCGGAAATCAATTTGAGCTTTGACTTGGCCGATTCCCCGGCCGCGAAGCAGTGGCTGGAGGATCAGGACTATGCCGATGGCGATGAATGCGTAGTTCGACGGGTGATTGCTCAGGATGGTCGATCCAGGGCTTATATCAATGGTCGACCGGTAACGTTGCAGTCGTTGCAGGATTTCGGACAGGGGTTGGTTGAAATTCATGGTCAGCATGCCCATGTCCAACTTGTAAAGGCCACGGAGCAGCGCCGTCTATTGGACGCCGCTGCGGCTAATGCCGGTCTGCTGGCCGATGTCCAGAGGCTGTATCGGGATTGGCGGTCACTGCGGGACGAGCTGGACCGGCGGCAGAACAGCGCTGTCGATCACTCGGCCCGTATGGGGCTGCTGGACTTTCAGATTGAGGAGCTGGAACAGCATGATATCGCGAGTCTCGATTATGTCGTGCTGGTAGAAGAGCATACGCGTCAGGCCAATGTTGGCAGAATTCTGGAGGTTGGTCAGGTGCAACTGGACGTGCTTCACGACGCCGAGCATCATGCTGTCAATGCGCAGCTGTCGCGGGCAGTGCAGGCACTGACCGAGCTCAGCCGGCTTGCTCCGGGGCTGAGTCCGACGCCTGATCTTTTGCGCGATGCGCAGGTTCAGGTCAAAGAGGCCGCCATGGTGCTACGGCATGAACTGGAGCGGCTGGACGTTGACCCCGGTCGGTTAAGCGCGCTTGATCAGCGCTTGTCTGATGTGCATCAGCTGGCGCGTAAACACCATGTGAGGCCAGAAGCCCTGCCAGAGCATCTTGCCGCACTTAAGGCCGAGCGCGCCGCCATGATTGAAGGCGTCGGATCGCTGGAAGGCTTGCGCGAGTCGCTGGCGAAGATTGCCGATGATTATCGCGAGCGGGCCCAACAGCTGACGGCGCGGCGACAAGTGACGGCTCAGGTGTTGCAGAGCCGGATTACCGAAATCATCCAGGAATTGGGGATGCCGCAGGGCAAGCTGCTGATTGCGGTGCAGACGGCGATCGAAAAAGAGC
>JBKCCF010000237.1:0-25336 GCA_046305255.1 Methylococcaceae bacterium
GGTTTTGCTTGTGTCCCGGCTGGTGGGGGCCTAGGTATAGGCGCCGCCGGCTCGTTGCGGGTCAAATAATTTTGATAGTTCCGTTCTGGTCGTTTCCTGGGCCGGTGTTGGGGCAGCGCTCAATCAATCGAAGCGACAGAAAAAAAAGAATTGCATGGAGCGGTATGCCAATACGCCAGTCCTCAATTGCTCCGGGGAACATTACCAACAGCAAGATGGCGCTCGTGGCAATGGTCAAGGTACCTATCCTCATGCCATAGAGGTAACCCATGTAAAGAACTATTGGGAAATAGGGGAAAAACGGGTGCTTGAGGACAAGATGAGAGCCATTGCGAAGGTTGACCTGAATCCATTTCTGGGTCAGGAGACACAGCAACACTGCCAAGACGCTGACGATGGCGGGTTTGGTTTTTCTGATCAAATCAGGGAGGGTCATGAAGAACCGGGGCGAGATTTCGATCAATGAACTGGCGATCGAGCGATGCTCCTGCACGGAGTGCGTGTGCTGCTCAGAGTGTTTTGCTTCACAAAGTCACCTTACCAGATTGCCCGACCGAAACATCGCAAAAAATATCAGCGTTTACCGGAAATGACACATCAATCAGGACCGGCGTTCATGCGTACATAGGGTAATGACATATCCACCCGCTGTGGCGTAAGCGAAACTGGGCCGGCGGCTGGATCGCGGACGGTGAAATCGCCGCCTTGCTAGGCGGCCTGTATTTTTGCTCGGAATGGAGGCATTGACCGGGTTATCCGTGCCCCTTTCTGTGTTTGGGCCGGCTCTTCAAGGTCGCTCGACAGGCGTACCCCTCCCGCTCCGTGGGATCACAACCCCATCAGGTCTCGTCGTCTACGCCCAGACTCAGGCTCGCATCGTCTGTCAGGTCATCCAGCAGGCCGCGGGGTGCGGTGGTGGGGAGTGATTCGACCTGTCGCAGTTTGCGGTCTATGGCCCGGGTGCGGGTTTCTGCCTGGTCGATCGAGTTGCGGGCTTCATCGAGCTTTTTCTTGGTTTTGGCCAGGACATCGCCAAATTTGCCGAATTCGGTTTTGACGGCGCCCAGTACGTGCCAGACTTCGCTGGAGCGTTTTTCAATCGCCAGCGTACGAAAGCCCATTTGCAGGCTGTTGAGTATGGCGGTGAGGGTAGTGGGGCCGGTAAGGGTGACGCGGTATTCCCGTTGCAAAAAATCGGACAGGCCGGGCCTTCGGATGACTTCTGCATAAAGCCCTTCAATGGGCAGAAACAGCAGGCCGAAATCGGTGGTGTAGGGCGGTTCGATGTATTTGTCGCGGATGGTTTTGGCTTCGGCTTTGATGCGGTTCTCCAGTGCCCGGCCCGCTTCCTCCATGCTTGTCAGGTCGCCCACGTCCTGCGCCTCTACCAGTTTCTGGTAATCCTCCAGCGGGAACTTGGCATCAATCGGCAGCCAGACCACGCGGTCGTCAGCGTCGCGCCCCGGGAGCTTGATGGCGAACTCGACCCGCTCGGTGCTTTTCGGTCGGGTGGCGACGTTTTTGGCGTACTGGTCTGTGCTAAGTACCTGATCAAGCAGGTTATCCAGCTGCACTTCGCCCCAGGTGCCGCGCACCTTGACGTTGGACAGCACCTTTTTCAGGTCGCCGACGCCCGATGCCAGTGTCTGCATTTCGCCCAATCCCTTGTGGACCTGTTCCAGCCGGTCACTGACCAGCTTGAAGGATTCGCCGAGGCGCTGCTCCAGTGTGTTATGGAGTTTTTCATCAACGGTTTGCCGCATCAGTTCCAGTTTCTGATTGTTGTCGGTCTGGATCTCGGCCAGGCGGGTTTCAATGGCTTGCCGCAGGGTATCCATGCCCTCGGTATTACGTTGCATCAGCTGATGCAGCTGGCCGGTCAGCGATTCGCCAAAGGTCTTGAGCCCCTCTGTCTGCTCGTTGCGGCCTGCGCGGGACTCCTGCTGAACCTGGGTGAGTTTGTCGTCGATGAGGTTGCGGAGTGTGTCGCTGCGGGTCTGCTGTTCGGCCTGTAAACGCGAGAGTTGCTCGTCAAATGTGCGGCGGGATTGTTCCGTCTGCAGGGTGAGGGCCTGGCTCAGCTGACCGATCACGCCAGCCAGTTCTTCCCGGTTCTGGCGCAGCGCCTCGCCAACTTCCCGCCGGTTGCCCGCCATTTCATCGCGTAGTCCACGTTCGAGACGGGCATCGTTATCCAGCAAAACCTCAAGCTGGCTCGCGCTATGGCGGCCATGGCGATGAATCCGAACCACGAGCCACAGCAGCACGAACTGGATAAAACACAGGCCGGCCAGTACGCCGGCCATATAACGGGGGTCGAGGGGCATGAGGTCAATTCCGGAGTAGGGCCGGTCAGTATGCGCGGCTGATGAGTGTTAGGGCTGTGCCGTTGGCCTGAAATTACTTGCGGTCTTTGAGCAGGGCTTCAAGGCCGGCAAAGGCTTTGTGGGTGGTGGTCGCTGCCTGACTGGAACCGCTGGAACTGTAGATGTCGGCATTGTTGTAGCGGGAGTGCTCGTCGTCGTGACAGAACAGGCAAAGTAATTCCCAGTTGCTACCGTCCATCGGGTTATCGTCGTGATTGTGGTTACGGTGATGTACGGTAAGTTCATGCAGGTTCTTGAGGGTGAACTCGCGGGTACAGCGACCGCAAACCCATGGGTACATCTTGAGGGCCCGTTCGCGGTAGCCCTTTTCGCGGTCTTCTTTTTCGCGTCGGGCATTGGCCACGACCTGATCGAGTTTACTGTGATTGGGACCGCTTCTCCTGATCGCCATGCCTGTTGCTCCGGGTGTTGAGGGTGGCGCGGCATACGCCGCTGAATGCAGGGGTGAACCTTAGCGGCAAATGGCCTCAGTCGGCAATATCCGATCTCAGTCTTTTGGTGGTGCTGTGCTTTTTCTTGCTCTCCAGCCGCCGCAGTTTGGCGCCCAGGCTGGGTTTGGTTGCCTTGCGCAGTTTGCGCGGGGTAGCGACGCTGCGGATCAGCACCGAAAGCCGTTCCATGGCATCGTCGCGGTTGCGCTCCTGGGTTCGCATGCGCTGGGCCTTGATGATGATCTCGCCGTTGCGGGTGATGTGACGGTCGCCCGACGCCAGTAGTGCAGCCTTGAGGGGTTCAGGGAGCGATGAGGCCCGAATATCAAACCGCAGGTGGACCGCCGTGGCGACCTTGTTCACGTTTTGCCCGCCGGGCCCGGAACTGCGGATGGCGGTGATCTCGATATCGGCGGGATTGAGCTTCGGTTGCATGGCGTGTTCAATTGTAAAAAACGGGGGTTACGGGGCCCCAGTGAGTCAGGTCGGTATCGGCGGATCGGCACCCCGTTTTGAGATGCGCGAAACGCCGCGAGTTGCATTATTTTCGATCCGTTCAGGTTAATTTAATGTGAAGGGCTTATCCTGTCGGGTGAGCCTCGTGATGCAACGCACGGCATCGCTCCGCCTGAACCACATAACCTGCTATTGAGAGCCATCATGACAACGAAACCGAAACTATCCAATGTCGTCACACTGGCGTTACTAGCCTCTGTATGGGTGGCTGCACCCAGCTACGGCCATTCATCCGGTGATGATCACGGCAGCTCCTCCCGGCAGGAGAATGGCAATCACCGAGACGATAGACCGAGGGTCACCCCGCCTCACGCCGGCACCGATGACGCCAGCCAGAAGCCGGACGATAGCGCCAGTGTCAAAAACAATACTACGGGTGGCCAAACCGATGACGCGCTCAAGGTCGCCGGCGGTGACAAGGCACCCAGGCTGAAAGCCATCCTCAGCGGGACTCTCGATCCGACCGCCCGCGGCAAAATCGAACTCGAATCCAGACGCAAGGGGCAAAAATTTGAAGGCGGTGTGAAGCTTGTTGTGCCCAGCGGGGCACTCAATATCGCCGATAGAGCCGCAGCGGCAGCCATTACGCCCACGCTGGTGCTATCACGAGGCGGGGTTCCCTATGCCGAGTGTGATCTTGATGTGACCCGATTCAAGCGTTCATCAAGTGGCCTGATTGCCGAATACAAGGTCAAAGTGGCCATCCGGAGGGGGGTGCTCAGGGAGGATGACGGAATTTGCGACACCGACCTGAGCCTGACTGACGCCCAGCCGGGCGTGCCGGCAATAGCCGCAGGGGATACTGTTGAGGTCACCCTGGATACCGTGTCGGGCAGCGTTCTTCAAGGGACTTTCTAGGTTCTTGCGAGCCTCTTGCTCCCCGTAGAGGCTTCCGCGCCGCCACGGCTAGCCTCAAGGCGGTTCAAGGGCGCAGCCGTCATGGACGACTGCGCCTTTGTCGGGTGTGTCTTTCGCTGATGGCCGGTGCGACGGTTACTGTTTTTCCAGCAGGAAAATAAACTCGCGGTTAGTTTCTTCGGTTTCTCTCAGCCATTGATGAGTCCACCTCATCTCGGCCATGACGTTTTTCCGGTAGTCCAGTTCCAGGGTTTTGATCAGTGTGCCGTGTTTTTTCAGTATGTCGTTTAGTTCGGCAGCGTTGGCTTTACCGCATGAGCTGTAGGAAAGGGCGACATAGCGTGAGTTGATGGCGGAGATCAAGTTATCAATTGCCTTGACGGCAATAGAGCGGCCATCGGTATCGTTGCGGAATTCTTCAAAGACAGACGGGCGCGCACCATCGACACTATCCGACCGGCGCCGGGCAGCGCCGAATAATTCCGGTTTGTCGTGCCGACAGAGTGTCGTCCAGACATGATAGTAGGCGGCGTATCGAACCCGAGAGGACGGCATTTTCTCGTTGTTGGAGCCATAGGGGGGGTCAAGGTAGGAAAAGTCGGCCGTTACGGACGGGGCTACCTTGAATATATCGCCTTGCAGAACGGTATGTTTTTGAGTGGCCTCGCAATAGCGGGGCACTTTCAGGTGCATGGTTTTGTATGAGCGGGGCGACCAGCATTTCAAATAGGATGCGAAGTGCCCCAGTGTATTATCGACCTCGTCCAAAGCAAGCATCAGGCTGGTCAGTACCGTCGCCTTCTCCACCGTGTTGAGGCCAAGTCGGTCAATTTCATCGCGAATGGCATCCAGTTTGCGGGTGTTGTGGAGTTGCCAGGGCCGCTTGAAGCCATCCCGCTGTATTGCGCTGCCGGCAAAATCTTCCCCGCCATAGTGTTCTGAATACCAGCCGTGATGGCCTTCAAGTCCGTTCAGGTGGGACAGCACGTCTGCATAGTAGGCAGGGCGCTGCGTATTCATCAGATAGCAGTTGCCCAACATGTGGGACCAGTCTGCAATATCGTTGCAGACAACAGAATACTGCCGTTGTGCGAGAGCCTGTGACACACGGGTTGTCCCTGAGAAACCATCAAACACACTGGCAACCTTGAGTTCTTGCAGCATGGCCAACAAGTGCGGCAGCAGTTCGCGTTTGGAGCCCGCATATTTGATGCTTTGTGTTGATGGTCGGGTGAGGTTTTCAGGGGTTTCGGGCGATGATGTCCGCTTCCTCATGGGCTGTCGTAATTGCAGGGGGATGGCTCAACTTATATCGTCTCGCGGTCAGCCGTAAACACCATAGGCCGCATTAAAAAGCCCCATTGCTGGGGCTTTTTACTTTTTAATGGCTGACGACAGGCTTGACGATTACTTGATCTTTGCGAGTTCCTTGCCATCGCTACCAAAGTGGCAGAGGCCCGTTGCGTAGTAGCTGCATTCCTCTGACTGTTCGACCTTGGCACCTTCAGCGCTGGTGTTGATCTTTAGCTTGCAATGCTTGGCTTCTCCCTCAATCTGCTTGCGCAGGGTGACTTCGTTGTTACCGGTTTCCTTGGCGTCGCCGGAGATGTCGGCAGAACAGGCTTTTTGTCCTGCTTCTGCTGTACCGGTGGGTTCGAAGTCGACATCCATGCTGACGTTGATGTCGTCGCCCACCTTGCTGATTTTCAGGTGCTGGACGTGGTTGCCATCGCGGCGGATGAAGTGATCAGTACTGGCGAGTGCGCCGGTAGAGACCAGGAGTGTCAGGGCTGCAAATAGAATTCTGTTCATGTCTGTTCCTCGTGGGGTGGGTTATGGGTTCTGATCAATCTCGCAGCAATTCGTTGATGCCGACTTTGCTGCGGGTTCTCTCGTCGACCTGCTTGATGATGACGGCGCAGTACAGGCTGTGGCTACCGTCGCTGGCGGGCAGGTTGCCTGAGACGACGACCGAGCCCGCGGGGATCCGACCATAGGAAATCTCGCCGGTCATGCGATTGTATATTTTTGTGCTTTGGCCGATGTAGACGCCCATGGAAATGACGGAGCCTTCTTCGACAACGACACCTTCCACGACTTCCGAACGGGCGCCGATGAAGCAGTTATCCTCAATGATGGTGGGTCCAGCCTGCAAGGGTTCCAGCACACCGCCGATGCCGACACCGCCGGATAGGTGGACGTTTTTACCAATCTGGGCGCAGGAACCGACCGTAGCCCAGGTATCGACCATCGTTCCGCTATCGACATAGGCGCCGATGTTGACAAAGGAAGGCATCAGGACGACGCCCGAGGCAATGTAGGCCCCCCGACGAACGGCGGCCGGCGGCACGACGCGTGCACCCTGGGCGGCAAACTGTTCGGGCGAGAAGCGGCTGAATTTCGGCTCGACCTTGTCGAAATACTGGGTTTCGCCACCTTCCATGACCCGGTTGTCGGTGATGCGGAAGGACAGGAGAACCGCCTTCTTTAGCCACTGATTCACTGTCCAGTGGCCCTCCTGCTTTTCAGCGACCCTTGCCTGACCGCTATCGAGCAGATGCAGTGACTCATGGATGGCTTCGCGGATTTCAGCCGAAACACTGGTGGGGCTGATGTTGGCGCGGTCTTCAAAAGCAGCGTTGATGATGGTTTCTAGCGACATGGATTTACTGTGGTTGAGTGGTTTTGAATGAAATTCCGGATGCGGTGCGCGGCTTCCATGCAGTCATCCAGCGGGGCGACCAAAGCCATGCGCACATAGCCCTGACCGGGGTTGATGCCTTGAAACGGCCGCGAAAGATAGCTACCCGGTAATACGGTGACATTTTGGCTGGCAAAGAGCTTTTGTGCGAACGCCTGATCATCGAACGGTGTCGCCGGCCATAAATAGAACCCGGCAGGTGGCACCGTCACGGGAAGGCTATCCTTGAGGATGTCTGAAACCGCGCTAAATTTCTGACGGTAAAGCGCGCGATTGACGGTGACGTGAGCTTCGTCCTGCCAGGCCGCCAGGCTGGCCTTTTGTACCGGCAGCGAGAGCGCGCAGCCATGATAGGTGCGGTATAACAGAAAACGCGCCACTATCTCGGCGTCCCCGGCGACAAAACCTGAGCGCAGGCCGGGGGCATTGGATCGCTTGGACAGGCTGTGAAAGGCGACGCAGCGGGAGAAGTCACTGTTGCCCATGGCATACGCGGTCTGCAGCAGACCGGGGGGTGGGTTGTCTTCGTCGTTATACAGTTCCGAGTAACACTCATCGGAGGCGATGATGAAATCAAAGCGCTGAGCCTTTTCGATCAACTGCTGCTGGGTTTCGGTGGACATCACGGCGCCGGTCGGGTTGCCCGGTGAGCAGATGTACAGCAGTTGGCAGCGCGCCCAGATCGCATCCGGCACCGCGTCGAAATCGGGGATATAACCCGTTTCACGCGTGGTGTTGAGAAAGTAGGGCTCAGCCCCGGCCAGTAACGCGGCCCCCTCATAAATTTGATAGAAGGGGTTGGGCATCAGAACCAGCGGCCTGTCCTTCGGGTTGATCACGGCCTGTGCGAAGGCAAACAGGGCTTCACGGGTGCCATTGCAGGGCAGCACATGGCGTTCGGGGTCGATGGCGTGAGCCGGCACGTCAAACCGTCGGCTCAGCCACTCCGCAATAACCCGTCGCAGTTCCGCTATGCCCTTGGTCGATGGGTACTGGGTCAGACCGTCCAGATGGGCGCTCAGTGTTTCGACTATGAAGGGCGGGGTCGGATGCCTGGGTTCACCGATCGAAAGCGCGATGTGTCGCAGTGCGGAGGGCGGTTCTATGCCATGCTTGAGGCTTGCCAGCTTCTCGAAGGGATAGGGTTGCAGTGTGTCCAGAAGGGGATTCATCACGATGGGTTCGAACGGCTCAGTCCCGGTGTGGCGTCAAATCGAGTGCGGCAAGTATAGGTGAAAGGCTCTGACGCGCCAAACGGGCTGAGCCTTGACGCAGGTGCCGCGCCGCAGCTCAGCCCGCAGGGTGATCAGTGGCGCTGCAGTCTGGACTGCAGGAAGGGAATGATTTCGTCGATGGCGATTACGATGGCGTCGGCAGCACTGCGACCCTTGTACTCGGCCTGCCCCGATTCCAGCAGGCGCTCGCTGATAACGATGCGGTGGGGAATCCCGATCAGTTCCATGTCGGCAAACATGACGCCGGGCCGCGCCTTGCGGTCATCGAACAGTACATCCAGTCCGGCCTTGCGCATGTTGTCGTAGAGATGCTCGGCGGTGGCGGTCAGTTTTTCGGATGTGGCCATGTTGATGGGCGTCAGGGCGACCTGGAAAGGGGCGAGGGCTTCCGGCCAGATGATGCCGCGTTCATCATGGTTCTGCTCGATGGCCGCTGCGACAACCCGCGAAACGCCAATACCGTAGCAGCCCATGGTCAACACTTCCTGCTTGCCGGCCTCATTGAGTACGGTCGCCTGCATGGCCTCGCTGTACTTCTTGCCCAGCTGGAAGATGTGGCCGACTTCGATGCCGCGGGCGATGCGCAGCTGGCCCGCTCCATCAGGGCTGGCATCACCTTCGATCACCAGGCGCAGATCGGCGATTTCGGGGATGGGGAGATCGCGCGCCCAGTTGGTATGGGTGTAATGCTTGCCGTCCTGATTCGCGCCGCAGACAAAGTTGATCAGGTGGGCCGCGCTGCGGTCGGCGATGACCGGGATGCTCAGGCCAATGGGGCCGACCGAACCGGGTGCACACCCTGCGACCTGGCGTGCTTCGGCATCGCTGGCAAATTGCAGCGGGTAGGCCACAGCGGCAAGTTTGGTGGCTTTGACCGGGTTCAATTCGTGGTCGCCGCGCAGCAGCAGGGCAACCACGCCATCGTCGCAGCCTTTGACCAGCAGGGTTTTGAGTACACGGTGCGGTGGCACCTTCAGGAAGCGGCTGACGTCTTCGATGCTGTGTTGCCCCGGCGTTTCGACCAGGGTCAGCGCCTGATGGACCTCGTCAGGTCCCGACAGCGCGACGGCTTCGGCCATTTCGACATTAGCGGCGTAATCACTGGTATCCGAGAACGCTATCGCATCCTCGCCTGAATCAGCCAGCACATGGAACTCATGTGACAGGCTGCCGCCAATGGCGCCGGTATCGGCCAGCACGGCGCGGAACTCAAGGCCCAGTCGCTCAAAGATGCGGGTATAGGTCGCATACATGACCTCGTAGGTCGCCTGCAGCGACGCCTGTGTCATGTGAAAGGAGTAGGCGTCCTTCATCAGGAACTCGCGGGCGCGCATCACCCCGAAGCGGGGGCGGATCTCATCGCGGAACTTGCTTTGAATCTGATAATAATTGACCGGTACCTGCTTGTAGCTTTTGATTTCGTTGCGCACCAGATCGGTAATGATTTCCTCGTGGGTCGGACCCAGGCAAAAGTCGCGGGCGTGGCGATCCTTGAAGCGGCAGAGTTCCGGTCCGAAGACGTCCCAGCGTCCCGAATCCTGCCACAGCTCAGCCGGTTGTACCGCTGGCATCAGGACTTCCAGCGCACCGGCCCGATCCATTTCTTCGCGGACGATGGTTTCGACCTTGCGCAACACTCTGAGGCCAAGCGGGAGCCAGCTGTAGAGTCCGGCCGCTAGTTTGCGGATCAGCCCGGCTCTCAGCATCAGCTGATGGCTGATGATTTCGGCATCGGCGGGCGTTTCCTTGATGGTGTTGAGTGGAAATTGGCTGGTACGCATGATTTGTAGATGGTGAGGGCTGAAACAATGCAGCGTATTGTACCGGCTTGCCGGACGCGGGCGTTAGCGAATGGCCATAGGCTCAGCGTCATGTGTGGCCCGGTGCCTCGCCGGCTGGCGCGGCGTTGCCACCTGTTGGCTTATGCCGTGTATGATTCAGGTTATGTGGCTACAAAAGAAAATCATCCTGAAAGCGCGGTCACGGGGATTTCACCTTATAACGGGTGAATTGCTGGCGCATCTCGACGAATTGCGCGAACTTCGCATCGGATTGGCGCATTTTTTCATCCAGCACACCTCGGCTTCGCTGAGTATCAACGAAAATGCCGACCCTGATGTCCGGCGCGACATGGAGACCCATCTCCGGCAACTGGCGCCCGACGGGGCCGCTCACTACGTCCACCGTATGGAGGGGCCGGATGATATGCCAGCGCACATCAAGTCCAGTCTAATGGGCGCCAGCGTGACCTTGCCAATAGCGGACGGCCGCCTGCGGCTGGGCGTCTGGCAGGGTATTTATCTGGGTGAGCACCGCGACTACGGCGGCGCTCGCACGATCATCGCGACCTTGAATGGAGATTCATTTTGATGTCCCCTTATTCCCCTCTCAGGAAACTGCCGACCGCGCTGCTATTACTGTCCTGCATCCAGCCAGCCCAGGCTGCGGCACCGGCTAGGGCAGCCGAAATGACCGTCTACCGTAGCCCTACCTGCAGCTGTTGTGGCAAGTGGGTCGAGCATATGAAGAAGAACGGATACACCGTCAAGGACATCCAGACCGAAGATATGCAGGCCATCAAACAGCAGTACGGTGTACCGGCTGAACTGGCGTCCTGCCATACCGCCATCGTCAATGGTTATGTGGTCGAAGGTCATGTGCCGGTGGCCGACGTGAATGACGTACTGAAAAGGAAACCGGTAACCCGGGGCATAGCGGTCCCAGGTATGCCGGTGGGTACGCCGGGGATGGAGATGGGGGGTAAAAAGGATCCCTACGCGGTGGTGCAGTTTGATGAAAACGGCAAAGCGACCGTCTTTCATGACTACCCCATGCAATAGCTCACCCATTACAGGACATTCGCAATGCTGTTAGCCGGAGACGTAGGCGGAACCAAGACCATCCTCGCCCAGTACGAAAAGAGTACCGAGGGCCTCGAACGTGTCCGCGAGCGGCTGTTTCCCAGCGCGGACTATGCTTCGCTTGATGACATCGTCGCCGAGTTTCTCAGCGATCAGAGCGTCCCGATGGAGGCCGCCTGTTTCGGCGTCGCCGGTCCGGTGTTTGACGGCTGTTCCCGCATTACCAATCTGCCCTGGCTGATTGAGGAGCGTTCCCTTGCCGCCAGCACCGGCGTCACGCGGGTAAAACTGCTCAATGACCTGCAGGCCATGTCACTGGGGCTGCTGCGGCTGGGACCGGAGGAATGGCTGGAGCTGAATCCCGATGCCGAGCATGCTACTGGCAATCGCGCGGTCATTGCAGCCGGAACGGGTCTGGGTGAGGCCATCCTTTACTGGGATGGCCTCAACTACCATCCGCTGGCCACCGAGGGCGGCCATGCCAGTTTTGCGCCCAGCGATGAGGTCGAGGAAGGCCTTTTGCGCTATTTGCGCAGCAAATTCGGGGGGCATGTCAGCTATGAGCGTATTCTCTCTGGCCGGGGGATTGCTGACCTTTATGACTATCTGCGTGTGTCGGGACATGCCCCTGAATCGCCGGCGCTGGCCGCAACGCTGTTAACGACCGATGATCCGGCGCGTGAAATCAGTCTGCACGCCTTCGAGCATGCCGACCCCCTTGCGCGCGAGACCTTGCGGCGCTTTGCCCGGATCTACGGTGCCGAGGCCAGCAATCTGGCATTGAAGTGCCTGTCGCGGGGTGGGGTACTGATTGGCGGCGGTATCGCCCCCAAGATACTCACGGCCATCGTCGCGGATGCGACCTTCATGGAGGGGTTCTGCGCCAAGGGCCGGTTTGCCGAGTTCCTCAAGACCATTCCGGTGCGGGTGGCCCTGAATCCCAATACGGCACTGCTGGGCGCGGCCGACTATGCCGCTCGTTGTCTGCTTTGACGTGAAACCGTTGCGTTACTGCGCGTGAGGCAGTCGGGTCGAGACACTCGGCCCCCACCCCATACTCAAGGATGAGTGTATGACCCACCCCAGTCGTCGAAAGGCCCGTTTCGCAAGCCGCCAGCGTGCTGCCATGGTTCGGCAGATCAGGGCTGAGGCTCTCGCTACGGCTGTGTATACCGGGCTGACTGCCTTCAGTCCTGCCGTCATGAAGGTGATGGCCCGGGTTCCGCGTCATCGCTTTGTCGCACCGGAATGGGTCGACTCAGCCTATGTCAATACACCGCTGACGATAGGTTACGGGCAAACCATCTCCCAGCCCTTTATGGTCGCCCTGATGACTGAATTGGCCGCGATTCGCGCCACGGCGACCGTGCTGGAAATTGGCTGCGGCTCCGGCTATCAGGCCGCCATACTGGCGCGATTGGCGCGTCGGGTCTATTCAATCGAGCGGGTGGAGCCACTGGCGATGGAGGCCAGCCAGCGTCTTGCCGCCATGGGCTACAGCAACGTGGAGGTCAGGGCGGGGGATGGTTATTACGGTTGGCCCGAACAGGCGCCCTTTGATGCCATCCTCATTACCGCCGCAGTGGCTGAGGTGCCGCCGCCGCTGCTGGCGCAATTGAAGCCCGGCGGGCGGATGGTGGTGCCTTTGGGTACCGCCACAGAGGGGCAGGAACTGACTGTGTTGACGCGCCACTCCGACGGCATGGTGACGCAACAACGGGTATTGCCGGTAGCGTTCGTGCCTTTTTTGCATCGGCCTGAAGGCCAGTTCGGCTATAATTCCGGGCTTTAACATCATTCTTACACCAGAGTGGCCAGCGTGACTCCACAACAACGCGACGTTTCCACCTTTCAGGGGCTGATTCTCGCTCTCCAGGATTATTGGGCCGCACAAGGCTGCGTCATCCTGCAGCCGCTTGATCTGGAGGTCGGTGCGGGTACTTTTCACCCCGCTACCTTCCTGCGATCCATCGGGCCAGAGCCCTGGAATACCGCCTATGTTCAGCCTTCGCGGCGTCCTACCGATGGTCGCTATGGCGAGAACCCCAACCGCCTTCAGCATTACTACCAGTTTCAGGTGCTGATGAAGCCCTCGCCGGCGGATTTTCAGGATCTCTACCTGGGGTCGTTGCGATTTCTGGGCTTTGATCTGAATGAGCACGATATCCGTTTTGTCGAGGACAATTGGGAGTCCCCCACGCTCGGTGCCTGGGGCCTGGGCTGGGAAGTCTGGCTGAACGGGATGGAAGTGACCCAGTTCACCTATTTCCAGCAGGTTGGCGGTCTGGACTGCCGTCCCGTCAGCGGTGAGATCACCTATGGTCTGGAGCGCATTGCCATGTACCTGCAGGCCAGGGAAAGCGTATTTGATCTGGTCTGGGCGCGGGGACCGCAGGGGGTGGTGACCTATGGCGATGTCTACCACCAGAACGAGGTGGAAATGTCGGCTTTCAATTTTGAGCACGCTGATACCACCTTCCTGTTCAATGCCTTCGATACCTACGAGCGCGAATGCAAGCGTCTGATTGACCTGGATTTGCCCTTGCCTGCTTATGAAATGGTGCTGAAGGCCTCCCACTCGTTCAATTTGCTGGACGCCCGCAAGGCGATTTCGGTGACCGAGCGGCAGCGCTTTATCCTCCGCGTCCGCGAGCTTGCCAAGGCTGTAGCCGAGGCCTATTACCACCGCCGGGAAAACCTCGGCTTTCCGATGCTGAACCAGAAGGGCGCCCAAGATGACTGAAAGCCATGATGTGCTGTTCGAACTGGGTACCGAAGAACTGCCGCCCAAGTCGCTCCCAACCCTGAGTCGTGCCCTCAAGGCTAATGTCGAGGCGGGGCTGAGCAAGGTCGGCCTTGGCTTTGATGAGGTTCAGCCGTATGCCACGCCGAGGCGTCTGGCGCTGGTGATCAAGGCACTGCAATGCGTTCAGCCTGATCAGGTGATTGAACGTCGCGGGCCTGCTGTTGCGGCCGCCTATCAGGCGGATGGCGCCCCCAGCAAGGCACTGGAGGGTTTTCTCCGCAGTTGCGGTGCGACGCCTGACCAGCTGTATAGACTTGAGACCGACAAGGGCGCATGGCTGGCTTTTCGCCAGACCATCAAGGGCGGCAGGGCGGCTGATCTGCTACCCGATATTTTGCGTCAGTCTCTGGCTGCCCTGCCGATTGCCAAGCGTATGCGCTGGGGCGATGGTACAGCCGAGTTCGTCCGTCCTGCCCATTGGGTCGTACTGCTGATGGGTGCTGAAGTCATCAATACCGACATCCTCGGCATTGCCAGCGGGCGTGTGACGCGTGGGCATCGCTTCCATGGCGTCGGCTCGATTACCCTCAATCACCCCGAAGAATACGTCGACAGGCTGATGGCCGAGGGTCAGGTATGGGTTGATTTCGATACCCGCAAACAGAAGGTGCGGGCATTGGCAGAGGCGGCGGCGGCCAGGGTGGGTGGCATCGCACACATTGATGCCGATCTGCTGGATGAGGTTGCGGCACTGGTGGAATGGCCGGTGCCGGTACTGGGTGGCTTTGATGCCCGTTATCTGGCATTGCCGCAGGAGGTGCTGATCACGACCATGCAGGCTAACCAGAAGTATTTCCCGGTCAGGAATGGGGAAGACGGCTTGCTGCCGTATTTCATTACCTTCAGTAATCTGGACAGCAGTCGTCCTGATACCGTGCGCGAGGGAAATGAACGCGTGGTGCGGCCGCGGTTGTCGGATGCAGAGTTTTTCTGGAATCAGGACCGCAAGCGGACCCTGGAAAGCCGGGTCGCAGATCTGGCGCAGATTACCTTCCAGAAAACCCTGGGCTCCATGCACGACAAGGTGTTGCGGGTGAAATCACTGGTCGCAGCGATCGCCTCCCGCCTCGGCGAGGACAGTGCCATTGTCGAGCGGGCCGCACTGCTGGCCAAGGCTGATTTGCTGACCAACATGGTGGGTGAGTTTCCGGAAGTGCAGGGCACGATGGGTCGCTATTACGCTCTGGCCGAGGGTGAGTCGCGTGAAACGGCCATCGCCATCGAGGAACAGTATTTGCCGAAGTGGTCAGGTGGGCCACTGCCGGCAACCCGAGCGGGGCTGATGCTGGCGCTGGCGGAGAAGATGGATACGCTGACCGGCATTTTCAGTGCGGGGCTGATCCCGACCGGCGACAAGGATCCCTATGCGCTGCGCCGCGCCGCCCTGGGGGCGATCCGTATCTTTATCGAAGCGGAACTTGATCTGGATCTGGCGGAGTTGCTGGATACGGCTTTGAGCCGGTTCACGCACCATTTCGATGCCGTCAAGACCCGGGATCTGGTCCATACATTCATGCTGGAGCGCCTGCGCGGCTATATGCTGGAGCGGGGCTACCGTCACGACGAGTTTGAAGCTGTGCTGTCTGTATTGCCGGCAAGCCTGGTCGATTTCGACCGGCGTTTGCGCGCGGTACAGGAGTTTCGGCGTTTGCCGGAGGCGGAAAGTCTGGCGGCGGCCAACAAGCGTATCCGCAATATTCTGCGCAAATCCGAGCTGGACGTTGTTGCCATGGTGGACGATGCCGTCCTGACCGAAACGGCTGAAACCGCTCTGCTGGCAGCCGCCCGCAGTGCCCGCGAGAGCATTTTGCCGCTGTTGCAGCAATCCGATTACACCGGGGCCTTATGCCGTCTGGCGCAGTTACGCGATAGCGTGGATGGGTTCTTTGATGGGGTCATGGTCATGGCGGAGGATGAGGGGCTACGGCGCAATCGTCTTGGGTTGCTGGCGATTGTCGAAGGGCTTTTTCTCGACATTGCCGATATCTCCAAACTGCAGGGATGAGCGTTTCCGAACGGCGCCGGCCAAACGCCCACGGGCTTGATCCGGCATGAGTTTCGTCATTCTCGACCGCGACGGCGTCATCAATGAGGATTCCGATGCTTTCATCAAATCGCCTGAGGAATGGATGCCTATCCCCGGCAGTCTTGAAGCCATCGAATTGCTTAGCCGCAAGGGATTCCGAACGGTGGTGCTAACCAATCAGTCGGGTATCGCGCGTGGTTTTTTTGATGAGGCGATGCTGGGGCGGATTCACGCCAAGATGCTGGCCGCTGTCGAGGCGCGTGGGGGCCGGATTGAGGCCATCCTGTATTGTTCACACGGGCCCGAGGATTTTTGCGAATGTCGCAAGCCGAAGCCGGGCCTGTTTAATACGTTTGCGCGCAAGTTCGGACTTGACCTGACGGGTATTCCGGCCATCGGTGATTCCTTCCGTGATCTGGAAGCCGCGAAACGGGCCGGTGCCTCACCGATACTGGTCACCACCGGCAAAGGCCAGCGCACCCTGGCACGCCATCCTGCACTTGACGTGCCTGTCTGTTCCAACCTTTATGAAGCGGTTCAACTCATCCTCCATGGCTTCCCCTAGTCTTTATCTCCGATCCGCCATCTATATGGTGGGGCAGTGTCTGTCGACCGTGCTTCTGTGTCCGGTCATGTTGCTGATGTATCGCTGTCCCTTCGAAAGTCGCTATGCGGCGGCAGGCCTTTGGGTGCGCTTCAATCTCTGGTTGCTTAAATCGGTCTGCGGCCTGAGTTATGAGGTTCATGGTGTGGAGCATATTCCACCGCGTAGCGGCCTGATTTTCTGCAAGCACCAGTCGGCCTTCGAGACTATCGCCCTGCAGGTGATCTTTCCCTCGGTGGTGTTCGTGCTGAAGCGGGAGTTACTGCAGATTCCTCTTTGGGGGTGGGCGATGGCGACTTTGGATCCCATCGCGATAGATCGTCAGGCCAGGTCAGCGGCGCTGAAGCAGATTCTAAAGACAGGATGCGAACGGATCGCCAGTGGTCACTGGATCGCCCTGTTCCCGGAGGGTACCCGGGTGGCGCCAGGACAGCGCGGCAATTATGGTGGCAGCGGCGGGATGCTTGCTCAGCGCGCGGCCTGTCCTGTCGTGCCTGTCGCCCACAATGCCGGTGAATTCTGGGCCAGGAATGGCTTTCTCAAGTATCCGGGAGTCGTCCAGTTCCACATTGGTCCGGCGCTTGATGGCGGGGTCATGAGCGCGGCAGATATCAATCACCAAGCCGAAGACTGGATCGAAACCCGAATGGCCGCAATCACACGGATGGCGCACGATGTCCCACTCGCGGAAGATGGGGCCGGTGTTAGCTAGTCGTTTTTAGCATGCACCGCCGCGATTACATTGACTGTTGATGTTTGCCTGAAAAGTTCCAAATACCAACTAAAATGCTAGGTTTATTGCCGTTTGCGGTCATCTCTTTGTTGTGTCATGTTGCTGATATTTAATGAAAAAAATATTGATATCGGCGACTGTTCGCGCGCACCCAAAAAAATGTGGACAGGCTGAAAAAATTCTTTAGACTACGTCCGGCAACTGCAGTGAGAGAGCACTGCATTGTCGCCGGAGAGGAGAATTGCCCCTGGGGCAGCCATAATAAAAACAATAATAAGCACAGTGTAGGTCGCTCGGTTCCGAGGAACATGGCACCATATAAAACAATAATAAATAAAAAAGCGCCTGCGAATAGCAGGCTTTTTTTTGCCTGCTTTGAATGTAAGCCTGCCTGACAATCGGCAAAAAAAAAGCGACCTAACAAGGTCGCCGAAGGAGGAGAACCGCCGAGTGGCCCTGTGCACCAGTGCTTAGGACGTCATGAAGTTCCGTTGAGATTGGGCATAAGTTTTACACAAAAAATGACCGTTATCGAATCAGTATTACTTATGGTACGGATAGCTAATAAGTGATAGAACCCGACGGTAGGTTGATGCGGGCTAGAGTGTCAACTTGACACCCACCCACCCTGCCTGGGGCGCGCCGGGACCTACAAAACGCGGATTGTTGTACTGCGGACCCAATACTTCGGCCGCCTGACCAAAGTTGCCGAAGGTCTGGAAGTTGCGGTTGAAGATATTGTCGAAGCGGCCAAAAATCGCGACGTTCTCGTTGTAGCGGTATTCCGCTGTCAGATTGACCACCACATAGCCACCGATAGGCTTGTTCTGATTCGCCTCATCGCCCCGCATGTACTGATAACTCTGATAGTTAAGGTTGGAGCCGAAGGTAAAGCCATCGAACATCAACCAGTCGGCATAGGCCTTGGCAATGTTTTGAGGCAAGCCTGGGATGTAATCTCCGGGTCTGACGTAGGTGGCGCCCTCTGCGTTGGCATAAGGGTTATTGGGGCTGTTAGCGGTGAAGGGGGTCTGGAAGGTGGCGTCCAGATAGGTGTAATTGAAACCGAAGCGCACGGGTTCATAGTCTGCGCTGACACTCAACTCAAGACCTTGTCGCAGGGTGTCGCCCACATTGCTGAAATAGCCCTGATTAGCCAATGTCCCGCTGTTGATGAACAGTATGTCGTCGGTGTTGACCGTATTGAAGTAACCCGCGCTCCAATCAATGTTGCCGCCGTATAGTTTCCGAAACTGACCGCGAAAGCCGGCTTCGGCGGTTTTGGCGACGACTTGATTAAGTGGTGGGTCGGACAGGAAGGCATTGGGCAATTTGCAGGGCCTTAGTGGGTTGGCGCAGCTCAGTTCCACGGCCGTAGGCGCGCGGTTGGATTCGTTATAGCTGGCATAGGTCTGTAATTCGGGCATAAACGAATAGGTCAGGCCCCCCGATGGATTAAATCGGCTGAACTGATGATCGCCGTTAAGATCGGTGCCGTATTTATCAATCAGCGTAATTCGGGCCTGGTTGTAGCGACCGGCGACCGTCAAGGCCAGCTTTTCGGTCAGCGACAGCGTATCGGTGAAAAACACGCCGTAATAGGTTGTGTTGGTGTTGAGGCGCACCCGGCCATCTTCGGTGTAAATGCCACTGCCGGTGGTGCCGCGAGTAGAGGTCAATTCACCGAGTTCGGCGTCTGACTGGAAGCTGGTATTACCCTCGTCATAGCTGCCGCCGCCCACGAACCGGTTTTTGTAGCTAAACAGATCCTGCTCGAAGGCGCCCTGTACCATCGCGCCTGCCGTCCTCATATTGGTCTGACTGGTGTTTTGGGTGGCAGAGTCATTGCTTGAGCTTGCCTTTACCGGATTACCGTTGACATCCAGCACTAGCTCCTCCTCGTCGCCTTCCTCCTCGCAAAGATAACCGGCATAGGCCGGGTTTGAGCACGCTTCGACATCGGTGTCATCGCCATTAAAGGTCGGCACTAAATTTTGACGAAAATAGGCGGTGCCTGATAATTCGATTTTGTCGGTAATGAAGGATGAGCCTTGCAGCGAAGCCAGGAACATCTCGGTTTTGGTTTGATCAGGGTGTGTGAAAATGGCGGAGCGATCCTGCTCATATAACTGGACGGGGGTGGAGCCATTGCCGTTCATGGAGCTGCCATTCCCTGCCAGGGTGAGGTCAAGGTCGGATCTTTCTCCGCGCCAGCTGAAGGTACCCAATGCCTGCTTGACGTCAGTGGGGGAAAATTGCCGCCAGCCGTTTTCCTGAAAATTCCGCAGGTCAATGTAGTAACCGAACGTGCCGTCATTCCAGCCTGACATGATCTCCTCGACATTCCGCCCCCATGACCCGCCATAGACCTCCAATGAGTGTCCCGGCGCCGAGAAGCCGGTTTTGGTTTTCATCGAAATGGCGCCGCCGAGGCTGTTCAGACCATAAACCGCATTCGAGCCGGAGTGCAGGTCCATGCGCTCAATAGCGCCCTCGGAAATCAGGTTCCAGTTCACCGTATCGCCAAAAATCTCGTTGAAACGAACCCCATTCACATAGACCGAGAGGCCTTGAGGCAGTCCCAGTAGGGATGATGCAGTGAAGCCACGAAACTGCACGTCAGGCTGCATCGGGTTGTTTTGTGCGTCGTTGACACTGACGCTACCGAGATAACGCCGCATGTAATCGGGAAGGCTCCAGGCCTGGGTTTCCTCCAGTTCATCAGAGGTTACCGACTGTATCGGCGAGGGGGTCTTATAGACCGAGACGCCCGTAGCGGGGGATGCCAGTGGCGAATCACTAACAACATGAACCTCATCAAGCTCAATGACCTCCGGCTCCCGCCCTGCCTTCCCGGCCGCCGTTATTTTTTCGTTGGCTGAGGGCGAGTCAACCCGTTCGAGGGTTGGGGTATCCAGGGGGCCAGGGTGGCGAGGGGTGCTGGTGGCAGTGGTGACAGTTTCCGCCAGCACCGGGTGGCCGCTGGCAAGCACCAGGCAACTGCCGGCGACAGTGCTAACAAACAGGAACCTCAGGTTTATTATCTTCATGGCGATACGGGCGCAGACTCAAAAGCCGGGCATGTTAGTGGCTACTGATGCGGGCGGCTATGGGAAAAAATCCCGAATAAACCCTACGGTTGAGACAATGGAGAACGCGCGTCCATGCCGTTCGTGACGCCGGGGGGTCAACGATGAATAAGACCCAGTTCAAAGGCCAGCCGGACCATATCCGCGGTCGTTCCCAGTTTTAGTTTTTCCTTGATGGACGTCGCGTAATTGGCGACCGTTTTAACGCTGAGATGCAGTTCATCGGCAGCATCCCGTGTCGAATAGCCGCTGGCCAAAAGGCGAAAGACATCGAATTCCCTCGCCGATAGTCCCGCCACCCGCGCCTGATGTGACGGATACGTTGCAAGCGGTTCGTTCCAGCCGGTTTTCAAGCCCGCTTCCAAATAAGTGGTTCCCTTCGCGACGCTGATAACGGCCGCTATCAGGGTGTCCGGTGCGCAGCTTTTAGTGATGTAACCGCAAGCCCCGGCGGCCAGTGCCCGCTGGACGTAGACGGCTTCGTCATGGATGCTGAACATCAGGATACGGGCTGCGTGATCACGGGTCCTGATTCGCCTTAGCGCTGCAAGGCCGCCGATGCCTGGCAGATTGAGGTCCATGACAATGACCTGGGGGCCGTGATCCATGAACTTCTGGCAGGCCTCCTCACCGGTTTCTGCTTCGCAGACCACCTCAATGAACGGCGTTTGACCCAGCAGCATGCGATAGCCGGCCCGCACAACGGCATGATCATCGACCAGCATCACGGTGATTGTCCCGGTCATACGGAAAGCCCCTCGGCCGGAATAGTCAGCGATATGGCAAAGCCCCGCCCTGGCGAGACGCTCATGTCAATCTGTCCGCCCAGGCTCTCTACCCGCTCGCGTATGCCCGCGAGTCCGAAGCCATGACGCACATTCGAGATGGTAAGACCTTTCCCGTCATCGCTAATGTCCATCGTCATCCCGCCACCCGGGGTGCCTTCCATCCGTATCCATGCGTGGCGGGCCTGGGCATGTTTCATCACATTGGTCAGGCTTTCCTGGATGATCCGGAAGATCTGGATGGCGGCATTGCCGGAGATTTCTTCAATACAGGGAGAGCAGGTGAGGGTAATGGTTACGGCGGGCTGGCTGATGTGCCAGTGTTCGATCAGATCACTCACCGCGGCCACCAGACCCAGATCATCCAGCACTTGCGGCCTTAGTTGCCTTAGCATCGCCCTGACGCCCCCCAACAACCGGTCGCACAGCCCCATAATCTGGCCGGCAGCGCTGTTGATGCGATCCTCAGTCGGGCAGAGGCTGGCGCTCATCAGCTTGATGCCGGTCAGGCACTGACCAAACTCGTCATGCAACTCCTGGGCGAGGGCACGGCGCTCCTCCTCCTGTATGGCCAGGGAGTGCCTCAGCAGCGCCTTGTTCTCGCGACGAGTGGCCTCCAGGGTTTGAGCCATGTGATTGAATGCGGCCGAAATACGGGAAAATTCCGGCGCACTGAATGCCGGTAGCCGCGTGGAGTAGTCGCCCTGCTCAATGACGGCCATCCCCTCGACCAGTGTCGCCACAGGACGGAAGGCACTGCCCGCGATAAGATTGACCAGCAGGTAAACAGTGCTGCCAAGCGTCAGCAGTAACCCGAGAACGCCACGGGTTTCCCCCCAGGCTTCAATGATTTCATCATCGGCTGCGGCTTCGACCCGAAGGTGCAGCACCGCCCCGTCTGGGCCTTTGAGTGGCTGTTCGACAAAAATCGGCGAGGGCTGGACCGTTCGTAGAAACCATCCGGGTACGCTGGCGCTGGCTTTGCCATGCGTGGGGTGAGCGACTAGCGGGGCAGCAAGGCCCACGATGTCGATCTCAAGAATGCGGCTGTCCTTCAGGTTGCCGAGCGCCCTGAGCCAATCAAGTACCGCCGTTTCGCCCCAATTGCCATGGCTCAGGCCGGTTTCGATGCCCTGCAGGGTCAGTCGGATGGTGGCGCGCATATCATCCTCGACCGATTGACGAGCGTTCTGCATGGCCAGCGTAACCCCGATGCCGGTGAGCAGCAGCATGGCAAGGAGCAGTGACAGATTGAGTTGCTGGCGGAGACTGAGTCCTGAGTACATATCGGCGTGATGACTGCGTGATGAGGCTGGTTCGACTTTCATGATGGCCCGTTTTATCATAATAATCATTCCACCGCGTGCCATGGGCATAATTCAAAGGCTGAACCCCACTATGGACCCCTCGCTTTCCGACCTTTTGTTACCGGGCCTCAAGCTGATGCTGATCGGTATGGGTATCGTTTTTCTGTTTCTCGCCCTGTTGGTCTGGATCATCGGCATCACCTCCCGCTTGGTGACGCGCTATAACCCTCAACCCGAAAGACCCGTCCGCGCCGGCGTGGTTATTGATGCCGACGAGGCCGAACTGGTAGCCGTGATTGGCGCGGCACTCCGCCAGCAAATCGGCCGCTAAGCTGCGCCCTTCGGGCAGATCTATAACAAATACAAAAACCAAGGAATCCACTTATGGCCAACCCCTTAGGAATTACTGATGTCGTATTGCGGGACGCCCATCAGTCCCTGCTGGCGACGCGCCTGCGCATTGAGGACATGTTGCCCATCTGCGGCAAACTGGACGAGGTCGGCTTTTGGTCTCTCGAAAGTTGGGGTGGGGCGACCTTTGATGCCTGCATTCGCTACCTTGGCGAAGACCCCTGGGAGCGACTTCGCATCCTCAAACAGGCATTACCCAAGACCCGTCTGCAGATGCTGTTGCGCGGACAGAACCTGCTGGGGTACCGGCATTACGCAGATGACGTCGTCGAGGCCTTTGTCGAACGCTGCGCGATCAACGGTGTGGATGTCTTCCGTATTTTCGACGCGCTCAACGACCCTCGCAATTTCGAGCAGGCCATCAAGGCCACCATTGCCAATGGCAAGCATGCGCAGGGGGCGATCTCCTACACGGTTAGCCCGGTGCATACCACCGAGATGTGGGTAGACCTGGCCAAGCGGCTTGAGGACATGGGCTCGCACTCTATTGCTATCAAAGACATGGCGGGGCTGCTCAAACCCTATGACGCCTTCGAATTGGTCAGCCGGCTCAAGGCCGCGGTAGCCGTGCCAATCCACATGCAATGCCATGCGACCACCGGCCTCAGCACGGCGACTATCATCAAGGCAGCCGAAGCGGGTATTGATAACGTCGATACCGCCATCTCATCCATGAGCATGACCTATGGCCACAGCGCCACTGAGGCCGTCGTGGCCGCACTGGCCGGACAGCCGCGCGATACCGGACTCAACCTTCAGTTGCTGGAGGAGGTCGCCGCCTATTTTCGTGAGGTTCGCAAGAAATACGCACAGTTCGAGGGCAGCCTGCGGGGTGTGGACAGCCGCATTCTGGTGGCCCAGGTTCCGGGCGGTATGCTCACCAACATGGAAAGCCAGCTCAAGGAGCAGGGGGCGCTTGACCGTTTTGATGATGTGCTGGCTGAAATACCCAGGGTTCGTGAGGATCTCGGCTATATTCCGCTGGTGACGCCGACCTCTCAGATCGTGGGCAGCCAGGCGGTCATCAACGTCCTGATGGGCGAGCGTTACAAAACTATCACCAAGGAAACTCAGGGTGTGCTCAAGGGTGAATATGGCGCTACCCCCTCGCCTGTTAATAGTCAGCTACAGGAGCGTGTGCTCGCAGGTGGCGAACCTATTACCTGTAGACCCGCTGACCTCCTTGAACCGGAACTGGATAAACTGACGGCGGAACTCAAGGTTGCTGCTTCAGAACAAGGAGTCATCCTGGCCGAGGCAGAGGTGGATGATGTTCTGACCTACGCGTTGTTCCCGCAGATCGGCTTCAAGTTTTTGCAGCATCGCGGTAATCCGTCGGCGTTCGAGCCTGCACCGCAGGCCACGGCCAACACAGGCGGACAAGCGGAGACCCTGTCCGCATCTGAATTTGACGTCACGGTCAATGGCCGCAGTTATCGGGTTAAAGCCACCGATGACGGGGTGCTGGCCGTCAATGGCCGCAATTACAAGGTTGAGGTTGCCCCTGCCAGTGGCGATACGGTCGCGACCCAGACCCCAGCGAGTGGCGGCGGCGAAGTCGTCAAGGCACCGATGGCCGGCCATATTTTGCGCATTAATGTGAGCCCTGGACAGCATGTTGAGCCCAATACCGTCGTGATTGTCATGGAAGCCATGAAAATGGAAACCGAAATTCGCACCCGCACCGGCGGGCTGGTCGCAAGTATTGCCGTCAAGGTGGGTGATACCGTCGCGTCACAGGACGACCTCTTGACGCTGGAGTGAACTTAAAATGGACGGTTTGATTCAACTCTGGCAGAGCACTGGCATTTCCAACTTCCAGCCAGGGCAGGCAGTCATGATGGCTGTCGGTTTTATGCTGCTGTACCTCGCAATCAAGAAAGAATTCGAGCCCTTGCTGCTGCTCCCCATCGGCTTCGGCGCGGTATTGAGCAATATCCCGATTGCCGGTATTGCGGAGGACGGCGGTATCCTGGCCTACCTGTATCTTGGTATCAAATCGGGGATTTTCCCGCTGCTGATTTTCATGGGGGTGGGCGCCATGACCGATTTCGGTCCCATGCTGGCCAACCCCAAGACGCTTTTGCTGGGTGCCGCTGCCCAATTTGGTATTTTTGGAACGCTGTTCGGTGCCCTGGCGCTCAATCTTGTTCCCGGCATCCACTTTACGTTCAAGGATGCTGCCGCGATTGCCATCATTGGAGGGGCCGATGGCCCAACCTCGATATATGTTGCCTCCAAACTGGCGCCGGACCTACTGGGCGCCATAGCCGTTGCCGCCTATTCGTACATGGCGCTAGTGCCCCTGATCCAGCCTCCGATCATGCGAGCGCTTACCACCGAGCAGGAGCGTCTGATTGAGATGGCCCAATTACGGCATGTCAGCCGCCTGGAGAAGATCATATTCCCTGGGGTGCTGCTGATACTCAGCGCGATGTTGCTCCCTTCTGCGGCACCGCTGATCGGGATGTTCTGTCTTGGTAATCTCATCCGGGAATGTGGCGTCGTTGAGCGTCTCAGCAAAACAGCCCAGAACGAACTGATCAACGTCGTCACCATTTTCCTGGGACTTTCGGTAGGCTCCAA
>JBKCCF010000238.1:0-5931 GCA_046305255.1 Methylococcaceae bacterium
GCTGTTCCGCCACATGACGGTGTTTGAGAACGTGGCCTTTGGCCTGCGTGTCAAGCCGCGCAAAGAGCGGCCTAGCGAATCCGACATCCAGCGCAAAGTGCACGACTTGTTGAACCTGGTGCAGCTCGACTGGTTGGCCGATCGCTATCCGCCGCAATTATCCGGCGGTCAGCGCCAGCGGATCGCCCTGGCCCGAGCCTTGGCGGTGGAACCCAAGGTGCTGTTGCTGGACGAGCCTTTCGGTGCGCTGGATGCGAAGGTGAGAAAGGAATTGCGCCGCTGGCTGCGGCGGCTGCATGATGAGCTTCATGTCACCAGTGTATTTGTGACCCACGATCAGGAAGAGGCGCTCGAAGTGGCTGATCGTATCGTGGTTCTGAATCAGGGCCGGATAGAGCAGATTGGCTCTCCGGATGACGTTTATGATCACCCGGCATCACCCTTCGTTTACGAGTTTCTCGGCGACGTCAATCTTTTCCATGGTCGCGTTCATGACGGTCACGCCCGCATCGGCGAGGCACAGATGGCTTTGTCGGAAGGCCCCGCCCAACAGGACGCTGCGGTGTTTTATGCTCGCCCACATGAAATCAGTATCCTGCGCGACTGCCCCGATGCCAGCGCCATCGCGGCGGCGGTTCATGACATTCGACCGCTGGGGGCGACCGTTCGGATAGAGCTGGAGCGTCAGGATGGCCACGGTTTTGTGGAAGTTGAAATGGCCCGTGACCCCTTCAACCAGATCGGCCTCACGCGCGGTGAGAGGGTCTATCTGCAACCGCAACGACTGCGAGTATTCGAGGGCGCCGAATCATCGTCAGCAGCCCCGACCCATGCCCAGACCTGAGGGAGTGATGCTCTGCCTCCAGACGGCAGAAATCTTTAATTCCCGGTAGCCAACCGACCCTTACAGTCGGTCTTGGCGGGTCCTCATCAGAAAAGATAAGGGTGCGCTGCAGTGAAACCGTGAACCTTGGCGCGCGGTTTGAATAGGGGCGGCTGCCATGATTCGTGGGTCTGGCCGGCCAGATACCTGGCTAGCCAGAGTGCCTGATGGCGGATGGGCATGACGTAGGCATAGATATGGCCATCGCTACATTCGGCGGCATCACCCAGCGCATAGATGGCGGGGTCTCTGGTGCGGAGGAAGCTATCCACCACGATACCGCGCTGCACCTCAATCCCGGCATTTTCAGCCAGTGTTATGCGGGGTTTGAAGCCAGTGGCAACGATGATGCCGTCAAAGCCGGTGACACACCCGTCCGCCAGCCGTATCGCGAGCGTTTCGCCCTGCCGATCAAACCCCTCTGCCGCAGCATTGAGCCGAAAGTCGACACCGAGTCCGACCAGTACTTCCAGCAGGGTGGCGGAGTCGTCCTCTACCAATTGTCGCTCCATCAGACGCGGCAGGGCATGAAACAACATGACAGCATCGCCCGCCTTGGCCAGATCGGAGGCGACCTCACAGCCGATGAGTCCGCCGCCGATAATGGCCCAGCGCGGAATGGCGCCGCCAGCGAGCAGGCGTGCTCGGTGCTGTCGCAGCGCCATCAGGTCATCAAGGCTGTTAATGACCCGGTACAGCGAGGGGTCGGCGCGAAAGGGCGGCGGCACGAACGCATCGGAGCCGGGTGCCAGGACCAGCGTGTCGTAGCTGAGCGTCGCGGGCTGTCCTTTGTGCTGATAGCTGACGCTTCGGGTGGATCGGTCTATGCCCAGCACCTCGCTATCGGCCTCGATGCGGATGCCGCTGTCCCGTAGCGTATCGAACGATTTGAGGATGATCTTGGTTTCCACATCGTCCCGCGCAAAGCCATGCGAGAGCATCGGTCTTGAATAGTAGCCCTGTGTTTCCCGCGTCAGCACGCTGAGGCAAAGGTCTGGCGACAGTTTGTGGAGTTCCTCGGCGAGGATGATGCCGGCCATACCGGAACCGATGATGACGATGTGCATGGACACTCCAGTACTGGGTGGAAGATAGGTCGCTGTCGTTAGCCCAGAGGCCGGATGCCGACGCTGGCGCGAATTTTTTTCATCAACGGCGCGCTGAAGTCACGCGCTTTGGCTGCACCTTCCTGAAGGGCCTCCTCAATTTTGTCGGGCGATTCCAGCAGGGCATCGTAGCGCTCGCGAGAGGTCTTGAGGTGATCGTTGAGATATTCGAACAGCACACCCTTCATTTCACCCCAGCCTATGCCTGCCTCATAACGCAGGCGGATGGCGGCCACGTCCTCGGGCGTGGCGAAAGCCTTGTAGATGCTGAACAGGGTACAGGTATCAGGGTCTTTGGGCTCACCCGGTTCCAGCGAGTTGGTCTTGATCTTGTTGATCAGCTTGCGGAAGGGTTTTTCGGCCATGAACAGCGGAATGGTATTGTCGTAACTCTTGCTCATCTTGCGACCATCCAGCCCCAGCAGGGTGGCGGTATCCTCACCGATGACGGCTTCCGGGATGGCGAAGTGTTCGCCATAGATGTGGTTGAAGCGACCCGCGATATCGCGGGCCATTTCGATGTGCTGAACCTGATCGCGTCCTACCGGAACCTTATTGGCGTTGAACATGAGGATGTCAGCTGCCATCAGCACGGGATAGTTGAACAGGCCCATGGTGACACCCCGGTCGGGATCAGATTCACCACTGTCCTCGTTGGCCTGAACGGCCGCCTTGTAGGCATGTGCCCGATTCATGAGGCCCTTGGCGGTAACGCAGTTCAGCATCCAGGCCAGTTCGGCTATTTCCGGTACATCGGATTGGCGGTAAAAGACGGCGTTGGCGGTATCTAGCCCCAGCGCAAGCCAGGTTGCGGCGATTTCGAGGGTCGACTGCCTTACCCGTTCCGGATCCTGACATTTGATCAGGGCATGGTAGTCGGCCAGAAAGTAGAACGGCAGGACATCATGGCGATGGCTGGCCTCAATCGCGGGGCGAATGGCACCAACATAATTGCCAAGGTGCGGGGTGCCGGTCGTGGTAATGCCGGTTAGGACATGAAGTTTGCGGGTCATGGGGGTCGGTCGTATCAGCTGTAGGCTTCGAAATGGGTTGAATTGGATCGGATAGGTCGGCAGGGTGCCGACGCACAAGCGGCGAACAATATCATAGGACTCGAAATAGGCGTCAAGGTAAACCCGGTTGCGAACGATTTCTGTTTGTTCTGGATTACAATGGAGGCCCAGATACAGGAGTTTGCCGTGAGCGAGGTTGAGCGTCGTGGTTTTCAGCGCAGTCCGATCCAGTGTCCGGTCGTGTATCGGCCGGTTTCCGGGGGGCAGCGGGTGGAAGGAACCGGTATCAACCTGAGTGGCGGTGGAATTTTGTTTGAAGGTGCTGAGCCGCTGGCCGTCGGGGGCGCCGCCGAAGTGCGCATCGACGCTGTCAGGGGTTTGACGCCCCCGTTGACGTTGTATATCGAAGTGGTTCGCTGTGAAGCTACCGAAGCCGGGCTTTACCGCGTGGCCGGTGCGATCAACGGTCTGCGCACCGACTAGCGCACCCTTTGATGCCAGCGGCAGATGTTCACGACTGAGCGAAGCGGGTACCCATGCCCGCATCAGCCCTCCGTCCTCCCCTAAACCATGTTTACCATTACCAAAGACGTATTTTTCTGCTACGGCCACCGCCTCATGGGCCATCCCGGCAAATGCCGTCATGTTCATGGTCACAGCGTCAAGGCCTCCATCACTGTCGCTGCCGCCACGCTCAATGAGCAGGGTATGGTCTGCGATTTTGCCGACGTCAGCGCTATCGCTACACGCTACATTGATGCCGAACTGGACCACAATCTGCTGTTGCATCGTGATGATCCGCTGGTGCCTGCGCTTGAACAGGGCGGTGAGCGATTCCTGTTGCTGGATGAGCATCCCACCGCAGAAGTGCTGGCCTGCATGATCTATAACCAGATGAAGGCGGCCGGTATCCCTGTCCAGACTGTTACCTTGTGGGAGACCAGCAGTGCCTGTGCCAGCTACAGTGAAGCCTGATGGCAGCGTCAGGCGGAACCCGTGCCGCAGCCTGGCGCTAAAGGCCGGGCCGACCCGCCTTCGATGAGCGCATTTAACCCGGTTGAAAAATCACTCTGGTTGCACAAGTTGTGCGAAGCCAATTTCAGCAGGCTGGTAGGGCTGGTGCCGGATTTACCGACGGTGGGTCATGTTGCCATTGCTCGGGTGGCCGGCAAGCCGAGCTTGCACTTGCGTCTGATCGAACGCTCGCCCTATACGCTGATTATCGACCTCACGCATGATTTTGCCGATGACTATGCGCTGCTGGCAGAGCCGGGAGTGCGGATCCGGGTTTGTCTGGATGCCTGTACAGCTGAAATGCTATGCGATCACGCCCGACCGGCAGTGCTGGATGCCTTGCGAGACGATCCGGCAGCCCGCGCCGTGCTCGACTACAAGTGGACGCTTAATTACTTCCTGGCCCGCTGGCTGGACCATTGTCTGACCCATCACTACCGGTTTCAGGCGGACAGTTCGGCCCCGGAAGGGGGGGTAACCTCCCGCTGCGCGGCAAGCCCCGTGCTTCAGGACGGGGAAGGCTAGCCCGAACAGTCAGGACATAATGTTCGGGCTACGTCTGGGTCTTTCTCCGCTGGCGGACTACCGCCAAACGCCAGTCAGGTTCGCGTGTCAAGCGGTTTCGGTCAGGAAAACCCCGACAGCCGGCGTCCAGTTGTCGGCGTTGTCGATCCAGACCCCACTAAAAGGTGTCCACTCGCCAGAATTTTCTGCAGGTTACGACCGGTTGTCGCGAATCACTGCCAAAAAAGCCTCGCCATAGCGCTCCAGCTTTTTCTCTCCCACGCCGGAGAGTTGCCCCAGTTCTGCAAGGTTTTGCGGACTATGCTGCACCATGTCCATCAGGACCACGTCATGGAAGATGAGGTAGGGTGGGACCCCCTGGTCCTCTGCCAGTTCTTTGCGCAATGCGCGCAGGGCATTCCACAGACCATGCTTGCCCGGTGCTGACAGGGCTGTACCCGAGTCTCTTTGGCGCCCGCTTTGCCTTTTGTCTTCATCCCGCCGCAGGCTTACCCTGGCCTCCCCGCGGAGCAGAGGTCGGCAGGCTGCGGTTAGTTTCAGTGCCCCGTAGGCTTCGTGGTCAACCGCCAGATAACCCAGCGTAATCAGTTGCCGGAATACCGACAACCACTGCTTTTCATTGAGATTGCGCCCTATGCCGTAGGTACTGAGATGTTGATGTCCCAGACGCTCGATCCGCTCGTTGCTTTTACCCAGCAGAATATCAATCAGGTGATGGGCACCGAAACGTTGGTGAGCCCGGTACACACAGGACAGGGCCTTGCGAGCGGCCTCTGTGCCGTCCCAGGTGGCGGGCGGCGACAGGCAGTTGTCGCAATTACCGCAGGGGTTGGCCAGTTCCTCACCAAAATAGCGCAACAGGGATTGTCGGCGGCAGGAGGTGACCTCGCAAAACCCCAGCAGGGCGTCAAGCTTGTGGCGTTCCACCCGTTTGTGGACCTCGTCGGACTCCGAGCTTTCTACCATCTGCCGCAGCGTAATGACGTCCTGCAGCCCGTACACCATCCAGGCATTGGCGGGCTGGCCGTCACGTCCGGCCCGACCGGTTTCCTGATAGTAGGCTTCGGGGCTTTTGGGCAGATCAAGGTGCGCCACGAACCTGACGTTTGGTTTGTCTATGCCCATGCCAAAGGCAATAGTGGCGACGATGATGATGCCGTCTTCAATCAGGAAGCGGCGCTGGTTGCGCTGGCGCTCATCGGCCGGCAGACCGGCGTGATAGGGCAGAGCATTCCACCCCTGGCTACTGAGAAAGGCAGCCGTTTCCTCGACTTTTTTGCGCGATAGACAATAGACGATGCCGGCATCGTCGGGGTGTTCGTTTTGTAAAAACCGCAGCAGCTGCGCCCGCGCGTTTTGTTTGGTGGCAATGGTATAGCGGATATTGGGG
>JBKCCF010000239.1:0-19382 GCA_046305255.1 Methylococcaceae bacterium
TTCCGGCTCCGGTGGTGCCTGCACCGGTGGTTCCTGCACCGGTGCGTCCAGCGCCGGTGGCTCCCGCTCCGGTGGTTCCTGCTCCGGTGGTTCCTGCACCGGAGGCTCCTGCACCGGTGGCTCCTGCTCCGGTGACATCCAGTCCTGTAACAGAAAAGTCAAAACGGGGTTGGGGTAATCCATTCGCCAGCCTTAAGCGGTTTGCACGCTATGTTGATAATCCGCCGGTCTTGGATGTCGATGGCAATATTACGGCTTCGCCGCGCCCCGACGCGGCGCGGTCGGCAACAGGGGGGTCGGCCGAACAAACAAAGCCACCGGCCAATACTTCGCCGGTAACGCCGACTGCCGCCGTTGCGGCGCCCCCAGCGCCAGTTTCACCCACCAAGAATGAAACAACAACCGAGGTTGCGAGCCCTGCTCCTGCTCCTGCTCCTGCTCCTGCTCCTGCTCCTGCTCCTGCTCCTGCTCCTGCTCCTGCTCCTGCTCCTGCTCCTGCTCCGTCTGTAGACTCGCAGCAAACCCCGGCAACGCCACGCTCTGCCTGGGGCCGCTCCATGGCTAAAATCAAGTGGTTTGTAGACTACATCGACCACCCACCAAAAGATTCATGACAAGCGGCCACCTCCCTAATAAAAATGGGGGTAACCCACACGCTGGCCGATGGCCCAAACCCGCAGGGGCGATACTGTTGTCGGTATTCGCCCTAGGCGTTTCAATGGCAGCGATTGGTGACTCTGCGGGTGAGCTTGAGGCCGCCAGTCAGAATCTCTATCGGGAGAAAAGGCAGTTAGTATCCGAAACGCTCGGCCTAACAGATCTTGAGGCCGAGCGGTTCTGGCCGGTCTATGAAGACTTTCAGAAAGAACTGAAACTCCTGAGTTTGAAAACCCAGCAGTTGATTGAAGAGTTTGGCAATCGTTATGGCGATATGGACGACACGGAAGCCACAAAATTCATGCAGGACAGAATAGAACTGGCCGATGCCAGGCATCAACTGGGGCGCCGCTACCTCAGCCGTTTCAAGGCCCTGTTGCCGCCGATAAAGCTGGCCCGTTACTACCATATCGAGACCAAAATCACGGCGTTCATTGACGCTGGAATCGAAGAAGAGCTTCCCCTCATCCAGTAATCCGCAAACACGACGTCAGCCAGAGATTACCTTGCCATCCAGCCCCATTAACGCCGCTCACGCCCGTTACGCCCGGCGTTCCCCGGGGACCTCTGTTAAGGCTGTAGTGGTATTGTCAATGAGTGTGCAGGTCACAGGATGCAGCCTTACGACGCCGCCGGTGGATGCCCACAAAAACGTGGCAGATTCGTCGACGTCGGGTCTTGCCGCCACCCTCAAACCGAACAATGGCATGCGCTATCGGATTTATCGAAATTATGGTCGGCTGGAGGCGCACGCCTTAGGGCCTGCAAGCGCGGTGAATTCGGCAGGCATTCTGACCGCCAAGACCAACAGACCCAATCTGAGTGACTGGTCCGCCAACAGCACCCGGACAACAAAGGAGGCCTTCCAGGCGGGGCGCTATGAGCGCTCCAAGGCGCGCTTACCAGAGAACATCAGTAGCTGGCGCTCAGAACCCGATATCAGTAATCCCGGCTCCGATCTTGCCAACTTTCCTAATAGTGCCTTTACGCTTCCACAAGGAAGCGCCTATGTCGAGGTGTCGGGATTCAGCTATTACGGCAGATCCAAGGGGAGTCCCGAGCAGTACAACGCCGAGTTTTTGACCCGCTATGGCGTCACCGACACTATCGAACTGCGGATTTTCAGCAACGGTCCGACCTGGACCGGTGGTGAGACCCATAACTGGGCGTTTTCTCCCCTGGCCTTTGATACCAAAATGTTCCTCTTCGCCGAAAATGAGGCGTACTTTCTACCGGCGATGGGAGTAGAGGCCTATATCCAAACCGAGTGGCTGGGTAACAGCATCACCAATGGTGGTACCCAACCCAGCATTTCCTTTAATTTCGATCAATCGTTGCCGTTGGATATCGACTTTGAATATAACCTCGGCGCGGTCAGAACGCTCAATTACGCACAGGACAACGAGTGGCAATTTAATTTTCAGTGGGCACTCCAGCGGAATGTCTTCAGTGACGATTTCGACCTGTTCGTGCACGGCTACTACAACGCCAGCAACCTGCCCCGCGGCCCTCGCTCGCGATCCCTGACTAATTACAGCCAGTACGGTGATACCGCAGAAATGCGGGAAAATGCTGTCGGTGGCGGCTTCCTGTGGACCGTCAATTCGCGGCTTGCCCTTTACGGGCAAGCCAGCGGCGGCACGACTGACTTTACCCCGTCGCTGATCACTTATTTCGGATTTGCAGCAGCCTTGTGACGGATCAGGGCGTTGGCGTCACCTGATCGTATGCTGTTTCACCCACTCGCTGGCCAGTCGTTGCCCTTCGGCAAGTTGGGACTGGGAGAGTTTTTTCGCCATCTTGTCGCGATTGGCGATGTATTCCCTGTTACCGGACACTGCAGCCAGATTGAACCACTTGTAGGCTTCCACCGAATTCTGAGGCAGACCGTGGCCGGCCGCCGACATGACCCCGAGGTAGTTCTGAGCCGAGGAATTGCCCTGGTCTGCCGCCCTGCTATACCACCGTGCGGCCTCGGTATAGTTCTGGGCGATGCCTTTTCCGAATTGATAGCGGAAACCCATAGTGAACTGCGCCTCGGCATTACCTTGCTCCGCTGCCCTGGCGTACCAGCGGGTTGCCTCATTTTTATCCTGCAGAACACCCTCGCCCTTGCCATACATCAGGCCGACCCTATACTGCGCTGCCGCATACCCCCGATTAGCAGAGGCCTTGTACCATCGCACGGCCTCGGCCTGGTTTTTGGCTACGCCCAAGCCCTTTTCGTACATATCGGCCAGCACGAACTGAGAGTGGGCATCACCTTTTTGCGCCGCCTTGGTACACCAGAACAAGGCGTCGAGAGCACCGGACGCTCCGGAAATCTTTCCCACCGCCGAACTGCCGGTGGTCATCATGTCCCGCTGACTGCTGGCACAGTGGGCCACTTCATCGCCCATGCCAGCGGTCTGCTCGATTGCCGGGTGGTCAGGTTGAATAGATGGCATGAGACTGCAACCGCTGAACAACACACTAGCTAAGGCAAACGACAAACGATTCATAAGGGCATGATTGATGGGCGTGGAGGAACAGTATTGGAATTTTATCGTGATCTGACACATCAGGGCATAGGTTACGACTTTATCACCGATAATCTCGACGGGGATGGCCCCAGCGCCTATCATTCAGTTGCCTTCAGGCACAGGTCAACTTCTGTCCCGGACGCTCGGGGCCCAACCATCCAGGCGCATTCAAGACTTCCATGAACCCAGTGATCCACCGTCCAGCCTCGCATTGTGTGGCCCTCGTGGCTGTTGTCCTGCTGAGCGCATGCTCATCGGTCAAACACGAAATAACCAACTCCAGCACCCGCTCAATGGAAAGCCAACTCCGGGCGGCGGGATTCAAGATCATGATGGCAGATACCAGGGAGCGGCAAGATATGCTGACGACCCTGCCGCCTGAACGGGTCACCCGGATTCCTCGCCCTGACAATGTCTATTACATCTATGCCGACCCCGATATCTGCAGTTGCCTGTATGTGGGCCGGGAAGCCGAATTCAATAACCTTCAGCAACTGGGCAAGGACAGCGCCAGATCGAATCAGGCCACAGTCACTCATGAGATTCAGGAAAATCAGCAAGCCGGCTGGAGCCCTTCCGGGCCTTGGGGTAACTGGGGCTACTGGGGCATCACCAACCCCAACAGTATGGGCCGTCCGGCCTGGGACCCGCAGTAATTCCACCCAGGTCAAAAAGCGCCCGGCTATGGCAATACCCCGGTTTTTGCTTATACTGGCAGCATCCTTTTAATACTTGATACGAGACAGGCTTATGGTCAGGGTGGTTTTCAATCAAAAAGGGGGCGTCGGGAAATCGACGATAACCTGTAATCTTGCCGCCGTGAGCGCCGCACAGGGCAAAAAAACCCTGGTTGTCGACCTTGATGTACAGGGCAATTCCTCCCACTACCTGCTGGGCGATAAGGTGCATGACCCGGATGCCACGATAGCCCAATTTTTCAAGGAAACGCTCAGCCGTAACCTGTTTGGCAAGGCACAGGACGAAAATCTGAATGATCAGATACACGAAACGCCCTACCCGAATCTCCATATACTGCCCTCTCACCCCGAGATGGAACCACTGCAATCGCGGCTTGAATCCCGCCTCAAGATTTACAAATTGAGAGAGGCGCTGGAAGCTTTGAAAGGTTTTGACCGCATCTATATTGACACGCCGCCAGTACTGAACTTCTACAGTCGCTCGGCCCTGATGGCAGCCAAAGATTGTCTGGTACCTTTCGACTGCGATGCATTTTCCCGCGAGGCACTGTACAACCTGCTGGGTACGATTGCCGAAATCAAGGCCGATCACAACCCCGCACTTGAGATCGAAGGCATTATCGTGAATCAGTTTCAGGGCAGAGCCAAGTTGCCGCAACAGTTGGTAGATGAACTGATCGCGGCGGGACACCCGGTACTCGACACAAAACTCTCAACCTCGGTTAAAGTCCGCGAATCCCATAGCCTTTGCATACCCATGATTCATTTCGTGCCGGATCACAAACTCAGCGAGGAGTTTAGGGCACTGCACGATGAACTGGAGCAACGACGCCAGGGCCGGTAATCCCGCCCACTGAAACACGCTCGGGCCCGGAAACTCTCAGGCGCCAGCCTCCCCCAGGGCGACTCTTACGATGCTGCCACACGCGTTGAATCCGGGCTACTGGCCCTTGTCTGTCAGGGTCATTCTGGCCATGCTGATTGGTGTTGCGCTCGGACTCTGGCGCGGTACGGATGCCTGGTTTTTCCACATCGGCAATGCCGATCTAGGCCAACTGGGACTCCTGATCATTCGTCTGCTCAAGGCGTTGGCGATACCCCTCATTCTGTTTTCGATCCTGGACGCCTTCATCAAGACCCGAATTTCAGCGCGTAGTGGTGTCCGTCTGATCCTGATCTGTCTGGCTAATGCGACCATTGCCCTGCTGATCGGACTGGGCCTTATGAATCTTTTCAAGCCGGGCTTAGTGCTGCGAGGGCATCTGGATCAACTCCTCGGCCACATCGGGACCGCCCCTCTCACCGCCAGGGCGACGCTGGATCCCTTGCAGAATCTGGCCGGTTTTTTACCTCAAAGTCTGCTGGAACCCTTTGTCAGCAATAATGTTATCGCCGTCGTATTGATCGCCCTCGTATTTGGCGCGGCACTCAGCGCGCTGAATCACGCAAAGCCCGATAGTGACCACTCCGATTGGCAGCAGGCGGCACCGGTGCTTGCCCTGTTCATTTCCGGGATGAACAGACTACTCACCAAAGTACTGGGGTGGACCATTCAAGGGGTGCCATTCGCTGTGATGGGGCTGGTCGCACAGGCCGTCGGCAAGGCGGGGCTTGGGATATTTACGGATTTGGCGGGCTATATCGGCATCATCAGCCTGGGTCTCTGCCTGCATGCGCTGATCTATTACCCCAGTATCGCCTGGCTGCTTGGCGGTATGCCGGCCTCGGTCTATCTGGGAAGGGGGGCGGATGCGGTGCTGACAGGGCTTTCAACCAATAGCAGTCTGGCAACAGTACCCGTCACCCTGTGCTGCCTCAAAGACATGGGCGTACATGAGCGATCCGCACGGCTGGCTGCGTGTGCCGGTACTAACCTCAATAACGACGGCGTCACCCTGTACGAGGCCATGACAGCGTTGTTCCTGGCCCAGGCGATCGGGTTTGATCTTGATGTGGGCCAACAGGTCGTGATCGTACTGGCTGCCTGGATGGCAGCCGCGGGCATTGCCGGCGTTCCTGAAGCAGGTCTTATTGTTCTGCCGCTTGTATTGAGCGCGGCGGGGCTGCCCGAAACCATAGTCGCTGCCGCCATCCCCCTGATAGCACCCATCGACTGGTTTATTGCCCGACTCCGCTCGGCGGTGAATGTATTGAGTGACATGCTGGTGGCTATTCTGCTGGATCGCTGGGACCTGCACGATGACAGCCGGGACCCAATACTACCGGACTGATGTCGTCCGTCGTTAACATCCCCAAGTCGTCAGCGCACCACCCCCGCTTTCCCGGAATCAGCCAACTTTGCCGAGTAGCCAATCCAGCATTCTGTCCGGCAATAGCCGCTTTAGATAGCCGAATAGATAGGTTGGGAAGGTAACGTAGTAGCGGGTGCGCGGGCGGCGGGCCTCCAGCGCATGAATCACCTTGGCGGCGACAGCCTCGGGCCCAAGAGTGAAGGGCACGGCTGGGCCCTGCTTTTGTAAGCGCGACTCGATAGCCAGGTAGTTTTCCCGGTGGGCGCTGTGCAACGATTCGATATTTTTTCGATACATGGCAAAAGCGTTATCGCGAAACCGGCTACTAATCGGACCGGGCTCTATGAGCGAAACATGGATACCGGTTCCGGCCAGTTCAAGTCGCAAGGTATCGGTGAGCCCCTCCAGCGCGAACTTGCTGGCATTATAGGCACCGCGGTAGCGCATGGCGGCGAAACCGAGTACCGAACTATTCTGGATAATCCGGCCATAACCCTGCTGTCGCATGACGGGAATCAGGAGGTTGGTCAATTCATGGGTGCCGAACAGATTGGTTTCGAACTGTTCGCGTAAAACCTCACGCCGAAGATCCTCGACCGCCCCCGGCTGGCCGTAAGCGCCATTATTGAAGAGGGCGTAAATTTTACCGTTAGTGGCCGCCAGCACCACGCTCACGGCATGGCGAATGGAAGAAGAGTCGGCCAGATCAAGCTCGACCGCTTCAAAGCCCTCGTCCCGAAGTTTCCGGACATCCACCAGTTGGCGGGCGGTAGCAAATACCCGATACCCGCGCGCCCGCAACTGGCGGGCTGTACAGAGACCAATTCCCGATGAGCAGCCGGTAATGAGTACAGTGTTGTCAGTGGTCATAAGAGTAACGCGGTGGTGGAGTGATGCCGGCAAGCGGGGTTACTGATTTAGAACAGGCTTCCCGGTACAGCTGGTTCGATCTGTTCTTCGGGCTCGGGATTGCCGCCACAGGCGGAGGCGTGATCCGGCCCGCTGCCATCAATAAACGGCAGTTGCACGGCACCGTCACAACCCTGCCCCGAACGGCCACCACGCCCATCAACCCAGATCATCTTCACATCATCCGGCTTCTCCATGTCGAGTGGCTCACGGCTGACCTGCTTCATGGCGGTCGCCCAAATTTTGAGCGCACCTTCGGCACCGGTCAGGCCGGCGGGCTGATTGTCGTCCTTTCCCAGCCAGACGACACCGAGATAATCACCGGTAAACCCGGCAAACCAGCTATCCCGTAAATCATTGGTCGTGCCAGTCTTGCCTGCCGCCGTCAGTGTCGCGGGTAGATGAGCATAGGCTGGCTTACCGGTTCCGCTGCGCATGACGTCCTTGAGCATGGTATTGAGTATAAACACACTGGAGGCATCTACCGATTGCCTGACATCCAGACCATATTTTTGCAGGATTTTGCCTTCCGGCGATACCACCGCCTGAATTGCCCGCAATGGGGTCAGAAAACCGTCACTGGCTAAGGTCTGGTACATCTGGGTGACCTCGAAAGGTGTCAGGCTGGCAGTACCCAGCAGCAGTGACGGGACTAGCTCCACCTTCCTGTCGACACCTAATTTGCGCAATGTTTGCGCAGTGCGGGCGATGCCAACATCCATACCCAGACGCACGGTTGCGAGGTTGTAGGAGTGTGCCAGCGCCTTGAATAGCGGCACGGCGCCATGTTCGCGGTTGTCATAGTTCTTGGGCGACCAGGTGGTGCCGGGGTTCTTGATAAGTATTGCACTGTCCTGCACGGTGGAGGCAATCGTCCAACGATCAGGGTTTTCCAGTGCTGTCAGGTACACCACCGGCTTGTAGAGCGAGCCTATCTGACGGTAGGCATCCAGAGCGCGGTTGAAGCCTGACGACTCGGGATCGCGCGACCCAGACATGGCTGCGATCTCGCCAGTAGCCCGGCGCGTCATGATGGCAGCACTTTCTAGGCCCTGGATTTTGGGATTTTTTTCGAGTAGGGCCAGATGATTCATCATGGCCTCTTGCAGATGACGCTGAACGTTGACGTCCAGCGTGGTAAAAATGTTGAGCCCCTCGGAGGTCAGGTCCTCAGGCCGGTATTCCTTTTGCAGTTGCCGACGTACCAGATCCATAAAGGCAGGGTAGCGGCTGACTGACTGATGCGGATCAGCCACGACATCAAGCGGTGCAGCCATAGCCTGCCGGGCGTCAGTCGCATTCAGGAAACCTTGCGCTACCATCTCGTCGAGTATCAGATTGCGGCGCTTGAGCACCCGATCCGGCATCTTGTAGGGATCGTAATAGGATGGACCCCGCACCAAAGCCACCAGCAGGGCGATGTGATGGAGTCTAAGCTCCTCAATCTCTCGACCGAAATAATACTGACTGGCCAGGCCGAATCCGTGAACCGCCCGCGAACCATCCTGACCCAGATAGATCTCGTTGAGATAGGCTTCCAGTATCTCATCCTTCGAGTAGCGGGCATCAAGAATGATCGCCATCACGATCTCGTTCAGCTTGCGCCACCAGGTTCGCTCCGAACTCAGGTAGAAGTTCTTTACCAACTGCTGGGTGAGGGTGCTACCACCCTGTACGATGCCCCCCGCCCGGACATTGACCCAGACGGCACGGAGAATGCCGCGCATTGAAACGCCATGATGGTGGTAGAAGGCGTGGTCTTCGCTGGCAAACAGTGCTTTGAGTAGCATGTCTGGCGCTTGATCTATCTTGATCAGCACCCGGTCCTCCCGCCGGGCGGGGTAAAAACTGCCGATCTTGACCGGCTCCATCCGCAACAAGGGAACAGCGTTACCTGTGTACATTTCCTCCAGCAATATCACCTGACCATCGGCGAACTGGGCACGCATTTCACGGGTCGGTTCCGGTTTGTCCCAGAATTTGAAATCACGGGTCCTGAAGACTATTTCGTCACCCAGGCGGATATAGGTACCCTGAGTCGATAGCTGCGGGTCTTTTCGATACTTAAGCTGGCCCAGCAACCACTCGAACCCCTCGGCATCGAAGCTGGAGCCGACAAAAATCTCGGGGGCTCCAGCATAGACCCTAGCAGGCAGCGCCCAGCGTTTGCCCTCGAACTGCTCCCGCACCATGCGGTCCTGATAGCCGACATAGGCTACCGCAGCGGCCAGAACGAAGGGTATCAACAATACCAACAGCCTCACCAGCGAGCCTGACAAGGATCTTGATCGGCGGGCGCTGGGGGGGATTTTGGAGGGTGTCGCCTTCATGGGTACTCAAGGTCTATCAGACGAATGCGCCGACGGTGACCCCGTGCGTTCTGCCCATCAGGGTTTGCCGGTCGATCGCGATCATGGCCGCGCGGCGAACCGGATCAGTGGCGACTGATGAGATTGAGGAATTCCTGACGGGTGCTGATCTGCTTGCGAAACAGTCCCAGCATTGACGATGTGGTCATCACCGAATTTTGTTTCTCCACTCCGCGCATCATCATGCACAGGTGTTTGGCCTCAATCACGACGGCGACGCCTGCGGGATTGATCGCCGTCTGCAATGCGGTCGCAATCTGGTTGGATAGCCGCTCCTGAATCTGCAACCTGCGGGCGTACATATCAACGATTCGTGCGACTTTGGAGAGACCGATCACCTTGCCTTGCGGCAAATAGGCGACATGACACTTGCCGATAAAGGGCAACAGGTGGTGTTCGCACAGCGAGTACAGTTCAATGTCCTTGACGATGACCATATCCTCTGTATCGGCCTCAAAGATGGCGTTATTTAAGACATCATCCAGGGTCCGCTGGTAGCCATTGTTCAGAAAATGGAAGGCCTTGGCCGCTCTTTTGGGCGTATCGACCAGCCCCTCTCGTGTCACATCTTCGCCAATCTCCTGAATAAGCTGGGAAAACAGCTGCTCCGTCGCTTTATAGTGCATGTTATCTCACCGGTGTCGTTAATGCGTCAGTATACCGTGCAAGCTTGGTCACCGTACCCGAGGTTCACCCTATCACGGCATTGTCCGCCATTCGGCGGCGGAAAATACCTCTATTCCAGCATCGCGCCGAATAGCGCCCTCTCCCAATCGGCGGCGCCAGAGGCGCCCGCCGGGCATACCATGATAGAGACCCAGCATATGGCGGGTGATGGTATGCAGGCGGTTTCCCCGATTCAGTTCAGCCTGGATATAAGGCAACATGGCCTCGACGATATCCTGCCGGGAGGGAACCGGGTGGTCATCACCATAGAATCGTCGATCGACATCTGCCAACAAATAGGCGTCATGGTAAGCTGCCCGCCCTATCATGACACCGTCAAAGATTGCGAGATGGTTCTCTGCCTCATCAAGAGTATGAATACCACCGTTGAGGATGATTTCGAGTTCAGGAAAGTCCCGCTTGAGTTGAGCCGCAATGTCATAGCGCAAAGGCGGCACTTCCCGATTCTCCTTGGGCGATAGCCCACTCAGCCAGGCTTTGCGGGCGTGAATAATGAATGTCTTGCAACCCGCAGCGGCAACGGTGCGGACAAAGTCCGTCAGTTCGTCGTAGGAATCACGGTCATCAATACCAATCCGGGTCTTCACGGTCACTGGCAACGCAACTGACTGCCGCATGGCTGCGACACAGTCGGCGACCAAACCCGGCTCAGCCATCAGGCAGGCGCCAAAGCTGCCGCGCTGGACACGGTTACTGGGGCAGCCGACGTTAAGATTAATCTCATCATAGCCGCGACCTTCGCTGATGCGGGCACACTCGGCCAGATCGGTAGGCTCACTGCCCCCTAACTGCACCGCAAGTGGCTTTTCGGCGGGGTGAAAGCCCAGCAGACGCTCCTGATCCCCATGCAAAATAGCACCGGTGGTCACCATTTCGGTGTAGAGGAGTACATGTTGGGAAATCTGCCGGAGAAAATAGCGGCAATGCCGGTCGGTCCAGTCCAGCATGGGCGCTACGGCTAGGGTTCTCTGCATCGGATGCGATGGACTGATGGTTGTGTTTGAATGAACCGGGATGGGTGCCGTGGCTGTCTGATGCGTCGGCGTTTGCACAATGCAGAGCCGGGTTTAAGCCTTACGATTGGGTCGGCTACGGGTCAATAGGGGAAGGCGGTTGCTAGTGGACGCCAGTTGGGCCGTTTTGTGTGTCCTAATCCAGACCTGACGGGCGCCCATAACCCCTGCACCCGCGACCAAACCGGTAAGGCACAGGTAAAACAACGTCCTCAATCGGGCAATTTCTTTCAAGATCTCCTGATTGCCCATACGGGCGGGTATCGGGCCCGTCACTGACTGGAAGCGGGGGTGTTCACCCCTGGCGCTATCAAAACTCACGCCCCCCGTCGCCGATGAATAACTTTCGATCTGCCGAAAATCATTTTGCAGAGACTGCAGAGCCGCCATCTCGTCGCCGTTGACCTTGCCATCTGCGATACTCTGCTCCAGCGATTTCAGTCTGATCTCCACCGATTCGGCCAACAAACCGTTGAGCTTTCCTCGCAGCCCCTCCATTTGCTGACCGATTGCCTGTATCCGGCCATCTCCGGCAGCATCAAGGGTTAGTCGGTTTTCCATTGCCACCAGCACCGTGTGGAACTGCACCACCAGCAACAATACAGCAACCATGAAAACAAACGCTGCAAAGATGACGACGGGACGGACACCCTCACAGCGTTGAACATCTCGCGATGGCCCCTCCATCAGCCTTTGGGGCTGGCCTTTGGCACCTGCGGGTGCTTTGTCACCGTTATGTTGATTCGACATGCTTTCGAAAGCGAATAAACCGCCTGAGCGGCAACACGCAAGCCTCAAGGTTGGGGTTTTACCGGGTCGCAACTATGGCAGAACGCAACACTCCGGTCAATTCTCCCCGCGAGCGGCCTGCATGATGGCTTTCATGTCCCTGACAGCCCCCGCAAGTCCTGAGAATAGGGCGCGAGCGATAATGGAATGTCCGATATTGAGTTCCCTGATCTCGGGTATGCGACAAATATCGGCCACATTGTGGTAATGAAGGCCGTGCCCGGCGTTTACGATCAGCCCCAACCTGGCTGCCAACCGAGCCGCTTCCCTTAAGCGGACGAGTTCAGCCTGAACTGATGACGAATCGATTGCATCGGCATAGTGGCCCGTGTGGAGTTCGATGACGGGTGCGCCTGCTCGCGCTGCGGCCTCAATCTGCTTGGGCTCGGCATCAACGAACAGCGAGACTTCAATACCGGCCGCGCCCAGCATGCTGCAGGCGTCGGTCATTCGCGCCAGATTGCCGGCGACATCCAGTCCGCCTTCAGTCGTCAGTTCCTGCCTTTTTTCCGGTACCAGACAACAAGCCCCGGGCCTGATCCGGCAGGCGATGGCCAGCATGTCATCGGTAACCGCCATTTCCAGATTCAGTCGGGTCTGAAGCGTACTCGCCAACAGGTCAATATCCCGATCCTGAATGTGGCGGCGGTCTTCCCTGAGGTGGGCCGTGATCCCGTCCGCTCCTGCCTGCTCTGCCAGCAGGGCGGCGTGAATAACCTCTGGATAACGGGTACCACGAGCCTGCCGCACCGTTGCCACATGATCGACATTTAGTCCGAGAAAAATGGGTGTGTTATGACTCATTCGATAGTCCAGGGTTGAAGGGTTTGAATAACTCACGGCTCCTGAGTGGCCGCCCGTTCAGGTAATACTGAATGATGCTGCGCAAAAGATGCTTGGCTTCCCTCAACTGTGATTCGTGAGTCAGACAGCGACGACTCAAACCCAGCAGGGTTGCACCTGCTATCGCGGTGGGTTGACCTGGCTCAACAAGACGCGGGCCCTGCTCCACGAGGTAGTCGTAAGTCTTCGCAGGGTCTATCGGGCTTCCGCCGGTGTCGTATTCCAACTGGGGGCCATAGCCAATGGCTGTGAGCAGCGACAATTCAAAAAACCGTAGCGTCGTCTGTAGGCACCGCCCCGGGACCAGCTGCCCCAGCACATCACGATACAAACAGTAGACCTCGGGCTGGGGGTCTTGCGGGGGTAGCAGATAAAGCAGCAGTTCATTCACATAGAAGCCGCAGAACAGAGCCTCTCCCATCAGGGCAGGCATCTGTCCAACCGACTCGGCGGCGGTCAGTAACGGAAGATCGTTGCGCCCTGCCCAGGATAGCCGGACGTTGGCGAAAGGCCTCAGGATGTGGGACAGGGGATGTTTCCCTCGTTTAACCCCCTTACCCAGCAACCGAATCCGGCCATGGTTCTGGGAAATAACATCGACAAACAGGCTGGATTCGCGATACGGCTGGCAATGCAGAATTAGGGCATGCTCCAGCAGCACCCTACCCTGACCGTCAGGCGGGCGCGATACGTTCACTCACCATAGCCCAGACTCCTGAGCGCACGCTCATCATCTGACCAGCCCTCTTTCACTTTGACCCACAGTTGCAGAAATACCTTACTCTCGAATAGGCGTTCCATGTCATGGCGCGAGCGCTCGCCCACTTTTTTGAGTACTTCACCCTTCTGACCAATCACGATAGCCTTCTGGCCGTCACGTTCCACCCATATCAGCGCACTGAGCCTGATGAGGTCAGCCTCCTGCCTGAATTGCTCGATTTCCACCGTGATGGCGTGGGGCACCTCCTGTCCCAATGACCGCAGCAGTTTCTCGCGGATGATTTCGGCCGCCATAAAACGCATGGACCGATCCGTGACCTGATCCTCGGCAAATATTGGCTCGCCCTCAGGCAGCAGAGACATGATGCGCGATTCGAGTACATCAAGATTCGCGCCCTTCAGTGCCGAGATGGGGATGATCTCAACAAAGTCATGACGGGTACCGGCATCCTTGAGGAAAGGCAACAACTGATCCTTGTCCTCAATGCGATCAACTTTATTGATGACCAGAATGACGGGAATACCAGAGCGCTTGATTCGCTCCATTACCAGATCATCCTCCGTTAGCCAGGCGGGTCGGTCGAGTAACCAGACGATGAGATCAACATCAGACAGCGCGGACCCGGCCGTCTTGTTCAGATAGCGATTCATGGCGCGCTTCTGACTGGCGTGGATACCGGGGGTATCTACAAAAACAGCTTGTCCCTCGGCTGTGGTTTTGATGCCATGGATGCGGTGCCGTGTCGTCTGCGGTCGTCGGGAGGTGATGCTGATTTTTTGCCCAACCAAATGATTCAGCAGGGTCGATTTTCCAACGTTTGGCCGGCCAACAAGAGCAACGTAACCCGATTTCATGGTTTCAGTCCAAATTCTTCTGAGAGTTTGACGAGCATCTTTTCGGCCGACGCCTGCTCAGCGCGTTTGCGGGATGATCCCTCTCCCTGGCAGGTTTCCGTTGTGAGCGATACCCGACATTCCACGATAAAGCTCTGATCATGCGGCTGCCCCACCACCGACTTGAGTGCATAGGAGGGTAATTCCAGCCCGCGTGCCTGCATCGATTCCTGCAGCCGGGTCTTGGGATCCTTCTTCCAATCGATCACAGAGAGACCGTCAATGTGTTCAGCAAACAGCGTCAGCGTCCATTGGCGGCAAGCCTCCATACCCTGATCCATCAACAAGGCGCCGATGATGGCCTCCATGGCATCGGACAGAATGGAATCACGCCTATAGCCGCCACTTTTGAGTTCACCGGATCCCAGAATCAGATAGTCGCCAAGATTCAGTTTGCGAGCGATATTGGCAAGTGCGGTCTGGTTAACCAAGGTAGCGCGCAAGCGACTGAGGACGCCCTCGTCAGCTTGTGTAAACTTCTGGTACAAGCGCTCGGCTATCACGAATCCCAGTACAGAATCACCGAGAAACTCCAGTCGCTCGTTGTTATCGGAATTGGCGCTTCGGTGGGTCAGTGCGCGTCTGAGCAACGCCGGATCCCGAAAAGCGATCCCGAGTTTACGGGCAAGTTTATCGGGATCCTGAATCAATGGGGATCTGCCTCAATGCTGTCATCAAAATGTACCAGGGCATCCACGTTACCCATGACAGGGCGGATGACATCATAGGCAACGCGTACCCTGATTCTGCCACCCTCTCTGCTGATCACTACCTGCTCGCGAGTCACGTCACTCACGGAATCAATATCCCAGCGTTTCTGCAGGGCCGTCATGATGTCCTCGCGGCTCATGACGGCAATACCGGTCTGAGCCGACAGCGACGCCAGCGCTGCTTTCACCTTGAAGTGATTGAGGTAAACAGGCAGAAGCCTGAGGGTCAGGGTCGCCAGAAAGCCGGAAACAGCAATCACAATCAGGAAGTTAAACAAAGTCATGCCGTCTTGCCTGGCACTCCGGTTTCTGCCGTGTACCAAACCGGGAACCGGACTCAAATCATAGATAAGAGGTGTCACTGCAAAGATGTTCCGATACGATTGAACGCAATACCGGGCTTCCCCGAGTCCCAACTCATCCAGATGAAAAAGGCCCTGCCCACAAAATTCGCTTCCGGCACAGTGCCCCAGAAACGACTGTCATTGCTGTTGTCACGGTTGTCCCCCATAACAAAATACTGGCCCTCTGGCACGCTGAATTCGCCTTCACGAACCGAAGGTTCATCTCTCCTCACCAGAATATCGTGACTCACATCCCCCAAGTCCTCGCTCAGCAGCTCCTCTCCCGAAGAGTCGCCGGCCTGAGTGCCGCCAACATAGGGCCCCAGCGTGGTTTGCTTGACCGGAACGCCGTTGACCAAAATTTGCTTGTTGTAATAACTGATGCGATCCCCCGGCAATCCCACCACCCGCTTGATGTAATCCACCGTTGGGTCCTTGGGAAAGCGGAATACGACAATATCGCCACGCTTGGGGGAACCGGCCTCGATGATCTTGGTATTAATGACCGGCAACCGCACACCATAGGTAAATTTGTTAACCAGGATGAAATCGCCAATCAGCAAGGTCGGCATCATGGAACCCGAAGGGATACGAAAGGGCTCAAACAGAAACGACCGTAACAGCAGCACTACCAACACAACCGGAAAAAATGAATGCGCGTATTCAACTACCAGTGGTTCCTTGGCCGGAATCTCGTTGGCGGGCTTACCACGTATCATCAAGAGATAACCTCCCCAGATAACGCCGGTGACAAAAGTAGCCACAACGAGAAAAAACGAAAAATCGTAATCCATGATGCTATTCCCGCTCCGATCAGGAGTCTTTACTTACCCGAAGCACAGCCAGGAAGGCCTCTTGCGGTATGTCAATCTTGCCAACCTGTTTCATGCGCTTCTTGCCGGCCTTCTGTTTTTCCAACAGCTTTTTCTTGCGGGTGATGTCGCCCCCATAACATTTTGCCAAGACGTTCTTACGCATCGCCTTAACCGACGAGCGAGCGATAATTTTGGCGCCAATGGCAGCCTGTATGGCGACTTCATACATTTGTCGTGGAATAAGATCCTTCATTCGCTCGACCAGGTCACGACCGCGAGTCTGACTGATATCCCGATGTACGATCAGAGAAAGTGCATCAACCTTTTCGGCGTTGATCAGGATGTCAAGTTTGATCAGGGGCGCAGGCTGGAACCTCAGAAATTCATAATCAAACGAGGCGAAACCACGACTTACGGACTTGAGCCGATCAAAGAAGTCGAGTACCACTTCACTCAAGGGAAGTTCAAAACTAATGGCCACCTGACCGCCCGTGTACTGCATCTTTTTCTGGACACCGCGCTTTTCAATACAGAGACTGATGACGTTGCCGAGGTAATCTTGCGGCACAAGAATATTGGCCTCAATGATGGGTTCGCGAATTTCCACAATTTCATTGACCGGCGGCAATTTTGAGGGATTATCGATAAGCAATGTAGAGTCATCGGTTTTCAGAACCTCGTAGACCACGGTAGGCGCGGTCGTAATCAAATCAAGGTCGTATTCACGCTCAAGGCGCTCCTGGATGATCTCCATGTGTAACATGCCAAGGAAACCACAGCGAAAACCAAATCCGAGGGCCTGTGAGGTTTCCGGCTCATACTGCAGGGCTGCATCGTTTAGATTGAGTTTGTTGAGAGCCTCTCTCAAATCCTCGTAATCATCCGATTCGACCGGATAGAGACCCGCGAAAACCCTCGGCTGAACTCTCTGGAATCCCGGCAAAGCGTCAGAGCAGGGCTGATCGGTGGCGGTAATGGTGTCTCCTACCGGGGCGCCAAAGATGTCCTTGATCCCGGCGATTACAAAGCCAACTTCGCCGGCGTGCAAGGTATCCTTGTTTAGCGGCTTGGGAGTAAACACGCCGACCTTGTCGACGATATGACTCCTGCCAGTAGACATCAACAGCATCCTTTGCCTTTTGCTTATCGACCCGTTTACTACCCGAACCAGCGACACGACACCGAGGTAGTTATCGAACCAGGAGTCAATGATCAATGCCTGCAACGGGCCATCCGGGTCACCTGTTGGGGCGGGCACCTTGGCTACCAACTGTTCGAGCAATTCATCGACGCCGAGCCCGGTCTTGGCGCTTATCCTGAGCGCCTCATCGGCAGGCACCCCGATAATTTCCTCGATTTCATTACAGACCCGTTCAGGTTCAGCGGACGGCAGGTCGATCTTGTTAAGGACCGGGATAACCTCAAGCCCCTGCTCTATTGCGGTATAACAGTTGGCTACACTCTGGGCTTCAACGCCTTGTGCAGCATCCACCACCAGCAAGGCTCCTTCACAGGCCGCCAGGGAGCGCGAGACCTCGTAGGAAAAATCGACATGGCCGGGAGTATCGATAAAGTTGAGCTGATAGGTAATACCATCGCGTGCTTTGTAGCCGAGAGTAACACTCTGGGCTTTGATAGTAATACCGCGTTCTCGCTCAATATCCATCGAATCAAGCACCTGAGCGGACATCTCCCGTTCACTCAAGCCACCACAGGTCTGAATGAATCGGTCCGCCAGCGTTGATTTTCCATGATCGATATGAGCGATGATGGAGAAGTTGCGTATATGTTTTTGTTCTGTCACTGCGTCAGTCCTTTAGCTTGATGGCGAGGAACTGGGTGCCCCCCTGACGCTGGATGAGTACAGCAACTGACTTGCCCTTGGGTTGCAACTTGACAATGTCATTCAACTGCTTCGCATCCTTGACGAGCTGATCCTGAATTCTCAGAAGGATATCCCCCCGCCTCACACCAGCGTCATAGGCAGGCCCAGGAGAGACCGACTGAATCAGCACGCCTCCACTGGCTTTTGGCAATTCCAACTGAGTCCGTTGCTCGGGAGTAAGTGAGCTCACCGCAATGTTTAGTCGCGCAATTTTGTCTCCGGCTGCAGTTTCCTGGGCACCCGCCAGCTTGGGCTCTTCCTCCGGCAACATGCCGATTTTGATAGTCACCTCGCGAGATTCCCCTTGCCGCAACACCTTGAGCCTCGCAGTCTGACCAATCCCGGTCGCCCCTACCATGGGCGGTAGCGCGGCCGAGGTGGCAATATCCCGACCATTGAATTCCTCAATTATGTCCCCTATCTGAAGGCCTGCCTCTTCAGCGGGACTTTTGGGCAGTATTCGGGACACCAAGGCGCCATGAGGTGTCTTCATGCCAAAAGATTCGGCCAAATCTCGAGTCACATCCTGTATCTGTACACCCAACCAACCGCGTGACACGCGGCCTTGCGACTTTAGTTGATCGACAACCTGCATGGCGACATCAATCGGTATCGAGAAGGACAAGCCCATGAAACCACCGGTTCGGCTGTAGATCTGGGAGTTGACGCCTACCACCTGGCCGTCAAGATTGAACAGTGGGCCTCCAGAATTACCGGGATTGATGGCAACATCAGTTTGTATGAAAGGCACATAGTTGTCGCTGGGAAGGCTTCGCCCCTTGGCGCTGACGATACCGGCCGTTACAGAGTGATCAAATCCGAATGGAGAACCAATTGCCAGCACCCACTCACCTACCTTTAGCGCTTCGGCAGAACCCATTTTCACGACAGGCAGATCCTTTGCCTCGACTTTCAGCAACGCGATGTCACTACGCTTATCCGAACCTACAACCTTGGCCACCAGCTCACGCCGGTCTTTTAGACGGACCACAACTTCATCAGCGTCCTTGATGACGTGATGGTTGGTAATAACATAGCCGTCCGGAGAAATTACAAAACCAGAACCCAACGACTTGGCTTCACTGGGCTCACCATCCCCCGGCCCACCCGGAATACCGCCAGGCGCCCCAGGCCCCCCCTCCCCGAAATAACGCTTCAGAAAGTCATCAAAAGGCGTGCCTTCGGGTATATCCAAAACCACCCGCCATGTGGGGTGGCCATCCGTCGCCGCGATTTTCTGTGTGGTGCTGATATTTAAAACGGCAGCATTATTGA
>JBKCCF010000240.1:0-2176 GCA_046305255.1 Methylococcaceae bacterium
ACGCCGACACCACAACCGGCAACAACTCCCGTCGCCACAGCGACCCGCCCCACCCCGCCAACCGCCACGCCACCGGTACCGCCCCAGCTGGCTCAGTCATCGCCTCCCAGAACGACAGCCGTGACGCCGCAGAAACCGGCAGGCAAAACCGCGCCCGGGGTGTTCGATGTTGATGAAGAAGCTGCCGAGCGGGCACTGGACCGAACGCTGGTCATCAGTGGCGCCTTGCTGCTGCCCTATGGGCAATTTGAAGCGCAACCCGGCTTTACATACCAGCGCTATTCCAGGCAGCAAACGCTATTGTTGAATACGCCACAAGGCGTGACCGGCGGTTCACTGAATGCCAATACCGACATCATCGGCGGCAATGTGTTTGCTCGTCTGGGCCTGCCATACGATGCCCAGCTTGAAGCCAACATCCCCTACCAGTCCTCCGATACCGAATACACCAGCTCGACGGCAGCCGGTGTCGTAACGTCACAGAGCACCAAGGGCACCGGCTTTGGCGATTTCCGGCTGGGTCTTGCCAAGACACTGCTCACCGAGAAAAACTGGTGGCCGGACGTCATTGCCCGCTTCACCTGGGACAGCGAGACGGGGCAAATTCCAAACCGTAACCCTATCGGTAGCGGCTTTGATGAACTGCAGGGCGCCGTCACGCTGACCAAAAGACAGGATCCGCTGGTATTTATCGGAACGGTCTCCTATCAGTCGGCATTTGAAAAGAACAGCCAGCGGCCAGGCGATACACTGGGATTTCAGCTGGGCACCATTCTGGGAGCCAGCCCGGAGACCTCGCTCAGAATCATTCTCGCCCAAAGCTTCGTCAACGATTTTGAATTGAACGGCAAAGGCTTACGCGGCACCGACCGCAACATCAGCGTCATGAATTTCGGCGCCTCGACCATACTCGGCAAAGGCATGTTTCTGGACTTTACGGCGGGGGTAGGACTGACCCGCGACGCGCCCGACTACACCGTGGGCACCTCACTCGCCACCCGTTTCGACCTGCCCTTCCTGCCGCGCCTGTAGCGGCCGCAAAATCCGGCGGGGCGGCATCAGATCCGCACCCCGGAACAGGCTGATCACTCAGCCCTTGCCGGCATTGGCGAGATAGACCGCGTGGGTACGATTGGTCGCCTTGAACTTGTGCATGATATGGCGGACATGAACCTTCACCGTGCTTTCATGCATATTAAGCTCGTGGGCAATGAACTTGTTGGACCGGCCCTGCTTCAGCAGAGCGAACACTTCAGCCTGCCTCGGCGTCAGGCTTGCGACCAGTTCGTTGACCGTATCCTCACTTCCCGCTGCGAAAGGTTCATCCCCGCCGTCCGACACCAATGCCTCCAGGGGGGGGAAGGTTCCGCCCGCAATCACCATGCGAATGGCGTGAATCAGCATCGCCGAGTCCATGCTTGAGGTGATATAGCCTCTGATGCCATCGGCCAGTGTGGACTGAACATGACCTGAATTGGCACAGTCGGTCAGCACCATGACCGGCACCCGCTGATAGGCCGCTCGCAGGGGATCCAGCATGGCCCGCGCCTCTTCGCTCAGGGGGCAGAGGGCACCCAGATTCACCAGAATCATGGCCCAGGCCAGAGGCCCGTTTTCCGATTGCGCCGCCGAAAGCTCAGCCGTGCTGGCAAACGCGCGTACGCTGAAATCATCAAAGCGGTTACCCCCCGCCAGGGTGGACAGCATATTGGTGAGTGAGGATCGACTCAGGTGACGGGAATCCACCAGGGCGATGCAGTGCCGTAGGGCGGCTTTCGGTTCCGATCTGCCCTCAACATCACCGACCTCAACGTCTTTGGGCAAGTTTCCCTGATCGATTGGATTCATATCTTCCCATCTCCACTGGTATCCGGATGCGTATAACAGGATTCTTTTTCTGATGTTGCTTTATACCCAATCAATAACCCCATGGGCATTAGGGGACTTACCACCCGCTGTGCTGCTTACACCCAATGGCCAGGCATCTTTTGGCTCGGTCTTTGACTACTTCAAGTAATCCTCTACTAAGTCCGCGCTGAACAAGTCGGAATCAAGCTCTGTGTATGAGTAGGCGAGTCATATATCGGGCCAACTGGGTATACAGCCACTCCATAATTTCGGGCCAAAGAAGCCGCAGCTTCTTCATCAGCAGGCGGATGTTGTGTCCGGCGCCGCA
>JBKCCF010000241.1:0-12671 GCA_046305255.1 Methylococcaceae bacterium
GGATTATGCGGTGGAAGATCATGCCTACCGCCGTTACCGGCTGGAGGGAGGTGATACCGACCATCTGCCTGAACACTGGGTTACGGCGCTCGAAATCGGGGCACTGGATCACATGCGAATGCTGGCGGCAGTCCAGCCAGCGATTGATACCAGTATTTCCAAGACCGTTAACGTGCCGGCCGATTATCCCTTTGATGCCTTCAAGGATCTGTATCTTGAGGCCTGGCGCCATGGGCTCAAGGGCCTTGCAACCTATCGGCCCAATCTCATCACCGGCGCGGTGCTGGACGCCAGCGACGCTCATGCCGTACAGGCCGCCGTGGTCGAACCCGATTTCGACGAGTCCGACCCCAACCGCCGGTTACGGTTGGAGCGGGTGCCGGCCCCGACGCTGGCATCCCTGCGCTGGCGCCGACGTCCCCGGCCGCTGGGTGGCAATCCTTCCTGGTGCTATATGGTCGACCACCCGCGAGGCTCGTTTGCGGTGTTTGTTGGCCATCTGGAGGATGGTCAGGGCTCTCCCTTCGAGGTCTGGATCAATGGTGCAGAGCAGCCGCGAGGGCTGGGTGCGGTGGCGAAATCTCTTTCCATGGATATGCGTTCGAACGATCGGGGCTGGCTCAAGGCCAAACTGGAAAGCCTGATGAAGACCGCCAGCGATGACGGTTTCGACCTGCCTTTGCCACCCCTGGGTGAGCCATTGCGGATGCCCAGCCTGGTGGCCGGCTTTGCGAAGCTGGTGTATCTCCGCTGCGACACCCTGGGTGCCTTCGATGAAATCGGCGACACGCCGGTTCTGAAGGCACTGATGTCGCCCAAGGAGCCCAAGACCGGCCCGGACGGCACGCTGTCATGGACCGTGGATATCTATAATCCCGCGACCCTTGATGATTTTGTGATGGGATTGAAGGAACTGGTATTGCCGAATGGACAACGTCGACCCTATTCGGTGTGGCTGTCGGGTGCCTATCCTCGGGTTCTGGACGGTCTCTGCAAGTCGCTGTCCTATGATATGCGGGTAATTGACCCGGCCTGGATAGGCGCGAAACTGCGGCAGTTGATCGATTTTGCCGAGCCTCGCGGCGATTTTCTGGCCTGGGTGCCCGGTGAAGAGCGCAAGACCAATTACCCTTCGACGGTTGCCTATCTGGTGCGGCTGATGATTCATCGCTACGCTCTGCTAGGCATTCTGGACGAAGCAGGCTATCCGGTGGAGGACATGGGCATCGTAGCCTATGATGCCGAGCAGATTATGCCGCTTGGGATGCTATCGGCCCGTGTGTTGGAACCACGGCCCGGTAAACGCTGCCCCGAATGCGGAAATCACGCAGTCATCATCAAAGATGGCTGTGATTTCTGCACCGCCTGCGGTGCGGTAGGCGGCTGTGGTTGAGCGAGGGCTGGTCAGGCGAAGTAATTGCGTAGAGTGGATTCGATCAGGCTCCACGGCATGATGAACGGTTTTTTTGAAATCTGGATCGCCAGGGTGTCCTCAAGGATCAGGTAACTGCCCTCAATGCCGTGACCGACAAAATGACCGGTTTGACCGTCACCCACCAGATTCACCCCATTGTTTCGTGCTGCAGTTTTGGCTTTGGCGATGACATCTTCCGGGTCCGATTTGAGTTTTACTTCGAATGATTTCATACCGCTTTTAGAGTGTTCCGGAACTGTAACTGCGTCGAATCTTAAACGAAATTGTCGGAAAACACAGCGGGATTGTCCTATCAAAAGCGGCGCTAGCGCGGTCCGTCAAAGCGTGCAGCGGCTGACCGGCGCAAAAAAGGCGGCCGAAGCCGCCTTCTTTGGCGTGGCGTTGGTTAGGCCACCATAGCCAACTTGATTCGCTTCATGGCCGAGTTTTCCAGTTGGCGGATGCGCTCTGCCGATACGTTGTAGCGGGCGGCCAGGTCATGGAGTGTCAGTTTTTCTTCCCCCAGCCAGCGCGACTGGACGATGTCGCGGCTACGCTCATCCAGTTGGCCGATGGCTGTCAGCAACCGCTGTTGCTTGTGCTGGCCCCAGTCGTCATCCTCAAACTGAGCAGCGGGGTCAGCGTTCTCCTGTTGCAGGTAATGGACCGGTGCCGACGCATCGCGCTCGCTATCTTCCGCGTCGTCGCTCGCGTCAAATGCCATGTCCTGGCCGCTGAGTCGCCCTTCCATTTCATAAACTGAGGCGACGTCAACACCCAGATCTTCCGCTACCGTGTTGGCCTCGTCCTCACTCAGCCAGCCTAGGCGGGTTTTGTATTTGCGCAAGTTGAAGAACAGTTTGCGCTGGGCCTTGGTCGTCGCGACCTTGACGATGCGCCAGTTCTGTATGATGAATTCGTGGATCTCCGCCTTGATCCAGTGTACGGCAAAGGAAACGAGTCGCACCCCGACGTCCGGGTCATAGCGCTTCACCGCCTTCATCAGGCCGATATTGCCTTCCTGAATAAGGTCAGGAAGGGGCAGCCCATAGCCCATATAGCCGCGGGCGACGTGAACCACGAAGCGCAGGTTCGCCAGCACCAACTGACGCGCAGCTTCCAGATCGCCATCGGTGCGAAGCCGGACTGCAAGCTCACGCTCCTCATCAGCGTCGAGTCGCGCTATCCGGTTGACCGAGTTCAGATAATCATCAATGGAGCCCAGCGATAGATTCAGTGGCAGGCTCAATGCGTTGCTCATGCTTTTCCCCTGTTGTTGAAGCGAGTTCATATTAGCACTGTGGGACAAGGAGTGCTAACAGTAGGTTCCGTTAGCGGGATGCCGGCAGTTTGAGATGGTGTGACACTACCACCCAGGCTCCGGTCATGCCTAGTAATACCGACGCGCCAATCAGTAGCGCAGTGTCCTGAAAGCCCAGAAAAGACAGGCGGTAGTCGCTGCCGTAAAGGGCCGCCAGCTGGTTTACGGGGTCACGGACGCCAAGCAGCAGGAGGTTTGCCAATAGCCAGGCCAGAATGGCACCCAGGAAGGCATACCAAAGTCCGGCGTGGACGAACGGGCGCCGGATGAAGTGATTGGTTGCGCCGAGTAACTGGCTGACGGCGATTTCCTCACGGCGATTCTGTAATTCCAGCCTGATGGTATTGCCGACAATGAAGATAACGCCGATCCCCAGCAGCAGACCGAAGGCAAGCGCACAGCGATCGGCTATCGCCAGCATGACTTGCAGCTTCTGCAGCCATTCGCTATCGAACTGCACCAGATCTGCTTCCTTGAGGGTTTTCAGTTCAGCCAGCAGGTCTGTGACTGACAGGGTGTCGGTGGCCGCCGGATGAATGATAAGAACGGTCGGTAGCGGATTGCTGTTGAGAGCGGCCAGAGCGTCGCCGAATCCACTGTAGGCCGCGAGTTCTTTCAAACCGGCCTCTTTGCTGATGAGCTCTGTAGCGGCAATACGGGGGTTATTCCTCAGGCGCTCAGCGACTTTAAGCGCAGTATCGTTGGACAGTTCCGGCTTCAGGAACAGCGAGATCTGGCTGGTGGTTGCCAGAGCCTCTATCGGGGACCGAGCATTCTGGATAAGGGCGTTGAAGCTCGCCGGCAGAGCTAGAGCGATGGCCACCACAAGGATGGTCAGCAGGCTGGCAACCGGGGTTTTCCAGAGTCGCCGGAAGCTGGCCTTGAGAGTGGCATACTGGAGCGCGGCATGGGCTTTGATCACATCAACCAGCCGGTCATCTGACGTGAGCGGCGGGCGGAAGATGCCGCGCCGGAAGCTGGATTTTCGCATCTTTGCCATGGGTCAGGGTTTCTCCAGCAGGCGGCCATGTTCCAGCTGCAAGGTGCGGTTGCCGAAGCGATGGATCAAATTGAGGTCGTGGCTAGCGATCAGTACGGTGACCCCGACATTATTGAATTCACGAAACATGGCCATGATTTCCGTGGCTAGGCCAGGATCAAGGTTACCGGTTGGCTCGTCGGCCAGAATGATCGGGGGTTTGTGGACAATGGCCCGGGCGATACCGACGCGCTGCTGTTCCCCGCCGGAGAGGGTTAGCGGCAGTCGCTTCTCCTTGCGTAACAAACCGACCTTGTCCAGTGCCGCCCGCACCCGGCGGCCGACATCCAGCGGGTTGTGGCCGGTAATCAACAGCGGCAGGGCGACATTCTCGAAAACACTGCGATCATGCAGCAGCCGGTAATCCTGAAAAATCAAACCCAGTTTGCGACGGAGAAACGGAATCTGGCGACCGGGCAGATCTTGCACCGGTTGCTCATCCAGCAGAATCTCGCCCTGGGTTGGGCGTTCGATCACCGGGATCAGTCGCAACAGGGTACTTTTGCCGGCGCCTGAATGGCCGGTCAGAAATACCAGTTCACCCCGCTCTACCCGGAAATTGATGTCGGACAGCGCATCACCACTATCGGAGTAGCGCTTGGAGACATGTTTAAGTTCAATCATGGCAGCACAGCCATTCAGGCGCCTTGGGCGGGCTGGAATCCGGCCGGTGCCAGCGCCCCGCCGCAACTGCTGCCCGCGCCTGCGGTGCAGCCGTAACAGTGGCCGGCGGTATGGATCGGTCGCCCTTCAAGGTTGCGAGTGTCCAGTGCGCGGATATGAAGGCTCCCGCTGCCGGCCGCTCCCGGCGCCATGTGGAGCATCTGGTTGAAATCACAATCATAGACGAAACCCTGCCAATCAATGCTGATGGTGTGCCGACACATGACCTGCGCCAGATTATCCGGATTGTGGGAGGCTATCAGGCGATCCATGTAGGTTCTGAACTGGCCGTTGGAAATCAGTGTGCTGCCATAGCGTTGAATCGGCATGTTGGCGAGAGCGAACAGGCGATTGAAGACGATGCCGTAGCGCTGTTTAAGCTCTTGATGATAGGCGAACTCAAGCGCGTCTTGTGCCGGGGGGAGTTGATCGCCTTGAGGGTTGAATACCAGATTCAGGATCAGGCCAGAGTCCGGCTGGCCGTAGCCAAGGCTGTTAAGGATGCCCAGCGCGCGCATACTGGCGGCAAAAATGCCCGAGCCCCGTTGCTGATCGACATTTTCCTCAAGATAACAGGGCAGCGAAGCGACGATCTCGACGCGCTCTGTTGCCAGAAAGTCAGCCAGATCGGCATAGCCCGGCTCTACCAGGATACTCAGATTGCAGCGGTCGATGACCCTTAGGCCCTGTTGCCGCGCCGCCCGGACCAACAGACGGAAATGTGGGTTCATCTCAGGGGCTCCGCCGGTGAGATCGAGGACCCTGACATCGGACGCTGACAGGAGGGCGATCACGTGCTGCACGGTGTCGAGGGTCATCATCTCCGTACGTTTCGGGCTTGCATTGACGTGACAATGGAGACAGGCCTGATTGCAGCGATAGCCCAGGTTGACTTGAACCGTGTCCAGTCGTGTGCGGCGAAGCGCTGGAAACGTGTAATCGCGAAGCAGGGGAAGGGTGTCGTGCATGATGTTTCGGCGGGGCGGCCACGGACAGGCCGTCAGTCGGATTCCGTTGGCGCTAGTATCCCCTCAGCCTTGCTTCATTGCAAAACACGGTAGTTTTTGTCTCAGCCGTACCCGCGCCCTTACAATGGTGCACGCTTACCTTTCGTCGTACAGAATCATCTTGAGCCCACTCCGAAAACTCGCATCACAAACCGTCGTTTACGGACTCAGCAGCATCGTCGGCCGCTTTCTGAACTATCTGCTGGTTCCGCTCTACACCTATACCTTTGCAGCGGCTGACTATGGCGTGGTATCGGAGTTTTACGCCTATGCCGGCTTTTTTGCCGTGGTATTGGTGCTGGGGTTGGAGACCGGCTATTTCCGTTTTCGCAAACACGAGGGTGCCGCTCCAGGGGCGGCCTACTCTGCCGCATTTGGGGTGCTGCTCCCGGTCAACCTGGTGTTCGTGCTGGCGATCATCCTGTTTAAGCAGCCGCTGGCAGAATTGCTGCGCTACCCGGCTCACCCCGAATATCTGGTCTGGTTTGGTCTCATACTGGCGATTGATGCTTTGGCGGCCCTGCCCTTTGCCCGCTTGCGGGCGGAGGAGCGGGCCTTGCGTTTTGCCGGCATCAAAATGACCGAGATTATGCTGGCGATAGGGCTGAACCTGCTGTTTCTGCTGGTCTGGCCCAAAGTGGCTCTGCGCTGGCCGGAGTCGCTCGTGGCCCGCCTCTATGATCCCGCCATCGGTGTCGGTTACATTTTCCTGGCCAATCTCATCGCAAGCGCCGGCAAGTTGCTGTTGCTGATACCCCAGTTGTGCGGCTTCAAACCCCGTGCCGGTTTGCGGCTGATCCGGCCCATGCTGGCCTATTCCCTGCCGATGGTTGTCATCGGCTTTGCCGGCATGATCAATGAAATGCTGGATCGGGCTATCCTGAAGTATCTGCTACCCCACGACCTGACGACCAACCTCAAATTGCTGGGTATCTATGGTGCCTGTTACAAACTGTCGATCCTGATGACCCTGTTTGTGCAGGCCTTTCGCTATGCCGGCGAGCCCTTTTTCTTTGCCCAGGCACGACGAGATGATGCCCGCCACACTTATGCGCGGGTAATGCGCTATTTTGTGATTTTCTGCGTGTTCATCTTCCTGTTGGTGACACTGTTTATTGATGTGTTCAAGTACTTCATTGGCGAGGAATACCGGGCAGGACTGGCGGTAGTGCCGATCCTGCTGATGGCAAACCTGTTCCTCGGCATCTACGTTAATCTGTCGATCTGGTACAAACTCACCGATCGGACCTTGCTCGGTGCCTGGGTGTCCATCGCTGGCGCGGCCCTTACGATAGGTCTCAATGTCTGGTTGGTCCCTCTGTATGGGTATGCGGGCTCGGCATGGGCGACGCTGGGCTGTTACGCCAGCATGGCGCTAATCTCATGGCTACTGGGGCGGCACTATTATCCCGTGCCGTACCCATTGGCCAGTATTTGCGCCTATCTGGTGCTGGGAGTGGCACTGTTCGGTCTGGATCGGGAGATGGTCGAGGTCTGTGGCTGGAACCCGTGGCTGAGCGGGGCGGGGTTGATGGGCGTGTACGGTGGCGTGCTGCTGGTATTTGAAGTGTTGCCGGTGCTGCTCAAGCGTCGGCGCCAAGCCGCCTGCGGGGTCGATGCGCCGCCACCGGAACAGGCGTAACAGGCTACAGTAGGAACAGTCCCGCTGGCGTAAGGGGTCGGTTTCACACCAACGGGAGGGTGTCGGTCTAGCGACCCAGAATAGCCCCACGGTTACTGGCGGCGGCGGCGGTAATCTCGGCGATCAGTTCTTCAGCGATTTCCATGTCGCTGAGGGTCGCGCCGAGCAGGGCCAGGATGACGTCAAAATGCCGGTCATTGAGTCCCATGGCCACCTGCGGCGCGTGATCCTTGCGCAGATGGGTCGCGCCCTCATCGCCGCCGCAGCCGAGGGCCGTGGTCAGGAAGGTTCTTTGCCGGTTGGCCATATCCGCCGCACTGATGCCGAAGAAGAAGTAGTTGATCCGGGCATCCGTGCTCAGTTTGCGGCAGAGAATGTCGACCGCTGCATCAATCGCAGCATCGCCGCCCAGTTTCTCATGCAGTGAGTCCTCAGCGGTTTTTGCTGGCTGCGGTGTGGCGGGTGGTTCGATTTCCGGGGCAGCCTGGGTTTCTTCCGGTTCCTGGTTGTCTGTAGTCATCATGATTCTCCTCTGACAGTTACGGCTTATAGTTATTGAGTCATTCGCCCGGGGGCGATCATGGTTTCGGGTTCTGTCATCCGTGGGCAACGAGCCAAGCCGCGGCCAGACCCGTTTCAGGTCTCCTGCTGTGCCGCCGAAATTATCATCCGGTGGAGCCGAGCGGTTCGGGTAGCCGCCGCTGACGGCCTATCGCAAGGTTCTCGACACGCGGTCATTCTTCCAGAAAAGTGGAATAGGCTCCATCGTTTTCGTCAGCAAAAAGTGACACTGCGCCGGTTCCGCTGCCTTAAAAAAGATCCACCGGATCGACATCCACCGACCACCGAATGCTGCGCGGTGTTGACCGGCCTGTCGCAGACTGCAGCATCTGATCAATCGCCGCATGCAGGACGGAGCGCTGATCAGATTGCATCAGCAATTGCCAGCGGTAGCGGTTACCGCGGCGGGCGAGCGGCGCTGGCGCAGGACCAAGCACCAACAGTGCGCCGAGGGCCAGAGTGCGCGCCTGTGTCGCGAGGTCATTCAGAAAACTCATGGCGGCGCTGCTATCGGTGGCTTCGGCGCGCCATAGGGCTTGATGGGTGTAGGGTGGCAATGCCGCTGCCTGCCGCTCGGCCAGACAGGCGCTGGCGAAATCGGGATAGCCCCTGAAAACCAGTCGCTGCAATAGCGGGTGATCGGGGTGGCGGGTTTGCAGAATAACGGTGCCGGGTTTGTCCTCCCGCCCGGCTCTGCCCGCCACCTGGACGATGAGTTGAGCCGTGCGTTCGCTGGCCCGAAAGTCGGTACTGAAAAGCCCGGCATCGACATCCAGCATTCCCACCAGGGTCACGCCGGGAAAATGGTGGCCTTTGGCCAGCATCTGGGTACCGATCAGGATATTGATGCGGTTGTCGTGGATATCGGCGAGGAGTCGCTGCAGTGAGCCTTTGCGGCGGGTGCTGTCGCGGTCGATCCGCGCCACGCGGGCGGTGGGGAACATCTCCACCAGTGCCGCTTCAACCCGTTCAGTGCCCAGCCCAAGGGCCTGCAGATCGGTTTTGCCGCAGGAGGGACAGGCCGCTGGCAGTCGTTCATCAAGGCCGCAGTGATGGCAGCGCAGCCTGCGATCGCCGGCATGGATGACGAGGTGGGCATCACAGCGCCGGCAGGGTGCCACCCAGCCGCAGTCGTGGCAAATCAAGGTGGGGGCATAGCCGCGCCGGTTGACGAATAGCAGGGCCTGTTCGCCTCGCGCCAGGGTCTTGGTGATATCACCCGACAACTGGGCTGAAATACCCTCTCGCAGATGTTGGGCGCGAAGATCAATAACCCGAAAGCGCGGAGGCGCGGCATTGCCGGCGCGTAGCGGCAGCTCCAGCCGCTGATAACGCTGTTGCCGGACATTGTGCAGGCTCTCCAGTGAAGGCGTAGCCGATCCCAGCACGACAGGTACGCTGCTAAAGCGTGCCCGCATCACGGCCACATCACGCGCGGAAAAGCGGAAACCCTCCTGCTGCTTGAACGAGGCGTCATGTTCCTCATCCAGAATGATCAGCCCTAGCGCGGGTGCCGGAATGAATGCCGCTGAACGGGTGCCCAGCAGGATGGAAGTCTGGCCCTTTTGCAGGCCCAGCCAGGCACGCCGGCGCTCGCTATCAGCGAGACCGGAGTGAAAAATGGCCACCGGTGCATCCAGTCGGGACCGGAACCGGGACTCCAGTTGCGGCGTCAGATTGATCTCGGGCAGCAACACGATCACCTGCTGGCCACGTGCCAGTACTTCCGCTGCCAGTTGCAGATAAACCTCGGTTTTGCCGCTGCCGGTCACACCGTCCAGTAGGAAGACCTCAAATCGGCCTAGTGCCTGAGTAAGAACTTCTACGGCTGCGCTTTGGTGTGGATTGAGGTTTAGATGGGTAGACGGTAGTCGGTTTGTCGCGGGTGTCGGGTACGGCGCCGGCGAAACAGCCGGCGCGGCCACCCAGCGGGCCAATCCCCTGGTAATCAGCGCTCTGGCCGCCGCGCTGTAATCTGCATCCACGCCACGGAGTTCTGCGGCACTCAGTCCGCCGGCACTATCCTGCAGCCGGCTTAACAGTTGAGCCTGCCGAGGCGCCCGCTTGAGGACATGTGGCGGCTGCGCGTGGTTGGCGGGCTCGGCTATCAGTCGTGGCGGTGGTGCGGTCGCCTCGCCCTTGCGCAGCAGAACAGGCAATGAACTGGCGATGACCTCTCCCACCGGGTGATGGTAGTACCGGCTGGCCCAAACCAGCAGCTGGAGATCATCCCGCCCGAGCAGAGGCTCTGCATCCAGAATGGCGATGGCCTGACGCAGGCGGGAGGGCTCAATTTCGGAACTGTCGGCAAGACTCAACAGGATGCCAATGGCCTGACCCCGACCAAACGGCACCGCTACCCGCTGGCCGGGCTGCAGGACGGACACATCGAAAGCGGGTGGCGGCCGATAGTCGAAAACCCGGTACATGGGGGCCGGGATGGCGATGTTGAGCACCGTACTCATTCTGGCCGGGCTTCAGCCTGTGAGTAGCAAGTCGCCTCAAGTGCCGGGCAATTATCCACAGTGCTTGTGGATAACTCTGTTGAAAGCCTGGGAGACATCGGCGGCAATACCCGTCATTACGGGGTTTGGGCCGGATTGGTCATAAATTGGACGAGTGCGTGCGCGGATAGAAAGAACAATGACTTGCAGGGCGAGAGCGGATCGTTGTAACAATGGTGCGGGTAAAATTTTTACTTGACAGACAAATTTCATACACTGTGCATAACTCAACAAAAAATCAATCATTTAGCGATCCGTAACAGACCCTGACCCTAACTCACCACTGCGAACCGAGGATTACCCATGGAGAATGTTCATCTACAGGTGTTGCGAACCGACGCGTCCGGCATGCCGCTGGAATGGCTGGGCTATCAGGATGCTGCAAAACTCTATCACCTGAACGCTGTGGCATATAGTTGCGGCAGTCTGCTCTATACCTTGCGGGGTGGTATCAACGCCATGACTGGCCAGCGCAGTGTGATCGAAGTCAACTCCATCATCGCTACGCATCATTGTCAGAAGAAAGCTCATGGCGGTGATCCCCACTATGTCCCGCCTCTGAATAATCCATCGCTATTCCGTCGCGATAACAACCTCTGTCTTTACTGCGGCTTTCATTTTCTCCATTCCGATCTCTCCCGTGATCATGTTCAGCCCATCAGTAAGGGCGGTCAGGATATCTGGAGCAATGTAGTGACCGCCTGTAAGCGCTGTAACAACCACAAGGCGGGCCGGACGCCGGAGCAGGCTGGGATGCAGTTGCTGGCGATACCATTTGCACCCACCCATGCCGAATATGTATATTTGCAGGGCCGTAGAGTGTTGAGCGATCAAATGGAGTTTCTCAAGGCCCATTTTCCGCGCAAGAGCCCCCTGCATCAGCGGCAGAGCTAGACCGCGACCGCTAGCAGGGGCGTGGCAGGTGTTTCACTTCCACGGCACCGCGTGGCCCTGCTGAGGGTCTGCAGTATGCTGGCTGGTGTCGATAACCCTTGAGAGTGGCCCGCATATCATGAAAACGCCTGCATCCAACCCAGCGCCGGCTTGGCACCGGTTAAGTATCCGACAGACCTGCACCAGGCTTGATTCCAGCCCCGAGGGGCTTAGCGCCCGTCAGGCGCAGCACCGGCTGGCGATCCATGGCTACAACGAAATCGACGCTGAACCGGGAGTGTCTGTCGTTACCTTGCTGCTAAATCAGTTCCGCAGTGTACTGATCTTCATCCTGTTGCTGGCCATCGGATTCTCGGTTTATGTCGGTCATGGCGTCGAAGCCAGTGTGATCAGTGTGATTGTGCTACTCGCCGTGGTGCTGGGCTTTGTGCAGGAGTACCGGGCGGAAAAAGCGATGGAAGCCTTACAGAAAATGGCCGCGCCGACCGCAAGTGTTCGCCGCAATGGTGCCTGGGTCGAGGTGCCGGCGCATCGGCTGGTACCTGGGGATGTGGTCAGGGTGGTCGCTGGCAACCGGGTACCGGCCGATCTGCGGCTGATCGAGAGTATTCGCCTGAGCGCTAACGAGGCACCCTTGACCGGAGAGTCGCTACCCGTCGAGAAACAGGCCGACGCCGTGGTGGATGAGTGTGCCGCTATCGCTGAACGGCACACCATGCTCTATGCCGGGACTACCCTTGCGAGCGGAAGGGGGGTGGGTATCGTGATCGCCACCGGCATGAATACGGAGTTTGGCCGTATTGTCAGCCTGCTTAAGACGACCCCTCGCCACGATACGCCATTACAGAAAGCGCTTAACAAGGTCGGCAACAATCTGGCGTTATTGGGGGTGCTGATTGTTGTTGTCATCGTCGCGCTTGGGTTGCAGCGAGGTGAACCGCTCCATGAGATGGTGTTATTCGGGATCGCCCTGGCCGTGGCGGTTGTGCCAGAAGCGCTGCCGGCGGTGGTGACCATTTCGCTCGCCATAGGGGCAAACCGCATGATCCGGCGCAATGCCCTGATACGCCAACTACCCGCAGTCGAGACCCTGGGCTGCACCTCGGTCATCTGCTCCGACAAGACCGGTACGTTGACGCGGGATGAGATGACCGTCCGCAAGGTATGGGTGGCAGGCAGCACGATCACTCTCACCGGCGTTGGCTACGAACCCTACGGCCGTGTGCTGGCAGGTGGTAGTGAACAGCCGGTCACCCCCGCGCTGGCCGCATTGCTGGGCGCTGCGGCGCTGGCGAACGATGCCTCACTGGTCAGACAAAAGCCCGGGGTCTGGACGATACAGGGTGATCCTACCGAGGCTGCCCTGCTGGTGGCGGCACTTAAGGCGGGGTTGCGAAAGCCGGCGCTGGACGCGCGTTTCCCCCGAATCGGCGAGATACCCTTTGAATCGGAAAATCGCTGCATGACCACCCTGCACGGTGATGCCAAGGGCGGCAGCCTGGCGCTGACCAAGGGCGCGCTGGAAGTGGTGTTGAGTATGTGCGACCGCTGGCTGACGCCGACCGGAGAGGCCTCGCTGGATGAGGCGGCACGCGCCGGGATCATGGCCGCTGCCGCCCATATGGC
>JBKCCF010000242.1:0-3347 GCA_046305255.1 Methylococcaceae bacterium
CAGTTCTTTTATCTGTCAGGTGGTTACCTTGAGGTCAAGGACAATCTGCTGACCATACTGGCCGACCAGATCTTGCGGTCAACCGAAATAAACGAGGATGCCGCCCTGGCGGCCAGAAACAGCGCTACCCAGCAACTTCGCAGCAGCGCCCTGTTTAGCGACAAAGATCAGGCCCGGCTTGAACTCATGAAAGCGCTAGCCCAGTTGCAGGTTCTGGAACACTCAGAAAACTATCGCCTAAAGCAACGACAGTATTAAAAAACAGGTGGCAGATTTTGCCGCCCCATAACAGCCTGGTATACGAGGAGCGACTGATGCAGAACAGATATATCTATTCTTTTGCTGAGGGTGACGGCAGAAACAAGCACCTTTTAGGCGGCAAGGGCGCCAATCTTTGTGGAATGACTCAGCTCGGTATCAACGTACCGCCCGGCTTCGTGATCACGACCGAGGCGTGCCTTGAGTATCTGCGGAACAACACCCTCCCCATCGGCCTGATGGATCAGGTTCTGCATAACATTCAGGCACTGGAAATTAAAACCGGCAAAAACTTCGGCAACCAGAGCAATCCCCTGCTGGTGTCGGTTCGTTCCGGCTCCGCCATGTCCATGCCCGGCATGATGGACACCATACTCAATCTCGGCCTGAATCAAGTGACACTGCGCGGCCTGATAGACATGACGGACGACGAACGTTTTGGCTACGATGCCTTTCGCCGTTTCATCCAGCTTTTCGGCAAGGTCGCGCTAGGGGTACCGGAGGAGTGCTTCGATCAGGAATTTGCCGCCGTGAAACGGGCTGCCGGCGTCTCATCGGACCTCGCCCTTGATGCAGCCTGGCTGCGCGAAGCCAGTGAGCGTTTCCTGCGGATCGTCCTCAGGGAAACCGGGAAACCCTTCCCTGAAAACGTATACGAGCAACTGGAGATTGCCATCCGCGCCGTATTTGGTTCGTGGATGGGCAAACGTGCAGTGGACTACCGCCGTGAATTCCACATCACACCGGATCAGGCCAACGGCACCGCCGTCAATATCGTCAGCATGGTATTCGGCAACATGGGTAATGACTGCGCCACGGGCGTTGGCTTTACCCGCAATCCAGGTACCGGCGAAAACGAGATGTACGGCGAATATCTGGTCAATGCTCAGGGCGAAGACGTCGTTGCCGGTATCAGGACACCTAAGCCGGTCGCCGAAATGGCGGGCGAAATGCCCGATCTTTACCGCCAGCTGGTTGATCTCAGGCACAAACTGGAAGCGCACTACCGCGAAGTGCAGGACTATGAATACACTATCGAGAAAGGTGTGCTCTATTGCCTGCAAACCCGTAGCGGCAAGATGAATGCCGCAGCCATGGTACGCACCTCGGTCGAAATGTATGGCGAAGGATTGATCAACAAGGAACAGGCACTGGTTCGGGTTAACCCCGCGCTACTGGAGCAACTGCTGCACCCAAGACTGGACCCGCAGCATAATCGCCCCCCCGTTGCCCAAGGCCTGCCGGCCTCTCCCGGCGCAGCAAGCGGGCGTTGTGTCTTCGACGCCGACCAAGCCGAATTGCTGGGACGGGGTGGCGAAAAAGTGATACTGGTTCGTGAGGAGACCAGACCCGAGGACATTCATGGTTTTTTTGCTGCGCAGGGCATTCTGACCAGCCGTGGCGGCAAGACATCTCACGCCGCTGTCGTTGCCCGGGGTATGGGTAAAGCCTGCGTCGCAGGCGCCGAAGGCATTGACGTCGACAGCCGGGCCCGAACCGCCCGGGTGGGTGACCTGACCCTGCGCGAAGGCGACACGATCACCATTGATGGCAGCGACGGCATGGTTTACCTGGGTGAAATCCCCACCCTGCCGCCAGTGTTTTCCGAAGAGCTGAAGACCCTGCTGGCATGGGCGGATGAAAAGGCCCGGCTCAAGGTTCTAGCCAATGGCGACACCCCCGATATGGCCCGCGTTGCCGTCGAGTACGGCGCCCGCGGGATAGGCCTGTGCCGGACCGAACGCATGTTCAACGCCAGCGAGCGGCTACCGGTAGTGGTCGAGATGATTATGGCCCGCAATCAGGAGGACCGGCAGGTAGCGCTGGACAAGCTGTTGCCCATGCAGCGGCAGGACTTCATGGAGATGTTCAGCATCGTCGCACCTAACCCGGTGACGGTCAGGTTACTGGATCCACCCATGCACGAGTTCCTCCCCAGCGAGCAACAACTGCAAGATGAAATTGAGGGACTTAAAGAGTACCGCCTCGCCGTCAAGGGTCGCAGCGCAGCGATTGCCGCACTAAACCTGCCAAGCCTCACTCAGGCCGCCAGTAGCGATATCAACGAGGACCAGGTCAACAGCATTATCGCCCGCAAGGAACAAATGCTGCGCAAGGTTCGCGAGCTGCACGAAGTTAACCCCATGCTGGGACACCGAGGGGTGCGACTGGGCATTACCTATCCCGAAATCTACGATATGCAGATTCGGGCCATACTGGAAGCCGCCGCCGAATGCCTGAAATCGGGCATACCGGTGAATCCCGAAATCATGGTGCCGCAGGTCATCACTGTTCAGGAACTAAAGCGCGTACGCATCAGTGTTGACCGTATCCGGCAGGAGATTGAAACCCGCTATGGCATGCCGCTTTCTTTCAAATTTGGCAGCATGATCGAAACCGTCAGGGCCTGTACCCGGGCGGGCGACCTGGCTGAACTGGCCGAATTTTTCTCGTTTGGCACGAACGACCTGACCCAGGCGGTTTATTCGTTCTCGCGCGAAGATGCCGAAAACAAATTTCTGCCGCTTTATACCGATACCGGAATACTGCATGACAACCCGTTCGAAACGATTGATGTAAAGGGCATGGGCGTCCTGATGCAAATGAGCGTCGAACTGGGCCGCACCACCAATCCCAGCCTCAAGGTCGGCATCTGCGGCGAGCAAGGCGGCGACCCTGATTCCATTCGGTTTTGTCATGAAATCGGAGTCAATTACGTATCCTGTTCACCGCACAGGGTTCCGGTGGCGCGTCTTGCTGCAGCAAGGGCGCTACTGACCACCCGTAATGTTAAAACGCTGCTGGATCAGTCGCCGGTGCGCAACGGGCTGGTAGAGATCCGCCCTGCCGCAGTGGCTCCAGTGGCTCCTGCTCCGGTGACTCCTGCTCCGGTGACTCCTGCTCCGGTGACTCCTGCTCCGGTGGCTCCTGCACCGGTGGTTCATGCTCCGGCCGCTCCTGCGCCGGTGGCTCCCGCTCCGGCCGCTCCTGCGCCGGTGGCTCCCGCTCCGGTGGTTCCTGCACCGGCGGTTCCTGCACCGGTGGTTCCTGCACCGGTGGTTCCTGCACCGGTGGTTCCTGCACCGGTG
>JBKCCF010000243.1:0-18551 GCA_046305255.1 Methylococcaceae bacterium
TCTCGCTGGTCACATTGCTCATCACCGGCATAGTGCTGGTCGCAGCGTTGTTCCGCCCCGTTGATAAACTGGGAATTGTCGGTTTCCCGCTGGCGGCCGTGATTTTGACGCTCAAACTCGTCGTTCCCGACACCGCACACACCGTCAGCGATCATTCATGGCGCATGACGCTACACATCTATTCTTCGCTGATCGCCTACAGCTTTCTCAATATTGCGGCCATTCAGGCGGTATTGCTGGCTATACAGGATTGGTGCCTGCGGCGACGTCACGCCGGTGGTGTGCTGGTCAGGTCCCTGCCGCCGTTGCAGTCCATGGAATCACTGCTGTTCCAGTTAATCGGCGCCGGTCTGCTATTGCTCAGCATCTCACTGGTAAGCGGCTTTCTGTTTCTGGACGACATGTTCGCCCAGCATCTGGCGCACAAGACCGTGCTCTCGCTGCTGGCCTGGCTGGTGTTCGCGACGTTGCTGGTTGGGCGGGTGCGGCAGGGCTGGCGCGGTCAAACTGCAATACGCTGGACACTGACGGGATTCGCGTCGCTAATGCTGGCCTATTTCGGCAGCAAGCTGGTGCTGGAACTGATACTGAATCGGGTATAACCCATCAACCGATTGCGGCCAGCAGGGTATGCAGGCGATCGGTCAGGGTTGTCCAGAAGGCCGGTGGAAGGGCTTTGATACTGGCCATGAGCGAAAAAACGATGAACAGCAGACCGCTAGCCACGGCTACCCGGCGCGGCGCCAGGCGCCGCAGCAGTGTTCGCCCCGCCCATATTCCCAAAGCCGAGGTAGCCGCAAGCGCCGCAGTGGCACCGAGCCAGACCGGTAACGGGGCTTCGCCTGCCCCCATACCTGCGACTGCTATCTGAGTCTTGTCACCGAACTCCGCCAGAAAAATCATCAGGAAGGTGGTGATGAAAATGCCATGTCCGGACTTTTCCTCAATCACCTCATCGTCATCATGCCGACTGAGCAGGCTGCGGATTCCGAACCCTGCGAACAGCACCGCCACAGCGAGGGCTACAGCCTGTTCTGGCAACCAGGCCCCGGCCACGGCACCAAAGATAACGGCCACGATGTTGAGCAGCGCAAAAGCCAGCAACGCACCCCAGAACACCGGCCAGTGCCTGTGCCGGCTCGCCAGCGTCATGCAGACCAACTGGCTTTTGTCACCCAACTCAGCTGCTGCTACCAAGGCAAAGGCAGATGCGGATACGAGACCATCGGCCGCCCAGTCCGGGCTCTGAATAAAGGCATTAAGCCAGGCCGATGCGTCGGTGATCAGGGTACAGGGCATGGGGATGATTAAGGCTTGCTGGGTCGTGAGGGGGAAGGTGTCGGCCGATCTTATCACTCTGGGTGATGAAGTTTCATTGTAAACTCGGCAGCGCCTGAACTACCCTGCCCCCCTTCGCAACCACCATCAGACCTCGTGAGTATCACTGTGAAAATCGACCCACCCGCGCATTTCAGACTCGCTGCATCTGTCGTTATCGGACTTGGTCTGGCCGGCTGCGCTTACTTCAGTACCGGCAACGAGGCCCGATCCGGTGCGCCAGTGATTGTGGAAAGAAACGAGCTGGCGGGGCGCATCTACGGAGCCCACGGTCCGGATGAAGTAGCCAGCCGTGAAAGCAGCCGAAACCCGGTGTCGGTTGACCTGCTTTTCACCGGAACGGTCGGCGTCGTGGTTCCGGAAGGTGCGGTGGTGAGCGACGGCATTCATGAGTGCACGGTCAATCACGATGTGATGATCAGAGCACACGGCAAGACCCCTCTGGTCGGCGCGACCTGCCGCTATCCGGGTGTCTTCACCATTCCGGCTCACACGCTGAATACAATCGTTTCAAGACATCCCGCAAAGTACACCCTGAGCGTGACCAACCCCTCAGGCAGCATACCCATATCCTCACTGCCAGATGAGATACAGGGGCGCACCCATGTGAATCTGGTGTTTTCCGGTAATCCCGGTTTTGTCGTTCGCAGAGGCTTCAACGTCAGTGACGATAAGCATCTCTACAGTGTAATAAAGGACGAAACGATTCAGGAAAGCGGCCAGACCCGCCGAACCCTGGCGGTCGCTACCCAAACGGGGAGCTGGAAAGTGCCAGCGGACACCGTTAAATACATCAACACCTCTGTGTCCGCGCTGTTCAGGATCACCGTGACCAATCCTGATGAAGGCACGCCGGGTACGCCGTAAGCGCGCCGAGAGACGTCGAACTACGTCCAGCCAACAGGCCGATACGGCGCGTTAACGCACCGGCACAATGCTGATTGCGCTATCGGGACTCCCATCGACGACGCGATCGGTGTAGGTCAGATACACCAGCACCGATCGTTTCTCGTCAACAAAACGCACGACCTGGGTTGTTTTGAAAATGGCTGAGGCGCGGGCACTGAATACCTCTTGCCCGTCCTTGAGCCGGGTAATGACCGTTGGGTCTATAGTCCCGATCTGCCGACAGGACAGCGACGCCTTGGAGGGGTTCTCTGCCAGTCCCACCATGCCTTTGATACCGCCCGTCTCGGCCCGCGAGAGGTAGCAGGCCACACCTGACACATCAGGGTCATCAAAGGCTTCAACCACGATTTTGTCACTGGGGCCCAACCATTTGAACCGGTAGTTCACCGAGCCCACATCTTCCGCCCACGCCTGAATGGAGATGAGTACAGCAAAAGCTGGCAACAGGAGATGGAATGCTGGTTTGAACATGGAGAGTCTCTGAGGTTAGGTCAGACGGTCGATGGATCATCAAACGGCGCAACAGTAGGGTTCACGCCCGTCGATACCGATTCAGATAGGGGGAACCCGAGCGCCCGAGCGCATGGATAGTCCCTGCTTTTTGGGTGGAGACGACCCGGATGGGGCGTAGACCTTGGCACCTGCAAGTCTGGCGGAGACCAGTGCTTCAGCCTTGTCGATCGGCATCAGAAAATTATGCAACTCGTTCGGCGGCTCAACATTTGGCTTATAGGCAGGATTTAGCCGGTAAAACTCTTCCGGAATCATGCCTGATGACGCGATCACATCCTGAACGGACACATCCGGCGCTGCCTCTACCCTTGCGAGGGTATCCTGACCACCAGAGCGGTGCGGCTGAAATCCATTGCCCTGAGGATTGGCGATTACTCGTGCCAGAGCGAGAATTTTTACGACATAGTCTTCGGTTTCGGCAGGTAAATCCAGTTCCCAGAAAGTACCTTTTCCACCAATAGCCCTGTTCGCCTGAATGGCGCGCTGCACAGCCCCTTCACCGGCATTGTAGGAGGCAAACGTCAGCAACCAATCCCCAGCGAATAACCCATTCAGGTGCTTCAGATATCTGAGTGCCGCTTGGGTAGCTAAATGAATGTCATAGCGGCCATCATAGGTCTCAGTGAACCGTAGACCATATTGCTGACCAGTACTTGGAATGAATTGCCATAAACCAGCCGCCTGCTTGGGCGATATGGCTGTCGTCTGGAAGGCGCTTTCAACCATGGGAATCAGGATCATTTCCGATGGCAGACCCAGGCGCTTGATCTCCGAGAGCAGGTAGGGCAGATAGGGTTCAGCGCGATTCATCAGAAAATCCACCGACCCTGGGCGCTGCCTCAGGCTGGCAACCTGATTATCGAGGCGCTCATGCTGCAAACTGGCCAGCATCAGGCCGCCACGGACGACATCCCAGTGATCACCTCGCCGAACATTGGCACTCCAAGGGTTTACCGGGAGATAGGGAGCATTACCGGCCACTTGCTGACCTGCGCCAGGAGCACACACAGGGCGATAACTACCCGTTTTGGTGCCCGTCCGTTTTGATGCGCCGGCAAGTTTTGCTCCGCTGGTGCAGGCTACGGTCGCAGCAGTTGAATAGGCACCCTGATCTGAACCAGACGGCAAACTACCACGTCCTGGTCGCGCCAGACCCAGCTTTCGGGCAAGAGCCACTTTGTCCAGTCCCTTTATGCCATTGCGGTTGGCTTTATCAAATTTATGCTGGGCCAGTATTTGGTCGACCAGCATGGAGGTCTCGAATGCGGCGGTAAAATCGGGGATGGATGCGCGTTCCAACCGTGTCGGTATCGACTTCTGCCTGGGTTGGTCACTGAAGCGGTAGGATGCACCGGCAGAAGCCCGGCCGGCCTCCTGGTAGGCCGTGGGCTGATTGGCGCAACCGAGTACAAAAAGGGCGTGAAGCATGACGACAGCCTGAGCCAGCTTACCCCTCAGGCAGTGCACGGCATGACGACTTGGCACTTCAGGGGTCATACGGACATGAACGAACATACCTTGTGTCTGATCCCGGAGGGATATGGGTGGTAACGACTGCCAGTGACCGGGTTGAACCCTCGTGGGCCGCTGAGCGCATGGCTGGGAAAGCCTGCCGGGGAATACAAATAAAACGCCGGGGCATCCCGGCGTTTCACACGTCTACCGTTACTGCAGCTTACTTCTTTCCCGCCTTGAGGTAGGCAATCAGCGCATCCACGGCCTGGTCCTGGGTCAGCCCCGCGCTCTTTACTGGGCCAAGACTCATGATCTGGTCCATAGCCTTTGGCATCGCATTGCGACCTTCAACCAGAACCTTGGTCAACTCTTCTTTGCTCAGTTTGTTCACGCTTTCGAACAGATTCGGGTTCGGCTGAACGTCATGACAGGTACCACAACCGCGGCCAAAAGCACGGGTGTAGATTTTTTCACCGATATCCTTGTTGGGCTCCTCGGCTGCCGAAACGCCTGCAAAGACCAGACCAGCGACCAGCAACATGCCTTTTAAAGGCTTCTGATTTTTCATGGTTTTTCCCACAATTTCTAAGAGTTAGGGCAGATTACCGTAACTGCCGAGCCAAAGCGTACAGCGATACGGACACGGCAGGCGGAAAAATTATTTCAGACAAACACCAGGCTAACAAGAGAAAAATGGCACTTTGGCAGGGACCTCACAGTCCTCATGCAGCGTGAAGGACGCAGCTTTTGGTTGTGAATCCTGATTCAAGGCGATACAGATCTGGCATACCGATTCGGAATCGTATAAGATTCGCCTCGGTCGCAAAGGGCTTCCCCCTGTCCTGCCGATCCAGTCGTTGCTTGCATATCCATTCTGATTGTTGAGTAACCTCGCTAGGTCCATTCGCCGGTGGTCGGTGGACATAGCAAAAACCTTAAGGAAGTGTGGCCGAGTGGTTTAAGGCACTGGTCTTGAAAACCAGCGAGGGTTTATCCCCTCCGTGAGTTCGAATCTCACCGCTTCCGCCAATACCGATGTTGAAGCCCCGATTCAGGCGGGCGCAGCATACCCCTTCTGTATGTTGAGCTACGGCCTGCCCGCAATAGGGCATCGACCATGGATGGACCCAATTCCGGTCCATGGAGGGCCTGCTCGGCCTTGCCTTGAAGCCCGAGAGATAAGATGGAATTCAGCCTGTTCAGCACAGACGGCGCTGCCAGACGCGGTCAACTCCGTTTCGCCCGCGGCACTGTTCAGACCCCCGCGTTCATGCCCGTGGGAACTTATGGCACAGTCAAGGCCATGACGTCCGAGGAACTTGTGACCCTCGGTGCCGAAATCATTCTGGGCAACACCTTCCACCTCATGCTGCGACCTGGAACCGAAATCATTCGTCAACATGGCGATCTGCATGGCTTCATGCACTGGGAGCGCCCAATCCTCACCGATTCGGGTGGCTTTCAGGTCTTCAGCCTGGGCGCCATGCGCAAGATTAGTGAAGCGGGCGTGCAATTCAAATCACCCATTGATGGCGACGTCGTATTTCTCGGGCCGGAGGATTCAATGGCCGTCCAGCGTGCACTGGGCTCTGACATCGTCATGATCTTTGATGAATGCACGCCCTTCCCTGCTACATACGAGCAGGCGCGGGACTCCATGCAGTTATCGCTACGCTGGGCAGAGAGAAGTCGGGTAGCGCATGGCAACAGCCCCTCAGCTTTATTCGGCATTGTTCAGGGCGGGATTTACAGTGACTTGCGCCTGGAGTCCATCGCCGGACTGCAGAGCATAGGTTTCGATGGCTACGCAATAGGCGGACTCTCGGTAGGCGAACCCAAGGATGACCGGGCCAGAGTGCTGGATACTCTGCTACCGATCATGCCGAGAGACAAGCCACGCTACCTGATGGGCGTAGGAACACCGGAAGACATAGTTGAAGCCGTGCGCGTCGGTATCGACATGTTCGACTGCGTGATGCCCACGCGCAATGCCAGAAACGGTCACATCTTTACCCGCAACGGCACACTCCGCATCCGCAACAGCATTTACCAACACGACACCCGACCGCTGGACGAAGCGTGCCTGTGCTACACCTGCCGCCACTACAGCCGCGCGTATTTAAGACATCTTGACAAGTGCGGCGAAATACTTGGCGCGCGCCTGAACACTATTCACAATCTCCACTACTATCAGGAACTGATGGCCGGTCTCAGAGACGCCATCGCCTCAGCCAGTCTGGACGTGTTCATCGATGACTTCTATTCCAGCCGGAGTCCCGACCCTACTTTTGTGGCATAATTCCGGATTTTAACGCCCCAGCCTGAGGACAATTAACATGGGTTTTTTCATATCTGACGCTTTAGCCGAGGCGGCACCTGCTGCCGCACAGGATCCCGGTTTTGTTGGCTTGATCCTACCCCTGGGCATCATGGCCGCGTTCTTCTTCCTGTTCATTGTGCCGCAGCAGCGCAAAACCAAGGAACACAAGAAAATGGTCGAGTCACTCAGCAAGGGCACCGAAATTATTACTACGGGTGGGCTCTTGGGCAAAATCATTGACCTTGACGATAACTTCGCCCTGGTCGAACTGGCGGATACGGTGCAGGTTCATGTGCAGCGAAGTGCCATCGCCTCCGTCGTACCACGCGGTACGTTCAAAACCACCAGCAAGAAAAAAGGCGATAAGGCCTGATTCAGGGCCCGGTAGTACCTGCTGACACATCGGACGTCGAGCTAAAAGGCAGTCATCATGCGAAATCATTTTCCGCTTTGGAAAAACATCCTGATCATATCGATTCTTGCCATGGCAGTGACCTATTCACTGCCCAACTTCTTTGGCGAAGATCCCTCCGTGCAGTTGTCACCCAGCCGGGGTGAAATACTTGACCAGGCCTTGGTCGAGAAGTCGGTGAAAGCGCTTTCCGATGCCGGGCTCAAGGCCAAATCGGTCGAGCTATCCGACAAGCGACTGCTCCTCAGATTTGAAGACACTGATGTCCAGCTCAAGGCATCTGAGACGCTTGGCGGCGTTTTCGGTAACCGATTTGTGGTGGCCCTCAACCTTGCTCCGGCCACTCCATCCTGGCTTCGCGCCATTGGTGCTGCCCCCATGTACCTCGGTCTCGATTTGCGCGGTGGCGTGCACTTCATGATGCAGGTCGATATGGAAGCCGCCATCAAGCAGGCTGAAGAGCGCTATGCAGAGGACATTCGTTCGCTTTTGCGGGAAAGCAAAATTCGCTATGTCTCGGTTGATCGCAACAACCACGCCGTTGAGGTCAAATTCCAGGACAGCGCAGCGCTGGGCCAGGCCGAAACCACCATCAAGCGCGAGATTCGCAGTCTGGTTGTCAGCACCGATCAGAACAACCTGACCGCAAAGCTGAGCGAGGCGGAAATCCGTGAAACCCGCCGTCTGGCAGTAGCCCAAAACATCACAACACTGCGTAACCGCGTCAACGAGCTCGGTGTCGCAGAACCTGTCATTCAGCAGCAGGGTGAAGACCGCATTGTTGTTCAGTTACCCGGCGTCCAGGACACTGCGAGAGCAAAGGAGATTCTAGGCGCAACCGCAACGCTGGAGTTTCGTCTGGTTGACGGCGATCATCCTACCCCCACGGACGAAAGCAGAACACCTATTGGGTCCCGTCTCTATAAAGACCGCCAGGGCCGCCCTGTGCTACTTCAGCGTAAAATCATCGTGACCGGTGACCAGATCGTTGATGCCTCTTCGGGACTTGAGCAACAATCAGGCTCTGCCGCCGTATTCATTACCCTCAATGGTCCGGGTGCCCGCAAAATGGCTGATACCACCCGGGATAACATAAATAAGGCCATGGCCGTGGTCTATATCGAAAACAAGACTGAAACCAGGGAAATAGGCGGCCAGAAGGTGACTTCGAAAAAAACTGTGGAAGAAGTCATCAACATCGCTACGATACGCGACCGTTTCAGCAAGCGTTTTCAGATCAGCGGACTGGATAACACTGAAGAAGCCCGCAATCTTGCCCTTCTGCTGCGAGCCGGCGCTCTGGCGGCACCGGTTGATATCGTCGAGGAACGCACCGTCGGTCCCAGCCTCGGCAAGGACAACATCAATCAGGGTCTGCGCTCCTTCATCATCGGCTTTGCTCTGGTAGCACTGGTCATGCTGGGCTACTACAAGGTTTTCGGCATCGTTGCCAACCTGACCCTGATGTTCAACGTCGCCCTTATCCTCGCCATACTGTCGGCCCTGCAAGCCACCCTCACCCTGCCAGGTATTGCCGGTATCACCCTGACTGTGGGTATGGCGGTCGATGCCAACGTACTGATCTACGAGCGCATCAAGGAGGAATTCCGCAACGGCGCTTCACCCCAATCGGCGATTTATGCCGGTTTTGATCGCGCCTTTGCCACGATCTGGGATTCCCACGTCACCAACCTGATTGCAGCGGTCATGCTGTTCGGCATAGGTTCCGGCCCTGTAAAGGGATTCGCCGTCACCTTGACCATCGGCATCATAACGTCACTCTTCACGGCCGTAAGCTGCACCCGCATGATGGTTAATTTCATCTACGGACAAAGACGTGTCAGCAAACTCTGGATTTAGTGGCGAATACCGAAAAGGAGGATAAGCCCTTGGCCCAAGCAAACATCAGCAACATCCAGTACCGTATCGATTTCATGAGCAAGCGGGGAATGGCCGTCGTGCTCTCCCTCAGCCTGAGCCTCATCGCCATTGCGGCATTGGCATGGAACGGTCTCAACTTCGCGATTGACTTCACCGGCGGGACCGTCATTGAAGTCGGTTACAAGAACACCGCTGACATCAACGGCATTCGGGGTGACCTTGAAGCTGCCGGCTTCAACAATCCGACCGTTCAGAACTTCGGCACATCGCATGATGTGCTGATCCGGTTATCACCGCACGAAGGCAGTAGCGGGGCCGATCTTCGCAGCAAGGTCATAGCTGCACTCGGCAAGAACCCGGCAGACCTTCCTGATATCCGACGAGTAGAGTTCGTTGGGCCGCAAGTCGGTGACGATTTGGTCGAAGGCAGTCTGATCGCCCTGATTGCAGCCACCATCTGCATCCTTATCTATGTCGGCTGGCGTTTTGAGTACCGCTTCTCGCTGGGTGCAATCCTTGCGACACTCCACGACATCACCATGATCCTCGGATTCTTCGCTGTCCTTCAGTTGGATTTCGACCTGACGGTACTGGCGGCAGTCCTCACGATCATGGGTTATTCCCTGAACGATACCATCGTGGTATTCGACCGGATCAGGGAAAATTTCCGCAAGGTTCGGCGAGCCGATACCCTTGATGTGATCAACCTGTCGATCAACGAGACGCTGAGCCGTACCCTGATGACTTCGTTTCTGACCTTCCTGACCGCCATTGCCATGGCAGTGTGGGGAGGCGAGGTTCTGAGGAATTTTGGGCTGGCGCTGGTGGTTGGCATCATCGTCGGCACCTACTCCTCCATCTATGTCGCTACCGCCCTGGCCTACAAACTCGGCGTTAGTCGGGCAGATCTGCTTTTGCCTGACAAAGAAGGCAATGCGGCTGACAGTCGTCCCTGACACCGAGGATCTCCGCACATTAAAGGCCGCGCTGATGCGGCCTTTTTTAATCCCTGTCGATTAAACTCACCCCACCGACCCAACTCACACATACACGCCCGAGACATAACTCAATGGACATTATTGCCCGCATAGCCGAGGAAATTGATGTAAGGCCCCATCAGGTCAGAGCGGCGGTGGAGTTACTTGATCAGGGTGCCACAGTTCCTTTCATCGCCCGCTACCGCAAAGAGGTGACCGGCGAACTTGACGATACCCATCTGCGCAGGCTGGAGACCCGCCTCGGCTATTTGCGTGAACTTGAGGAACGACGCAGCACCGTACTCGACAATATCCGCGAACAAGGGAAGCTGACGGCAGAACTTGAACGCGACATAATCGCAGCGGACAGCAAAACCTTACTTGAAGACTTATATCTACCCTTCAAACCCAGGCGCCGAACCAAAGCGCAAATCGCCCGCGAGGCAGGGCTGGAACCCCTTGCGAGGGCGTTACTGGAAAATCCGACGCTGGGCCCGGACGAAACAGCCAGCCCATACATCAATGTCGAAAAAGGAATTCCTGACACGACCGCGGCACTTGATGGCGCCAGACAGATCCTCATGGAACGCTATGCCGAAAATGCCGCCACGCTGGCCGAGCTGCGAGAGACGGTCTGGCAAACCGGTCTGATGGTCTCCAAACTGGTAGCAGGCAAGGAAACGGCGGGCGCAAAATTCCGCGACTATTTCGACTACGAAGAAGCCATTTGCAAAATTCCGTCACACCGGATCCTGGCGCTCTACAGGGGTCGCAACGAGGACATTCTCGACATCACACTCAAGCCGGGCCGGGATGAAGATGCCGCCCATGAGCGTTGCCTGGGCATCATCGCTCGGAATGAAGGCATCAGCCAGCAAGGGCGGCCCGCCGATCGCTGGCTGCAGGACACGGTACGGTATGCCTGGAAGATCAAGATATTCCCCCGGATTGATGTTGATCTCAAAAACCGTTTGAAGGAGGCTGCCGAAGCGGAAGCCATAAGGGTTTTTGCCCAGAACCTCAAGGATCTGCTGCTGGCATCTCCCGCAGGCCCTCGCACCACGATGGGCCTGGATCCTGGCCTTCGCACCGGCGTTAAAGTCGCTGTCGTCGACAGAACCGGTAAACTACTCGACACTGCCACCGTGTATCCTCATGTACCCCGCAATGAATGGGATAAAGCGATAGCGAGCCTCGCCACCCTGGCCGGCAAACACGGGGTTGATATTATCGCGATCGGTAATGGCACGGCGTCTCGGGAAACCGATCAGTTAGCAGCGGATCTCATGGCACGTCACCCGCAACTCAGCCTGACCAAAATCATGGTGTCTGAAGCCGGAGCTTCGGTTTATTCCGCCTCGGAACTAGCCGCACGGGAGTTTCCCGATCTGGACGTCTCCTTGCGAGGGGCGGTGTCCATCGCCCGCCGTCTGCAGGATCCTCTCGCGGAACTGGTGAAGATCGATCCGAAGGCAATCGGGGTGGGTCAGTATCAACATGACGTCAATCAATCACACCTGGCCAAAAGCCTTGATGCGGTGGTTGAAGACTGCGTTAACGCCGTCGGGGTTGATGTCAATACCGCCTCCAGTTCCCTGCTGCGTTATGTCTCGGGCCTGTCAGCGACCATCAGCCAGAACATCGTTGATTTCCGCGATCGTAACGGACCCTTTCTGCGGCGGGCACAGTTGCTCAAGGTACCCCGCTTTGGCGACAAGACATTCGAACAGGCCGCTGGATTCCTGCGTATACAGGGCGGTGACAATCCACTGGATGCCTCTGCAGTCCATCCCGAAGCCTATCCTGTAGTGGAACGGATCATCCGTGAAACCGGCAAGGATATCCGCGAACTGCTGGCCAATGCCGCATTGCTGAGAAGCATGAATGCGGCTCACTTTACTGATGAGCGATTCGGGCTACCGACCGTGACCGACATTCTGGGTGAACTGGAGAAACCGGGGCGTGATCCCCGGCCCGAGTTCAGGACAGCCCACTTCAAAGAGGGCGTCGCCGAAATCAAGGATCTGAAACCCGGCATGACGCTGGAAGGCGTGGTCACCAATGTCACTAATTTTGGTGCCTTCGTCGATGTCGGTGTTCATCAGGACGGCCTGGTGCATATCTCGCATCTAGCCGATAAATTCGTCAAGGATCCCCGCGAGATCGTCAAGGCGGGTGATGTAGTCAAGGTAAAAGTGCTGGAGGCCGATGCGATACGCAAACGTATCGCCCTGAGCATGAAGCGTGAGGTCACTCCCAACATGGCTCATGGAGAGGGCGCCTCAACTAAACGTGTATCAGACTCGGGTCGCAGACAACCCGGTCCCCGACAGGAATCCGCAAATGCATCCGGCGCCATGGCAGACGCCCTGTCTAGAGCCTTCAAAAAAGGGGGTTAGATGTCGGCATCTGTCTCTTCGGCAATTCGCTTATTCCTATGTCGGCGACACAGCGGGCCCTTTAAAGGACGTGCCGCCACGCCATTGACAGGTGTAGCTGCAACAGCCCCACCGAAACCCATCGACTGCCCACCTGTTACCGGAATCCATTAAACTTGGTCACCGGTGCAAGGCACTGTCTTCTTGTTTGACCTTACCCATGGAGAATGCCATGCCAGCAAAACTCTACCGCTCTGTTGCGCTATCCCTGCTAGCCAGCCTTGCTGGCGGCTGTGCGACCAACAAGATCACGGGTCGAACGCAGGCCATGATGGTGAGCGACGCTCAAGCCGCACAGCAGTCTGCTCAGGCCTATAGCCAGCTGCTGCAGGAGGCCCAACAGAAGCGAGCGCTGGACGATGATGCCGCTGAACTGGCCCGGGTCCAGTCGATTGCCAAGCCACTCGTGACGCAGGCTGCTGCATTGCGACCAGAGGCCAAAAACTGGCACTGGGACGTGCATGTCCTGAAGAGCGATGAAGTCAACGCCTGGTGCATGGCTGGAGGCAAGATAGCGGTCTATACCGGGCTGCTTAACAAGATCAAACCCACCGACGATGAACTGGCGGCCGTCATGGGCCATGAAATCGCCCATGCCCTGCTCTCGCATCAAGCCGAAAAGATGTCCCGCGCCCAAATGCAACAGGCGGGGATAGGGCTCGGCGTTCTGGCTGCCGGGATGATGGGCTACAACCTGGGTGGGCTGGCTTCAATTGCCGACGGGCTGGCCACTGTCGGACTGCAACTGCCTAACAGTCGGGAAGCAGAGAGTGAAGCAGATAGTGTAGGCCTTGAACTCTCCGCCAGGGGAGGCTTCAACCCCGAGGCTGCCGTAACACTCTGGCAGAAAATGCTGAAGGAGGGGGGAAACGGTGGTCCGGACTGGCTCAGCACCCATCCCAACCCGCAATCTCGTATCGACAGCATGAGGATCAAGGCCAAGCAGCTGATGCCGGTTTATGAAGCCGTCAAATCAGGGCAGCCCATACCTCAACTTCCGCCTGGCAGGGCCTCCTGAAAACCCAACCTGACGCAGGTACAGTCTTCGCTTGCGTCGCTATCCCGCACGGACTAACCCCGACCATTGTCTGCGTTTTCGAGCATATCCATAAACAGCTGCTCCAGGCGATTAGCGGCATTACGAACGGCTTTGACCCGCACACCCTCCGCCGCCAGGCCGTCGAACAACGCATGGAGCACGATATCACTGCGGACCTCGGCGCTGAGGGTCACATCATCAATCCGCTCCAGTTCAAAACCCGGAAGCTGCGGCAGCTTTTCGATCGGACCCTCCAGATCAATAATGTAGCGGGTCACATGCAGCTTGGCCAACAGCTCGTCCATGGTGTTGTGCTCAACGATTCGACCGTGGTTAATGATGGCGATGTTACGGCAGAGATGCTCGGCCTCCTCCAGGTAGTGAGTGGTGAGTATGATCGTCGTGCCCTCAGCATTGATTTTTCTCAGCAGCTCCCACATTGACCGCCTGATTTCCACATCAACCCCTGCCGTGGGCTCATCCAGTATGAGCAATTTGGGTGAGTGAACGAGGGCACGGGCGATCATCAGTCGCCGTTTCATCCCGCCGGAAAGTGTCCTTGACACACTGTTGCGCTTGTCCCATAGGCTGAGTTGAGACAGGCAAACTTCGGCTCGTTGCAATGCTTCCTTACGCGGTATCCCCTGGTAGCCTGCCTGATTGACGACAACACTGAGTACGGTTTCGAACTGGTTAAAATTAACTTCCTGGGGGACCAGACCGATCAGGCGTTTGGCTGCCTCGCGCTCACTATCAAGATCCAGCCCAAAGATTTTGATACTCCCCAAGGTCTTGGTAACCAGCGAACTGATGATGCCGATTGTAGTTGACTTCCCGGCTCCGTTGGGGCCAAGCAGCGCGAAGAAATCGCCCGCCTCCACGTCAAGATCAATACCCATTAGAGCCTCAAGGCCATTGGGGTAGGTCTTGCGTAGGGAACGGATGGATAGCGCTTTCATTGCAGATGTTTTTAGGGTGGTATTTTGTGACAATACTCACGTGTGGAGTGCCTTAGGGCCTGACCCACGCCATGAGCCACGGCGAGCAGTACAAATTTGATACTAGTTTATCAAATGAGACTTTGCAGCCGGTCTCGACTTTGCCCGATCACGCCCCTACCTGAATCTATGACACGCCCACACCCGAACCAACCGCCGCGACAGGTTGCAGCTCTTGACCTTGGCTCTAACAGCTTTCATATGATCGTGGCCGAACTTCGGGCCAATGAAATCGTCGTGGTCGATCGACTGCGGGAAATGGTTCGGCTTGGCGCCGGACTGACTGCTACACGCGATCTGACACCGGCGATACAAAAACGCGCGCTGGAGTGTCTGGAGCGTTTTGGCCAACGCCTGCGGCATTTGCCACCAGGCAGCGTAAGGGTGGTTGGCACCAATACATTGCGAGCGGCCCGTAATGCCGGCCCACTGCTGGAAAAGGCCGAGCAGGCTTTAGGGCATCCGATTGAAATTATCGCCGGCATTGAGGAGGCACGCCTGATTTACCAAGGGGTGTCACAGAGTCTGCCCGCAGACGGCAAACGCCGACTGGTCATGGATATTGGCGGCGGCAGTACCGAGTTAATCATCGGTGTCAATCAGACGCCTATGCAGATGGAAAGCCTGCAGATGGGTTGTGTTTCGATGAGCTTAGCCCATTTCGCTGACAGCAAAATCAGCCAAAAGCGCTTCAAACGTGCATTGATTGCCGCCGAGCAGCAACTGGAGCCGTTTCAACATTTGTTTCTGAAGGGAGAGTGGGATCAGGCGGTAGGTGCCTCCGGCACCCTTCGTGCCGTTCATAAAATTTTGCTGAACCGGGGCTGGACCCGAAACGGCATCACGATCGACGGATTGAACCAATTAGTCACGGCGGTGCTGGCTGCCGGCGAACTGAATAAGGAGCTCTTCCCGGAACTTAATCCTGAACGGTATCTAAGCTTCCCAGGGGGTCTCGCGATCATCCACGCCACCTTCAAGGCATTGGGCATTACCCAAATGCAGATTTCTGATGGTGCGTTGCGGGAAGGGCTGCTCTATGACCTGCTCGGCCGTATCAAGCAAGAGGACATTCGCGAGCGTACAGTGCTTGCCCTGGCCCAGCGCTACCACGTCGAGATAGATCATGCCCTGCGAATACAGGAAACCCTTAAAGGCCTGCTGGAACAGGTGACTTTCCCCAGAGCGTTGAGTCGGGAGAACGCGCGTCACTGGCTTGACTGGGCGGTAACATTACATGAGATCGGTCGGGATATCGCCCACAGCGGCTACCACAAACACGGCGCCTATATTCTGGCCAACGCCGATCTGCCGGGCTTCTCGCATCAGGATCAACTCCTGCTGGCAACGCTGGTGCGCAGTCATAGACGAAAATTTCCATCAAAAGCCTTCAGGGAATTGGCCCCACCCTGGAATACATTTGGGAGGCTACTGGCCGTAATACTGCGATTGGCCATATTGTTGCACCGAAGCAGAACGGTGACCGCACTGCCGCCTATTCTGCTGGCACTCAACAATTCACAGATTTCGCTCCGTTTCCCAGATGAGTGGATAACCGAGCATCCGCTCAGCGTAGCCGATCTGGATCAGGAAGCGACCTATCTGGCGGCAGCCGATATCGAACTGTCGTTCAAGTAGGCCTACCGAAACCAACGCCCAGTGGCGTACTTAACTCAGGCCTCATCCAGCACCTAAAAGGACGGGGACGGAACCTAGGTGCTGGGCGCTGCAGCGTTCGACACTCAAACTCTTTCGACGTGAAAATCAAACTCGACGGCGGCGGCAGACTCGGCTTTCATTTGATCTGCTTGCCGCTTGCTAACATCAGCTCACTATATAGGCGATGGAAAAGGAAGCAGGCCATAATTGAGCAAGCTACCAGAAATCATCACTACGTACTGTGCCCGTGTGGTACCAGCGTGGCTTCCTTGGGCTCGGACAGTCACAGTTGCACGCCCCAAGATAGCTCGACAGAGCAAAAGGTGCTGGCGGACGGCCGAACAGTGACCCTGAATGCCCTGCACACATGGGGGCCGAAGAACCGCTTCGTGAACAGGCTCTTGAAAAACCGACAACGACTGGAGGTCGCTACTGGCGAAGACGTATTGATAGAGACGCACTTCGGCGCCACCTGCCGACTGCCGAACCCGTCGGGGTAAGAATTACAGCGTATAGTCCGCTTACGGTTCAGGCCTGAAGATCGGAGTTCCAATTCGAGATCAGGGAACGAGCATGAAGAACCTGTTGATGGCGGTGCTATTCAGTCTATTGAATGCCTGTACACCGAGTGTGGTGGAGGACATGAAAGTCAGTCAGCACTATGCGCCCACCTATCACGTCGAGGTGCTCAACGGCTGGCCGGAGAAACGCAGGTTCGTTGAACTGGGTACGGCCACCACACCATCTGACGACTATGCGCTTCAGCGGCTCAAGAACAGCGCCATGGCTGCCGGCGCCGATGCGATAGTGCTCGAACCCCCGAAAACAGCCACCGCCATGGTGCCTATCGGCAGCAATAACGCCGGTAGTAGTCTGACCGCAGAACCCTACCTGATCCCACTGAACCGGCTGCGGGTGATCTATGTTCGGTATCAGCCCTGACGCCGATTCGTGATTATGGCCGGGTCGCGTCGTTGAGCCCCCTGTTCCTTCGACCCCCTGCCCGCTATCGTCAGGGCCGCGAGGCGGGCGAGGCTCTGCTAAACTCCCGCGCTGGTTTCATCTCCCAGCCATCACTACCATGCTGACAGCGTATTTTCCCCAGGGCTATGCTCACTATCTGGTCGGCGGTCTCTTGATCGGTGCGGGCCTCGGACTGCTCTACCTCATGACCGGCCTGATCGGCGGTATGAGCTCGGTGTTTAGCTCGACCTGGTCATTCTTCAGTCGTGCCGCCGCATTCAGGCATCCGCCGCTGCTGAACAGTCGAGGCTGGCGCCTGATCTATGCGGCTGGCCTGATTCTGGGCGGCAGCCTGTATTGGGTAACGGGGGGCGATAGTGTCGTCACCCGGATTGAGCCCTGGCGTCTCCTGACCGGCGGGTTTTTGGTCGGATTTGGGGCTCGACTCGGTCATGGCTGTACCGCAGGCCATGGCATTTGCGGACTGGCATCGCTACAACTGCCCTCTCTATTGGCCGTGCTGGTCTTTCTGGGTACGGCTATTGTGACCGCCCATGTCATGCGCTGGCTGGGGGTCGCTGTATGAAGCCTTCATCCTGGCTGGCTGTGCTGGTTTCCGGTGTCCTGTTTGGTTTTGGCCTGTCGGTGGCGACCATGGTGAGACCTGAAGTGGTGCTGGATTTTCTGCTGTTGCGCGATCCTGGCCTGTTGCTGGTGTTGGGCGGCGCGTTCATCGTTACGCTACTGGTCTATCAACTGCTGCCGCGCTGGTGGGCGAAACCGCTGCTGGAACCTGCCTTCCGCAGCCATAGCGCCAGCTTAAATCGCCGCACCCTCATCGGCGCCCTAATCTTCGGGCTGGGCTGGGGGATCAGCGGGGTTTGCCCGGGGCCCGCCATTGCCGGTCTGGGTCTCGGCAACTGGCCGCTGCTGCTGGCACTGGCAGGCATTTTTGCCGGCGCTTATGTGCAGGGCCGCTGGTTTTCGGACCCGCCGCGCTGACTGCCGTCGCCCACCGACTGCGCAACCGGTAGCTTGTCAATAGCCGCCGTTTGTGGTTACTGGAGTCTACTGTCATGGAAACGTGAAGGAGCCGCATGCATGCGCCATTCCGCTCTGTTTGCCATCATCCTGCTCTGGTCGTTCGGACAGCGAGTGCTGGCCGCACCGCTGGCACCCGTGGATGTACCCGAGCCACTTAAACCCTGGGTGAGTTGGGTGCTCAGAGACCAGCCGAGTCAGGACTGCCCCTATCAGATCGGGAGCCAGACCCGCCAATGCCAGTGGCCCTCAAACCTGCAACTGACGTTATCAGCCCGCGGCGGCCGTTTTACCCTGCTCAGCCAAAGCTATTCAGCAAGTCAAACCCTGATATTGCCCGGTGATCAACAGCACTGGCCCCAGGATGTGACTGTCGACGGGCTGCCCGCGGCCGTCATCCAGCAGGATCAGCGTCCTGCCCTCTCACTGCCCGTCGGTGAGCATCGCATCGGCGGTCTGTTCTTCTGGGACCGGCTGCCGGACACTCTCAGCGTGCCCCCCGCTGTCGGCCTTGTCAGTCTTGAGCGTGACGGCAAGCCGCAGCCGTTCCCACAATTGAATGAGGCCGGCCAGCTGATTCTTGCAGGTGCCGCGGCCGGCTACCTGAC
>JBKCCF010000244.1:0-2245 GCA_046305255.1 Methylococcaceae bacterium
TCTGGGTAGCGTTGATAATGACAAGAACCAGGTTAACCCGATTGTTTTCGAGGAAATCCCGAACGACCTTTTCGTCCTCCGAAAAGCCGTGAAAGCTGTAAATTCCGGGTAAATCGACGACCTGAGTGATCTCACTGCCGATGATGATCCTGGCCGTCATCAAATCGACCGTGATGCCGGGCCAGTTTCCCACCCGCGCCGATGCGCCGGTAAAGCGGTTAAAAAAGGTGGATTTGCCAGTGTTGGGCATACCCAGCAGGGCAATGCGCTTCATGCGGCTGGCTTGATGCGGATTTTGCCGGCGTCAGAACGACGCAAAACGACATCGGTGGTGCCGACCCGGATTTGCATGGGACCGCGGAAGCGGCCAAGCCTCACCAGCGTGACCGCCTTGCCCACCCGAAAGCCGAGGGCTGCAAGCCGATGCGAAAGCGCGGGATCCGCCATGATGGCGTCGATAAAGGCAGATTCGCCCACTTTAAGAGTGCAAAGATCGGATTCCATTCGTAATACGCCGCAAATGATAACGATTCTTGAATTTAGCACATTTGGATAGCCGCCGGTGAAATCACCAGAGGTCAACGCGCCGCACCTCTGTTTGCACTGGCCACCGGCTGGATGACGACGGCTACCGCCTGACCCCGGAGCCGCCGTCCGTCGCGATCAATACATGAATGCGACACCCAGATTGAACTCATCCGGGAGCTGTTTGGCCGCCGAGTTCATGTTGCGGTAATCCAGCTTCACAGCGACATTTTCAATCGGTTTGTAGGTGAGACCTCCCTGGAAAATCCAGCGATCATAAAGCCCATCGTAATCGTCAAATCCGTCCGGCACACCCGCCAGCGTGTTGTAGGATTCGTAACGGAAGAAGGGCGCGATGTACTGTGAGGAGTCCTTCCACAGCAACGGCATCAGGTTGTAGGCCAGTTCGGTATACCAGCCGTAATTCTCGCTGCCGATGGTCTCGCCCTTGGCCTGACTCAGTTGGGCAGCATTGCCAATGCTGCCGACGGCGCCCAAGGCGCGCATTTCCAGCCCGCGCCAATGCCATTGCACATGGCCTTCATACAGCTGGGTGAGTGCGTTCACCTTTTGTCCGGCGTAGACAAACCCCTGGCCCGCGTCACCAACAAAGGCGGAGGCACCTACCAGCACGCCGGGGGCGAAGGGCATGTCATAGTCGATGCGACCGGTAAAGGCAAAGTCCTCAGCGATGGAATTACTGCCGCTTTGACGGCCCTCGCGTATGCCTTCACTGGTGTAGCCTTCGGCATTAAGCGAGTTCATGGCGTACATGCGGTACTGAAGACCCGGCGATAATTCGCCAAACAGACCGGCGCCGAGTTCGCGCCAGGTACTGGGAATGATCGTCCGCTCCACCTGTGGCCGACGGTTGCCATGGAAGGTCGGGCCTTCATGGATTTCGTTGATAAAGCCCATCGGCACCAGCGAGAGACCGGTCCGGACATTAGCATAGGGATTCAGCAGGAAATCAAGCTGCGAAAACTCGACCGAGACCTCGCCCTTTTCTTCAGCACCCTCACCAGTCGTGGCATGCTCAAATTCGATTTCATTGTTGAGGATAATCCAGTCGTTGAATTTGTAACCGACGTAGAGCACAGCGCGGGAATTGTCGATGGTGGACTTTTTGTCCTGTGAATAGTCGGTGTAGAACCATTCGCCGTAACCCCCGAGCGAGAGCCCCTGATTCACCCGGTAAACCTCGGAAGCCGCCGGGCCATAGCCGTATTCAACCTTGTATTCACGCTTGTCGGGAATATGCAGCTGGGTTTTGAGCTTCTGCACTTCGGACGCAAGAATGTCGGTCTTGCGCTCCGATTCAGTCTTGGCCGTCTTGCTGGTGCCGGTCGGGCCGGTGTTCGAACCGGTCGCGGTCTGCGCTGCCGATGGAACCCCCGTGGCGGTGGTCGATTTCTGCGCCTGTGTTTCGCCCTTGGAGGACGGGTCCTGCGTCAGCTTCGACTGTAGCTCTTCGATTTGTTTTTGCTGTTGCTGAATGATTTTCCACATCTCTTCCATGCTGGCCGGCATGGCCTTTTTTGCCTCTGCCCCCAGCGGGAAAAGGACGAGGAGTGCGATCAACGCGCTCGCAAAAGAATGTTTGTTGTGCATCATCTTGAGGTCTCGTTACTGAATGGAACAGCAAGGATGATGATTTATGATGCAGCTAAATGCAAGTCATTCTCGTTTAAGGATGATCAAACAGGTCTGAACCCTCGGC
>JBKCCF010000245.1:0-6092 GCA_046305255.1 Methylococcaceae bacterium
TTCTCGTTCCCACGCTCCTGCGTGGGAATGCATAGCTCCCCCAACGCCTTCCACTCCACCGAAACCCCATCCAGCAGCTTTTCCATAAAGCTCACCCCACTCATGCTCCACCCCCCTGCAATTCCCGCTCAATTTGTTCAATGCTGGGCAAGCTGCTCTCAAGATTCCCCGGCAGTGCGCGGGTGAGTTCATAACTCGATACGCCAATCGGTTTATCAACGCCGCGCAGGGCGTATTCGGCCAGTACGCGGTTAGGTTGCTGGCACAGGATCAGGCCGATGGTGGGTTGATCGGTTTCGTGGCGAAGTTGGTCGTCCACCACATTGCAGTAGAAGTTGATTTTCCCGGCGTATTCCGGTTTGAAGTCGCCGCGTTTGAGGTCGATCACTACATAGCAGCGCAGCTTGAGGTGGTAAAACAGCAGGTCGATGTAGAAGTCCTGCTCGCCAACATCCACGTGGTAGTGCCGCCCAACAAAGGCAAAACCTTGGCCCAGTTCCAGCAAGAATTTTTCCAGGTGAGCGACAAGGCCGGTTTCGAGCTCGCGCTCATGAAATCCTGGCGCCAGGGTCAGGAAATCGAACAGATAAGGGTCTTTGAGAGATTGTTGCACCAAGTCAGAATCAGGCGCGGGCAGTCGACTGGCGAAGTTGCTGACGGTTCGCCCCTGGCGGTGGTGGGCGGCAGATTCAATCTGCATGACCAAAATGTTTCGGCTCCAGCCGTGTTGCACGGTGGCTTGCATGTACCAGTGGCGAGTGGGTAAATCCTTCACCTTGGCCATTAACTCGGCGTGGTGTCCCCAGGGGATGGCTTGCAGCAACTGCGGCTCAAATAGGGCCACAGCCTGTGGCACTGCTGGAGCGGTGCCGCTGGGTGCCACAGGCTGTGGTACCCAGCCCAGCTGCGGGTATTCGCGGTGGAAGGCCAGCATGCGCTTGATGTTGCGCTCAGAGAATCCTTTTTCCTCAGGCAGCTCATTGTGCAAGTCGCGCGCAAGGCGCGGAATCACACCGGCACCCCAGCCTTCCTGTTTCTGGCGGCTGGCGATCAATGCGCCGATGTCCCAGTAAAGCCGGATCAGCTCGGCATTGACCGCCAGCACCGCCCGCGTTTGGGCGTGCCGAACCCGCTGCTTGATGTCGCCAAGCAGATCAGCGTAGCCAACCAAGGGCGATGCCTGTGGCACTTTACTCACGCCTCACCTCCCTCAATCTCCGCCACGATGGCATCAATGTCTTTGCGAAGCTGGTCGATCCTGGCAACGGTAGTCTTCAGCTCGGCATTGAGCTGGGCAATGTCCACCACCTCACGGTTGTCCCTCGCCTCCACATAACTGCTGACGGACAGGTTGTAGTCGTTGGCGGCCACCTTCTCAAACGGTACGGATTGGGCAAAGTGCTCGACGTTCGCCTTGCTGTCGAACACCTGCATGATCTGTTCGATATGCGCGTCCAGCAGCAGGTTGTTATTGGTTTCTTTCTTGAACAGGCCGCTCGCGTCAATGAACTGGGTGGTGGTGTCGGTTTTGTGTTTGGAGAGCACCAAAATGGTCACGGCGATGGTGGTGCCAAAAAACAGATTGGGCGCCAGCGCGATCACGGATTCAACGTAGTTGTTGTCCACCAGGTATTGGCGGATTTTGGCTTAAGCCCCGCCCCGGTAAAAAATGCCGGGAAAGCAGACGATGGCCGCGCGGCCCTTGCTCGATAGGTAATTGAGCGCGTGCAGCACAAAGGCAAAGTCGGCCTTGGATTTGGGTGCGAGTACGCCTGCGAGGGCAAAGCGTTCGTCGTTGATCAGGGTGGGGTCGTCGCTGCCGATCCATTTCACCGAATACGGCGGGTTGGAAACGATGGCATCAAAGGGCCGGTCTTCGGCAAAGTGCGGTTCTTCCAGCGTATTACCCAATTGGATGTTGAACTTGTCGTAGCTGACGTTGTGCAGGAACAGGTTCATCCGCGCCAGGTTGTAGGTGGTGTGGTTGATTTCCTGCCCGAAAAAACCGTCTTCAATGATGTGCGCATCGAAGTGTTTCTTGGCTTGCAGCAGCAGCGAGCCGGAGCCACAGGCCGGGTCATAAATTTTGTTGACGCTAGTTTGCTTGTGCATGGCAAGCTGGGCAATCAGCCTGGACACATGCTGCGGGGTGAAAAACTCACCACCGGATTTGCCGGCATTGGCGGCGTAATTGGAGATGAGGAATTCGTAGGCGTCGCCAAACAGATCAATGTGGCTCCCGTCGAAATCACCAAAATCCAGTTCAGCCACGCCTTTGAGCACAGCGGCCAGACGGGCGTTTTTGTCTCTGACGGTATTGCCAAGACGGTTGCTGGTGGTGTCGAAATCGGCAAACAGGCCTTTGATGTCGCGCTCGGAGGGATAGCCGTTGGCGGAGGCTTCAATGGCGGCAAAGATGGTGACCAGGTCGGTGTTCAGGCTCTCGTTGGTGTTGGCGCGGGTAGCGACCTTGGCAAACAGTTGGCTGGGGTAGATGAAATAGCCCCTGGTCTTGATGGCGTCGTCCTTGATGTCCGGTGTAATGACGCTATCGGGCAGTTCGGCATAGCGGATGCTGTCGTCACCGCCTTCGATGTAGCTGGCGAAGTTTTCACTGATGAAGCGGTAGAACAGCGTGCCGAGCACGTATTGCTTGAAATCCCAGCCGTCGACGGCGCCACGGACATCGTTGGCGATTTGCCAGATTCGGCGTTGCAGTTCGGCGCGTTGCTGGGAACTGGTCATGATTGGTTTCCTGTTGAATCGTTCATGTTGTCTTCATCGGCACCGCCCGCGCGCACCCATTCATCCACCTCGGAGAGCTGGAATTTCCACAAGCGACCGATCTTGTGCGCGGGCAAGCCCTTGCGCTCGCGCCAGCGGTAAACGGTGTCCTTCACCACGCCCAGGTGCCTGGCGACATCAATGGCTGTGACCCACGGTTCAACATTCATGGTGTTAGTGCTCCAACTAAAGCTTAAAAGTCGTTCTAAATAGTCAACAGTCTAACAGAGGGGTGATTTTTGCCAGCCATCGGTTCCAGTATTCAAAGTGTGGCTTCCTGATCGTTCAGCCCGTGACAGGCGTCGCACGCGTACGGTGAAATAGCCCAGTGCTGAGTCATATCACCTGCTGAGGGAGGGGCACAACAGCGGCAAACAGATCCAGACCCTTGTTTTGAAATGGCGGGGCGTGACCGGCATGCGTTGTGCTAATGATTATGTGGGCGCATCAGCGCGTTTGGACAGCACAGCACCCTTTTTCGCTGAAGGTCAACCAGCAGACGTTTACCCGAGGAGCACCGGTGGGCGGAGACATTCAGGCCGAATTCAGCTAACGGCTGTACGCTTGGTAACCGAGACTGGATCGGCTGAGCGCTTTTTGTGATGGGCCCATGCCTGCACGGTCTCCTACCACAGCCTTTGGCAGCGAGGACAGCGCATGAAAATTACAGACAAAACAATCATCTGGGATATCTACCCTTTTATCGGGCCTCATGGCTCCGATTCGGTGGCAGCAGCGTTTCTGACCTCATTGAGGAACAGAGGGTATACCAATACCAAGGAAGTTGACCCCTACGACTGGGCCACGCTGTTAAGTGCGGCGCAGAAACTCGCCACGGCAGATGACGGCAGGGACTATCACCACAGCCGCTTCTGATACAGCCCCTCCCCGTCAATCTGAACAGGTGGCGACACCCCCAACCATCCATCAAGCCAAATAACCATGTCAGACAGAATCGCCATCCAGGTTCAGGATACCCGCGGCAACTGGCTTACCATCCAGTTACTCAAGGCCCACAGTCTCGAGCAGATCAATGCAGTCCTGACCGTCGCCCGGGAGAGGCGGCCTGGCAAAACCTTGCGGATATGCGATGGCAGCCGTTACCAGACCTTGCCTGCCTCCAACCCGGCTTATGGCGAGGCAGCAGGTTTTGCACGGGTCGCCTGAGGCAGGCGCCACCCGCTTCCCACCCCAGCCCGCCGCCAATACAGGCGGCGACACATAAAAAATCGGACAGCCTGAATTTATGTTCAGGCTGTCCGATGCGTGTTGAGTCGAATGGGGCAGACCCTTCAGGCCAGCCCCGTCAGCTTCGGCTCAGGAGCAATGCGCCAGACAGGCGCTGGCACCTTTATCCTTATGCTCAGCGCAATGCGCGGCGCAATCATGGGCCGGGGCCCCCGGAGTATTGGCGCAGTGCTGCGCGCAGGCCTGATTCTTGTCGCCGGGCTGAGTCGCGCAATGCAGGGAACAATCATGCGAGGCCACAGCGTCACTCGCGCAATGTTCCATGCAGGCCTTTGCATCCTTGCCTTTATGCCCGGCGCAATGAGCTGCGCAGTCATGGGCAGCGGCCCCGGGGGTATTGGCGCAGTGCTCGATGCAGGCTTTGTTCTTTTTGCCCTTGGTATTGGCGCAATGCGTGTTGCAGTCATGCAGAACGCTACCGGTCGCATCATGTTTTTCACATCGGGTGGGCTGTACCGAAGGCAGTACCTCTGCGGGTGGTGCAACCTTGGCCGTCGGCGCAACGTCGGTTTTAACGGCCGCTTCGGGCGTCGCCACCGGCTTCTTGGCTTCACAGCCGAGCAGGGTGATCAGCAGGGTCAACAGCACCATGAAGGCAAGCTTTTGTGGTTTCATGGATATTCTCCTTTTCACCTATTTAAAGGGGGTCAGTATACGGTTCCGTACCGCTAGAGTTACAGACCATGCTGTTGAATAGACTATCCCTGAACGCTTGAGCATAACCCTCCCTTCAGCCAGACCAGGGCTTTCAAATACGGGGTAACAGCTGCACTCTGGTGGCGAACCACTCTACAATGGGAACTGCCGGCTCACCCTTTGCCTAATTCGGAAACCTCCTCCCCCGGACGGGCTTGCCGGGCACCCAACTCTTCACATGAGGTATCGACTATGTTCAATTACGTGGCCTTGATTCTCGTCTGCACGCTAGGCATGCGAATGCTGGATGATGACCGCAATCATGTATCGATTGAGGAATGGGCGATCTATGCCGTGACACTGTTTGCCGCCTGGAAGCTGGTCGAAAGCCTGATTCAGTACATCCGCGATCACGAAGGCGGAATATAGGCCCATCCATGACCATCAAGAAGCAATGCAGCAGTCGGATCATGACCATCCAGCCCGATGGTCAGCATGCGCTAAATCGTATTTTGGCCGTGCAAACCTCGCTGGTCATTGATCCCGACCAGGAAGGCTATGACCAGAGCCAGGTTGATGCACTGGTGAGCGATGTGCTGGCAGCACTGCGGCAGGAACCACTCAAGTACGACCGGGCTGAGGTTTACAGCAAGGACTGAGGCTCTCTCAAGTGAGGTCAACTGAGGCTGGTTTGTTTAATCCGCAGCAGCAACGCCGACAGACGACCTCAAACCTGCAGTTTGGTGCTACCGTAATCGTCATAAATCCACAGCAACCCGAGTAACGCGCATGCTCCACTTCCTACGCCTGATAGGCCTTTCGGCCTGGCTCCTGGCCTGTCCCTTCGCAGCGATAGCGGTTGAAGATATCGACGATGGCGACGTTCAGGATATAGACGCCGGCGTCGAGACCGAGTCAGACCGGATTATCGCCAACGCCCGAGCCAGTGAGCAGGCCCAGGCGCAGAACGAAGCCGCTCTACGCGCTCAACAAGCCGAGCAGCAGGCCCGCTATGGCTATTACAATTCGCCCTATTACGGCTCACCCTACTACGGCTACCCCTACGGCTACTATGGTTACTATGATCAGCCCGACCGCCGGGAACTGGCCGGTCGCGGCATGGCGGGCCCTGTCGGGGGTGGTGGCAGACGCTGAAGATCAGCGGCGCCTATCGCTACGCCTACGGGATCACCCTTGCGGCTCTGCCGCACCTCATACCGCGCTCCGCGCCGGTCCAAAGTTCTTTCCATATCACTCATGACCTCCACCGATCCGTCCAGCTTCGACACGCTGCCACTCGCCCCCACCATGCTGGCCAACCTGCGACAACTGGGCTATCTCTCGATGACCCCGATTCAGGCTGCCAGCCTGCCATCCGCCCTGCGCGGCAACGATCTGATCGCACAGGCCAAAACCGGCAGTGG
>JBKCCF010000246.1:0-2422 GCA_046305255.1 Methylococcaceae bacterium
CACTGGCCCGCCGGAGTTCATCGATTCATTTGACTGCTAGCCTGCACACGGGGGCATCGCGGGATTCGTCAGTGATAGCGGTGTTTTCGTCGAACGGCGATCGGCCTATCAGACCCGCACTGCCCTGAGGGACGGCTTGATTCAGCTTGGATTTATCTTGTATCCAGTAAGCTCACCCAACGGGTCCTACTCCCCCTATTCATAAGAGATATGTTTATCTTCTGTTTTATTCATTGGCATGGGCTCAGGAGTTCCCAGTAGAGTTGCCCCGACGATAGCTCCGGCGCGTAACGCGCAGCTGCGTAGTGGTGATGAACGCACAAAGTGAGAATGAAATGGGTGCCAAGATGGCTAATAAGCGAAATTTCTTGCCGGTTACTGCAGTTGAGCAGCCTTGTTTGTTTATGAGCGCTCATTCCTCGTGGGGCAGCGCGGGACAAAGTTGGGCAGGTTATGCGGCTAAAATACGAATAGGGATGCCGCATTGGCTTGGACAGATTTGCGAGCTTGAATTTATGTCACGGCATCTCGGCCAGTGCCTGACGCCAACCTCTTTTGTCGGTGCCGAAGTGGATTATGACCCCGCAAATTTTGGCTTCCGCTGCCGTGCTGAGGTACCCGGATTTACAGGGTCTGACTATTCAATAATTACTATCGGATTCGAAGCCGCTGGCGTGTTCGACCCTGATCTCGCGATTGTAGACTGCTCTGTTAACGGTCACCCTTGCAGTGTTGAATTTGTGGATGAGTTCAACGCCCTGAGGGCTATTGAGGCTTTTCGTAATGGCGGTCAGTATCGGCCATCTCATTCGCAGCCCCATTTGATTCAGTTCAATAGCGGTTCGTGACTATGGCCTGAACAACCATTAATTTCAACGTTGACCATAGCTTTCCATGGAATGAAGGTAATTGACTTGCTCAAAAGGCAGGCGATCGCTGGCCTTGATGTGACTCAGAAGCCCGCGCATTTCGCCGATGGAGTTGAATTCATGACGCTCCATCCAGCCCGTTAATCCGTTGATGAGGTGGCTTGTGTGAGCCGGACCTTTTCGTAATAAGGTAGATGTTGTCATTACTGTACCTGCTCCAGCAAGCAGGTATTTGATTACCTCGACTGAGGTTTCCACCCCTGTTGAGGCGGCCAGAGAGGTCTGAATCTTGCCATGCAATAATGCAAGCCAACGGAGGGGTAAACGTATTTCAGTCGCAGTGCTGAGATTCAAGGCAGGTGTAACCGATAAGGATTCGATATTGAAATCCGGCATGTAGTAACGATTGAAAAGAATTAAAGCGTCTGCTCCTGCTTCGTCCAATCGTTTTGCCATAGTCCCCATGGCGCTGAAAAATGGGCTAAGTTTCACAGCCACGGGTATTGATACGTTCCCCTTCACCAGATTCAGGCAGTCAAGATAATGTTCCTCCACGTCCTGACCATTGCTATCAAGGCTGGTCTCCAACCTGAAAAGGTTAAGTTCAATGGCGCTTGCGCCGGCCTGTTCAAGTGCCTTTGCGTAGTTCACCCAACCAGCCTGACTTACACAATTCAGGCTGGCTATGACGGGGATTCTGACCGAATCAGAGGCGCGCTGTAACAGCTTAAAATAATCGTCCGGCTGGCTGATAAACGCGATATTGCCATTACCCGGGGCCTTCCCGTCAGCATGGGCAGGTGCGCATTGCTCTTCGAACAGAGTGCTTGCCACAACGGCCGCCACACCACCATCCTCGAGTCGCCGGATGCCGTCGAGCGTTTCCGATAGCGGTGAAGATGATGCAACGATGGGATGATCCAATGGCAGCCCCATGTAGCGTGTTTTGAGATCCATTTTGAGCCTGAAACCTATTGTTATTTTTTTCTATGATGATAGGGCAAGAAGCACCTTCACACCATCCTATCGGGAGATCCAGCTTGGTGTAGTTTTGGTGTAGTTGTGCAGTGAAAACAGGTTGGTTCTGGTGAATCTGAGTGCTGTTTAGCGGGGCAGGGTACTCTGACAAAATAATATAAAACAGAGACCTGTGAACTGTAGGGAAGAACAATGAATAACTGGCCGGAATACTCATAATCCCTTGGTCCTCGGTTCAAGTCCGAGAGTGCACACCATATAAAACAAAGCCTTACATCAGAGATGATGCAGGGCTTTTCTTTTGCCTGCTATTTTGGTGGCAGTTTTAGTGGCTGTTTGATTTTTTGGTATGCCTATCAGCGCCACTCCCAGCTACGATGCAACGGTAGTGTGAGCTAATCCAGAAGGAACAACTTTTAATGAGTAAGACCAAGAGGGCACCTCGAAAAACCTCCCTACCTTGGGCCGCTCCGGTAGAATTAGCGTCATTTGGGGCCATATGGTGCGGATGAGATGAAGAAGCTCTCAGCGATCAAAAACGACCTCTTTGCCTCTCATCAGCGTGAGAGCCAGAT
>JBKCCF010000247.1:0-10143 GCA_046305255.1 Methylococcaceae bacterium
CGTTCAGGCTGGCTACACCTTCGATCTGCCATGGGATCCACGACTGTTGTTCCAATATGATTATGCCAGCGGTGGCAAAAGTGCCGACGGCAACACCAGTCACTCATTTGACACGCTCTATGGTGCCCGCCGCTGGGAATATGGGCCCACTGGCATTTTTGGCGCCTTTGCCCGCAATAACATCAACTCACCAGGGACTCGCCTGTTCGTCATTCCGCATCGAGACCTGTCCGCATTTTTGGGCTATCGGGCCTGGTGGATGGCCGATTCAAAAGCGCCCTGGATACCCGCCGGCCTGTCCGATACTGACGGCAAATCAGGCGACTTCATGGGGCAAACCATAGAAATTTCGGCCCGCTGGGACGCCCACGATAACGTAGCATTGGAAGCGGGCTGGACCGGTCTGATCAAAGGTGACTTCGCACGAAATGCGCCGGGCGCTCCCACCAACCACGACACCGTGAACTATTTTTACGTCCAGTCAGAACTCCGGATCTGACGCGCCCGATGGATAGCGTACGAGCCGCGCCTATCCGATTACCTGGCTTTGTTATCCACGCAACTATAGGTCGCCGCATTGCTTTTCATCATGAGGGAAGCGGGATAGTGGCCCTCAATGACGAACTCACGCACTTCCTGGCTAGTCACCCGCTTACTTTCTTCCTTGGCGATACATTCGCACACGCTGGTGACTTCATCCAGCAGGACCCCCGACCCCTTGAGTTCGGATTTTTCCTTTTCGATACACATCTCGGCAAACTTTTTTTCAAAGGCGAGGTGATCTTCCTCGCTGACAGGCATCGGCGTCTTGGCCAGAAGTGGGGGCGATAGCAGCAATGAGGCGACAAAAGAGAGTCCGAGTGCACGCGTGCGGCTTGTGGTGTTCTTTAATGCCATATGAATGTCTCTGAGTATTGTTAAATCATGGGGGGGTTATTGCGGCAACCGCGAGTGATGCACATGACGTCCAGCCGCCGAATCGGGACGGAGTGTACCAACATTTGATCGGGGATCACCCTTTTGTGGATGATCTCCGCGCAGCGGCGACCTGATTCACACGCGCACAAGGGTTCAGCCCCTTAACCGCCAACATCAGTCTCGCCCCCGGCTCCACGCCAGGCGGTGCAGGCGGGTCAGAGTTTCGGGATCCGAAATGAGCGTCCGCTTGTCCATCGCCGACAGTTTGTCCGGCCCCTCTTCCACCAACTGGTATAGCAATGCCTGCAACTGGTGACGCTGACGTTTTTTGACCTGACGATTGGGCAGCAATGCCAGATGCAGAGAACAGGCGGCCGGGTCAGCGACGTTGTGCGCCTCGCCCGCATCAGTCCTGCCGGTTTCCAGGGCCTCCAGTTTTAGCAGATTTTCCTTGAGCAGGCTGATAACCCTGGGTTCCTTGTATTCCTCAGGCGTCAAAAACAAGCCCATGCGACGGGTCGCCTGGCCCACTGCAGCGCTACTGGACAGCATGGAAATGGGAATGGACAACACCAGCCCCGCGAGTACTGGCACCAACCACAGGAAGAAACTGGGAACATAGCGGTAACTGATCCAGCCCGCGGCGATGCCTATCAATGTGTGACCACTGTGAGCGAGGATGGCTTCAGAAAGGCTGAGGCGATGATCGTCACGGTTTTGCGGGGGCCAACCGACGCTGCGGCGCATGAGTATGGCCAATACGAATTTGCTCTGGTACAGCATCAGTACCGGTGAGGTCAGCATTGAGAAGATGCTTTCGAGCATCACGCTGATCAGCGCCCGTACGACGCCACCATAGGTTTTCATTTTGCGCCAGTTGACCAGCGCCAACACCAGACTCCAAAGCTTGGGCAGAAATAGCATGGCCAAGGTAACCAGCAGTACCGTCGTCATCTCGACGGCGTAGGACTCCGGCCACACCGGAAAGAGGTTATCGCCGAAAAAGTAGATCGGCACGGTCTGACTCTTGATATAGGCCTCAAACCCTGTGAGCACCAGAAACAGCAGCCACAGTGGCGAGGAGACGTAGGACATGATGCCCATCAGAAAATAGAGTCGGCTCAGACCGGAAAAACCCTTGGCAAAAACCATCCGTAAATGCTGGAGGTTACCCTGACACCACCGCCGGTCGCGTTTGGCGTAGTCGATGAGGGTCGGGGGTAGTTCCTCGTAACTGCCCTTGAGTTCCGGCGCAATCCAGACTTCCCAACCGGCCTCCCGCAACAGGGCTGCTTCTACGGTATCGTGACTGAAGATTTCGCCGCCAAATGGCTCTCGCCCCGGCAATTTGGGCAACCCGCAATGCTCTACGAACGGGGCCATGCGAATGATGGCGTTATGCCCCCAATAGCCGCTACCGGAAAGTTGCCAGTAGTTGATACCGGAGATGAAGATGTCACCGTAAAAGTTGCTGGCGAATTGCAGTATCCGGGAGAACAGCGATTTGTGATTGGCGGGGAGGGGCGGTGACTGAATCAAGGCCACCCCCGGATGGGCTTCCATCATGTCGACCATGCTGACCAGGGTTTCGCCCGCCATGATGCTGTCGGCATCAAGCACGATCATGTAGCGATAGCGTCCACCCCAGCGATGACAAAAGTCTTCGAGGTTACCGCTCTTGCGTGCAATGTTTTTCTCGCGGTTGCGGTAAAAGATCCGACCATGAGCGTTGAAATCGACGCACATCCGGTACCAGTTCACTTCTTCCTGCATCCAGCAATCGGGATCCCGGGTATCGCTCAGGATGAACAGTTCAAAGTCATCACCCCGCCCGGTCTCCTGTACGGACTGCCAGATCGCCCGCAGGCCGGCACTGACGCGGGTAGGATCTTCGTTATAGATCGGCATCACCAGCGCAGTGCGCAGGGGTGATGAATCGGTCGCAGCGGACGCTGGAGGCATACGGCCTATGGAATACCGGTCACCGCCCCTCAACAGCACCCAGAAACCCAGAGTTGCCGTCCAGAATGAAGTGCTGATCCACAAGATCAGGAGGGTGTAAAGCAACAGCAACAACACTTCAGTCGGCGTTATGCCGTTCTGAAGAAAAGCACTGGCGATCATGGCAAGCGCCAGAAAGGAGGTCAGCCCGACTAAAATCAGGAACAGCGTACGTCTCACGCTGATAATGTGCCGGGGCAGTTCGGAAACGGGTTGTGACATGCGTGGGCAGGCCTTGGGTCAGGTGTCGGTGGAGGCAAATAGCCAGAAGCGCAAGGGTTTCACGCGCATGGTGAGATGAGACTCGGGCGGCGTGGCCTGCGGCAGAACTTCTTGCAGCGCCGCGCCCAGTTCACGGGTGGACTCGTCGTGCGCGAACAGACAATTGAGCGATGCATCTCTCGCCGCCAACAGTAAGGCCGCCCGCGCGGCGGCGATGGGGTGAGGATCATTCGAAGGAGGTAAACCCACTGCGTTGGCCAGAGCGTGGTCAAACCGCCGTTGCGCTTCTTCCAGTGATCGTCGGAGCAGCTCATCGTTGGAAACCCGCCCTACCCGCCGCCGTGCACGGGTCAGGCAATCCTCGGCAAGACTTGAAATCAGCAACGGGTCGGTAAGACCAAGCGCCTGCCAATAGGTTGCTATCTGCCGCAGGATAACGGTGATATCAGCCTGCAGCGGTGAAGCAACGTCTACGGCGTATTGCGGGGCATCTTCGCTCATTGGGAATTCCACTGATAAACCCAGGATTCGGTCAGGATATCCGGCCCTGATTTGAGGATCGCGCGCAATTCAATCGGGTTTTTGCCCTTTTCTGGCTCCAGTTCAAAACTCAGTCGCCAGGTACCATTTTCTTCGTTCTTCTGAACCACAACATTTGAAACCTTACCGACGGCACTGACGTCGGCGGCGACCCTGGCCTTGGGACTCATCAGTTTGAGGGTGGGACTGGCGAAGTCGACCACGAATTTTCGCCTCCCACTGTGAGTATCAGCGGCGCCCACCCGGGTGGCCACCACCTTGCCGCTGCTGGGCGCTGTAAATTCTTCGGCAATAAAATGCAGACGGTAGTCGAAACGCAGCTCCTTGCCCTCGCCGGTCGGCTGGTCAGGCACCCAAAAGGCAACGATGTTGTCGTACTTTTCAGCATCGCTGGGAATTTCGATCAGGTAGACTCCACCAGCGCCCCAATCGCCCACCGCTTCGACCCAGGCGCTGGGACGGCGATGGTATTCAGCCTCAAGATCCTGATAATGATCAAAATTACGATCCCGCGACATCAGACCGAAGCCTGAAGGTTTGGTGTCCTTAAACACACTGATACGCAACTGGCGTGGATTATTAAGCGGTCGCCACATCCATTCACCGGTGGATTTCCCGATGAGCAGCCCATCGGAGTCATGCACTTCGGGCCGGAAGTCATCCATAAAGTGATCGGTGTTTTCACCCCGCAGGAACATGCTGGTCAGGGGGGCAATACCCAGCCGGTCAACCGGTTTGCGGAAATAGAGGTGGCTGAATACATCCATGCTCAAATCAAGCCCGGGGTGCATGACGAAACGATACGCACCGGTCACGCTGGGGCTGTCAAGAACGGCATAGACAGTCAGCGAGGTGGCGTCTTTCTCCGGTTTTTCTATCCAGAACTCCCGAAAGATCGGGAACTCCTCAGATTTGGCCAAGCCGGTGTCCACCGCAAGGGCACGGGCGGACAGACCGTACGCCTGCCCCAGACCAACAGCACGAAAATAACTGGCGCCGAGAAAAACGGCGATCTCGTCGTACGCCTCATCCCGTCGCAGGGGGTAATGGAAACGGACCCCGGCAAAGCCCAACTCTGGCGGTAAAAGGCTCGGAAACTGGTTTTTACCGTAATCAAACAGTTCTGGCGCATACGCTATGCGGGTACTGGCCCCACGGTCAAGGATGTTAATAATCACCCGATCCTTGAATATGAACCCGCGATGGAAAGCCTGTACCTGAAACGGCAAGGATTCATCCCGCCAGATCGACTTTTCGGCCCGGTAGCGTATATCCCGGTATTGATCGTAGTCGAGTTTTCCTAGAAATTCAGGCAAACCGCCGTCGTCTCTTGCGTAGGATTTAGTGGCCAACTCCCTCGCCCTGAGCTCGACATCGGCGAATTCGAAAGGCTTGGGGGGTGGCAAACTAGTCTGCTCTATCTCAACAGCGGACGGCTCGGGAGCGGGTGGCGGCGCAACCTTGCCTGGTGAAGCCATTACTACCGCTGATATCAGATAGCCGAAAACAAGACTTAAACTTGCGCTTTTCATTATCACCATACGTCTTTACTATCGGGAATCTGTATGAGGTGGAGTCCGGAAGATACGTCAATTACATCAATTCGGTTTCTGGGCCTGGGATTGGCGCGGTCTGCCAAACGAATCACCGCACCGAAACGGAGCATACCGGCGTATTCCGGAATAGTATAACGCGACACACGCCACCGCAGAATGATTCCTCGCCCCACGCGACCCCAACCCGATACAGCCAGGAATAAACGACGACAAAGGAGGACCTGCGCCATTAAAACCCTGCTTGCCATACGACATGCGAAATCAAGTTGGGACGCGCCCGAACTCGGTGATCGGCAACGCCCCCTCAACAAGCGTGGTCTGCGTGATGCCCCGTTCATGGGCCAGCAGCTAGCACTGAGGAAGCTGCCTCCGGACAGGATTCTATGCAGCCCTGCGCTACGCGCCATGCAAACGGCGCAACTGATCTCCGCCGCTGTCGGTTACGATACGGCAGGCATTGAAATCAGGGAGGCCATCTATATGCAGGGACCTGAAGCCATGCTGGAGATACTGCGGGCCCTCGATAACGATTGGCAACGCGTCTATCTGATCGGACACAATCCGGACATGACAGCGTTGGTGAGCGCACTGGCCGACCCAACCGTGAGCCATCTGCCCACCACAGGGGTCGCTGCGATTGAGTTCAATGTCGATGACTGGGCCCACATCATGGCTGGCTCGGGCCGACTGATTTTCCTCGATTATCCCAAGCGTTACGCCTAATACCCGGGCCACACGCCATACCGCGGCATGGGTCACATCACAGCTCGGCATGACGCCGCTTGACCGCCTCGGCCAACTGATGAACGGCCATCGCATAGTGGGTGCTGTGGTTATAGCGGGTAATGACATAGAAATTGTCATAGCCCACCCAGTAACTGTCGCCGTTATTGCCGCTGAGTTTCAATAGCCTGACCACGCCCGCCTCAGGGTACTCCAGCGAGGGATAGATCCCGTAACCGGCCAGAGTAGACAACGAATACTGGGTATCGAATCCGGTTTTCAGACCATCCACCGCGTTACCGCTGATACGCGCCAGACTCACCACCGGTTGGCCCGTTTGCCAGCCATGCCCCTTGAAGTAATTGGCGATGCTGCCTATGGCATCCTCAGGGTTCCACAAGTCCTTGCGACCATCCCCATCAAAATCGACGGCGAACTTGAGGAAGCTGCTGGGCATGAACTGCCCAAGACCCATTGCGCCAGCATAGGACCCCTTGGGCCGTAAGGGGTCTACCCGTTCTTCACGGCACATGACCAGAAAGTTTTCCAGTTCTTCCTGGAAGTAGGCGGCCCTGCGAGGGTAGTCGAAGCCCAGTGTGGTGAGGGCGTCGATGATGCGGTGGGTGCCGAGATTGGCGCCGTAGATAGTTTCAACGCCCATGATGCCCATGATGTGGGCCGGGCTGACACCAAATTCGCGACTGGCCCGCGCCAATGTATCGGCATGGCGGACCCAGAATGAGGCACCGGCTGAAATATGTCGCTCATCCAGAAACTTGGCTCGATAACGCGCCCAGGCACCAGGCTTTTGTGGCGCCGTAGGTTTGGGTTCGCGACTGAGGTAATCGAGCGTCCATTGCTTGCGGTGAGCCTCGGAAAAAAGCCCGTACAGGTAATCCCTGCTGAAACCGTGCTGGCTGACCATTCGGTCAATGAAGTGCTCCAGCGCCGGGTACCCGGCATAGTCCCCGGTCAGCTGAGCGGCCGCATACAGCCCCTCCGCATCACCCTGAGTGACAGATGAAATGCGTCGCGACTCTCTTTCGGTGGCTGCCGTCACCGACCGGGCGGAGGTCGCGGTACCGGAAGACCCATGATGGGCGCAACCTGCAAACCCACCAAGAACGGTCACCGCACAGCACACCGTTAACACTCTAAGATTCATGGACTTGTTCCTAAAATTTAGGGAATTTCCGCATAACATCAATGCGCGCTATCCAGCTATCGGGAACGCGAACCTGCAAGCAGTTGAGCCAGGCCCTCAGCAGTCGGGAGCCCCGGACGGGCCCCCATCACTTTGCAGCACAGGGCTCCAGCAGCACTCGCATAGCAAAGCAGGTCCTGCCAGCCCAGCCCTGCAGCCACCCCAGCCGCAAAGGCGCCATGAAACGCATCGCCAGCACCGGTGGTGTCAACCACATCGACGGCAAAGGCGGACAAGCGACCGTTTTCCCCGTCCTTCTGCCAGATAAGCCCCCGTTCACCCAGCGTAATGATGACCGCTGGCGCCCTTTCCGCCAGAGCCTTCAAAGCCAATTCAGGGGCATCAGCCCCCCACCATTGAGTGGCGAACTTCTCCGAACAGGCGAGGTAATCCACTTTATCCATTAGGAACAGTGTTCCGGGATGCACAGAACCAGCGTCCAGCACCGTCGGGATCCCGCGGTCGATCAAGCTGGCGGATACGGCCGGCTCATGTCCATCAAACAGAATCACCGATGGCGACAGCAGCGAGAAATCCATGCAGTCAGTATCAAGCGGGCCGGTCTCACCCTTGTAATTGACCAGCGAACGGGAACCCTCGGGTTTGACCAATATGACCGAGAGCGGCGAGGGGGACTCCCCTCGCACCAAGAGCGTCGTATCGACGCCCTCGGCTGCCAGTTCAGCGTAATGCCGATCGCCCTGCATGTCGTTGCCGAGATAACCGGCAAATGCTGCGCTAAATCCGAGCCTCGCAACCGTCACAGCGGCATTGGCAGCCGGCCCGCCACCACAGGTGAGCAGGTCATCCGCCACAATTTTCTGATCGGGGCCCGGCTGATGCGGCACCGATAACACGAGATCACAGGACGCGTGCCCAACGCAGAGTACGTCTACCGTTTTACTCATGCCCTGTCCCCACAGGCACCGGGAGAGTTAACGTTCGAGCCCGATAAAGTGCCATATTTTCTCGATCGGCGACGCCTCATAGCCCATGTCCTTGTCAGCCTGCCCCGGAACGCCGTTGGCGTAGTTGGTCTGGAAAACGCGGGCCGCATCATCGGCCAACTGGGTCATTTCCAGCTTGCGATAGGCTTTTTCCATGATTTCCAGCGCCACCGGTACGGCCTGTGTACGCTGATATTTTCTGACCACCTCGCCGCACCGACGGGCAGCTGCGAGGTAGGCCTCCCTTCGCATGTAAAAATCGGCGACATGTATTTCATGCATGGCCAGGTTGTTGCGCAAGGAAATAATGCGCTGGCGGGAATCGTTCGCATAACGACTGTTGGGGAACCGGCGAATGAGCTCTTCAAAGTCCTTGTAAGAATCAAGGGTTGCGCCTGGGTCGCGCTGAGAGGAGTCCGTTGGCAGAAAGCGATCAATAAAACCAATGCCTCGGTTATAATTAACCAGCCCCTTTATGTAATAGGCATAATCGACAAAAGGGTTGGCGGGGTTGAGTTTGATGAAGCGATCTGCTGCCGCGATTGCTGAATCTGGCTCGTCGTTCTTGTAATAGGCATACGCAACATCAAGTTGCGACTGGGTGGCGTATTTTCCAAACGGAAACCGGGCCTCCAGCTTCTCGTAGAGCTTGGTCGCCTTTTCGTAACGACCCTCAACCAGGGCCTGTTTGGCTTCCCCATAGAACTGCTCCGCTGTGTAGTCGGAGAATTCGTCACTGGTTTCATCAGGCGAACTGGAGCACCCCGCTAGAAGCAAGCCGAGAGCCATGAAAACCCAGAAGAATGATGATGTTTTGATGCGCATGTTTGGCATGAGACGCCGCGTAACCGTACCTGACACAGTAACGCCCCAGTATACCTTGACAGCCCGAAGCGATTGAAGTGAATTCACCCCGTATCCTGACCGCTGAAATTCCTTTGGACCTGGCCGGCTTACGCCTTGATCAAGCCCTGAGCACTATTTTTCCCGAATATTCGCGCAGCCGACTGCAGGAGTGGATACGCGGCGGCGCTGCGCTCATTGATGGCACCACGTTGCCGGCCAAGTACCGGGTGCTTGGGGGGGAGCAGATCTGCCTGCGCACGGAAAGCCAGAGCCTGACTCAGGTGGCAGCGCAGGACATCCCACTTAATATCGTCCATGAGGACGATGCCATCATCATTGTCGACAAGCCCGCCGGGCTGGTCGTACACCCGGCTGCCGGCCATCCTGACGGCACCCTGCAGAACGCACTACTCAATCACTGCGAAACCCTGGCAGGTGTGCCACGCTGCGGCATCGTCCATCGCATCGACAAGGACACCAGCGGCCTGCTGATGGTGGCAAAAACCCTGGAGGCCCATAAAACACTGGTCGACCAACTTCAGGAGCGGTCGGTTCACCGTGAATATGTCGCACTTTGCCAGGGCGCCATGACCGGCGGTGGCAGCATCGACCAACCCATCGGCCGGCACGGGATGGATCGCAAGCGATTTGCAGTCGTCCGCACCGGCGGCAAGGCGGCCGTGACGCATTACCGGCTGGCCGAGCGATTTGCATCTCATACCCTGGTTCATGTAACGCTGGAAACCGGTCGCACCCATCAGATCCGTGTCCACATGGCCCACATTAATTACCCACTGGTCGGCGACCCGGTTTACGGTGGCCGCTTCAAAATACCGGCCGGGGCAAGCCCGCAGCTCACCGCAACACTACGGGCGTTTGCTCGACAGGCGCTCCATGCCGCAAGCTTGGGCTTTCTTCACCCGGATACCGGCGAATACATCAAATGGCAGTCCCCACTCCCTGCGGACTTTGCCCATCTGCTAGCCACCCTCAGGGCGGGCTGATGACTGCCGGACGCTGGATCACCCCTGACTGGCCGGCCGCGCATAGGGTCCGAGCCGCCAGCACAACCCGGCACGGCGGCTTCAGTGAGGGCCCCTATGCGGGCCTGAACCTTGGCCAGCACGTCGGCGATGACGCATGTCGCGTGGACATGAATCGCGCCAGACTCATGGCTGAACTGAAG
>JBKCCF010000248.1:0-5169 GCA_046305255.1 Methylococcaceae bacterium
ATTTCTACCTGAAACCGAACGGAGATATTTTGGGGCGGTGAGGGGGGCAGCGGTTAATTTTTTATCGAGTGGATTGCCAGCGAGCATGGTATCCGGTACGAGGACGTCCAGCCCTATCTCTACACCCATCACGACTCTGAAACGATCCGCCATATGTTTCGCGTCGCGTCAGGGCTAGACTCAATGATTCTCGGAGAACCGCAGATCCTCGGCCAGATGAAGACCGCTTACCAGACGGCAACCGAAGCCGGTACTCTGGGCAAAACCCTCAGCAAACTTTTTCAACATACCTTTGCGGCCGCCAAAAAAGTGCGAACCGATACTGCGATTGGCTCCAGCCCGGTATCGGTAGCCTTCGCCGCGGTATCCCTTGCCAAGCGTATTTTTGATGACCTTCAGCAACAGACCGCCATTCTGATTGGCGCGGGTGAAACCATCGAACTGACCGCCCGCCATCTCAGCGAGCACCGCATTGGCGAACTCATCATCGCCAACCGCACCTATGATCGGGCGCATGCGCTGGCCCAGCAATTCAATGGCTTCGCCATATCGCTGTCCGAACTGCCCAAACATCTGGCGCGGGCCGACATCGTCGTATCCTCCACCGCCAGCCAGCTGCCCATACTCGGCAAGGGCAGCGTTGAAAGCGCCATCAAAGCCCGCAAGCACAAACCCATGTTCATGGTCGATCTGGCCGTCCCGCGTGACATCGAACCTGAAGTCGAGCAACTGCGCGATGTTTACCTCTATACGGTTGACGACCTACGTAACACGGTCGAGGAAAACCTTCGGTCACGGCAACAGGCTGCCAAGCAGGCCGAGGAAATCATTGACGTCGAAGTTACTCATTTTCTGGACTGGCTAAGGGCACAAGGCGCCACCAGCACCATCCGCGACCTTCGCAGCCACGTCCAACTCATCCGCGACGAGGCCATGGAGAAAGCCCGCCTCAGCCTCCGCGCCGGCCGTCCTCCCGAGGAGGCGCTGGAACTTTTTGCCAACCTTCTCTGCAATAAGCTGACCCACATCCCCAGCACTCAACTCAAGAATGCGGGCATTTATGAGCGACACGACCTGATCGCTGCCGCCCGGGAATTATTTCAACTCAAGGACCCCACCTGACTACGTGAAACCCTCAATCCGCAAAAAACTCGACCACCTTTCCGAGCGTTTTGAAGAAATCACGGCCCTGCTCGCAGAAGCCGATACCCAAAGCGACCAGGACCGTTTCCGGGCACTGAGCCGGGAATATGCCCAACTCAACCCGCTGGTCAGTGTATTCCGCAGCTATCTCGAAACCCTCGAAGCCACTGAATTTGCCGCGAGCCTGCTGCAAGACAGTGACCCCGAAGTACGCACTCTGGCCAAGGACGAGCTGGTCGAGGCCGAGGCTCGCGAGGCAACACTGGAGCAGGCGCTGCAAGTCCTTCTGTTGCCGCGCGACCCCAATGATGAGCGCAACATTTTCCTCGAAATCCGGGCAGGCACGGGCGGCGCAGAAGCCGCACTGTTTGCAGGCGATCTCTACCGGATGTACGCCCGCCATGCTGAACAGAAGGGGTGGAAGGCCGAAATCATGAGCGAGAGCGAAGGTGAGATGGGTGGTTACAAGGAAATCATCGTTCGCATCAGCGGCAAAGATGTCTACTCCCAACTCAAATTCGAGGCCGGCACCCATCGCGTCCAGCGGGTTCCGGAAACCGAGGCCCAAGGCCGTATTCACACGTCGGCCTGCACCGTCGCGATTCTGCCTGAAGTGGAAGAAGTCGAATTCGACATCAATCCCGCCGACCTCCGGATTGATACCTATCGCGCCTCCGGTGCCGGCGGCCAGCATGTCAACAAGACCGAGTCGGCCATCCGCATCACCCACATTCCTACCGGCGTTGTAGTTGAATGCCAGGATGAACGCTCCCAGCACAAAAACCGCGCACGCGCCATGTCACTGCTGCAGTCCCGTATTCTGTCTGCCGAACAGGACAAGCAGTCGGCCGAGATCGCTGCCTCCCGCAAACTGCAAGTCGGCAGTGGCGACCGCTCCGAACGGATCCGTACCTACAACTTTCCCCAAGGTCGGCTCACCGATCACCGCATCAACCTGACACTCTACAAGCTGGAAGCGATCATGGAGGGCGAACTCGACCCCGTGATAGAGCCACTCATCAGCGAACATCAGGCCGAACTGCTGGCGCAACTGGCGGAGGACTGAGTGTGGCACCGTTCCGCCTGAGCAAAGCGCTGGCCTACGGTAAAAGCCGGCTGATCGACTCAAGCGGGACCCCCGGACTGGATGCTGAAGTCCTCCTGATGTTCGTACTGCGGCGGGAGCGGGCTTACCTCCGCACCTGGCCCGAGCGTCGACTGGATGACGACCAGGCGGAAGCATTTTGCACGCTGATTGACCGCCGCGCCGGGGGCGAACCCATCGCCTACCTCACCGGGCAGCGGGAATTCTGGTCGCGCACCTTCCATGTGGGGCCGGATGTCCTGATTCCCCGTCCCGACACCGAGCTATTGGTCGATCTCGCCCTTACTGCCATCCCGCCCGATCGTGAGACCGCCAGTCTCGAACTCGGCACGGGCAGCGGCATCATCGCCATCACCCTCGCCGCCGAACGACCGCAGGCCCGGATACTGGCAACCGACCTCAGCCTGCCAGCGCTGGTGACCGCGAGGGCCAATGCCAGCCGACTGGGCTGCAGCAACCTCAGCTTCGCCCACGGCAACTGGTTTGCGGCAGTTGGCGGGCAGTATCGGTTTGACCTGATCGTTAGCAACCCGCCCTATATTGCCGAGCAAGACCCTCATCTGAAGCAGGGCGACCTGCGCTTTGAGCCTGCCATGGCGCTCAGCTCCGGGCCCGAAGGGCTCGACGCCCTGCGCCAGATCGGTGAGGGTGCCCGCGCCCATCTCAAACCCGGCGCCCATCTGATGCTGGAGCATGGCTACGGTCAGGCACAACCGCTGGGCGGGATTCTGGACCATCTAGGCTACAGCGACATTGCCCACCATCACGATCTGCAGGGACACCTGCGGGCAACCGTGGCAAGATATGACCACCCGCCATCATTCGACACAGACGCCTCCCCATGACACAGCCCGCCATCCAACTGCCCCGCTCGCTGGTCAACCAGCTGCTGCATTTCGCTCAGCTTAGTCCGGACCAGGTCGCCTGCGGCCTCGTTTCGGCCAGGGACGGGACAGCACTGCGCTGCTATCCCATCGGTCATCGGGCCGCATCGGATCAGGCCCAGCCCCTGCTGAACCCTGATGAATGCGCGGAGACTTTACAGCTCATGCAAAGCCGTGGCGAACACCTGTTAGCGGTGCTGTATTCACACCCCACCCGTTCTGCAGAACCTGACGCCCTCGAAATAAGCGACCCGACGTATCCCGACACGCCAAGATTCATCATCTCGCTCAATACCAAAGGCGTCCTCGAACTACGGGCATTCCACTGCGGCCAGAGTAGGGCGGCGGAAGAAATTGAACTGTTATTGACCGAAGAGCCTGCGTTGCAACCGCAGCACTGAGGCCGAGGCAATTGGGTCAGTCGTCTGGTGCCGAATCCGATTGGCTGTCGTTGGCGGTGTCATCGCGCTGATAGGCAGGATCGGTGACGTCAATATTGAACCGGTAGCCTCCCGTGTAGCTCATGGCAAAAGCCTTCAGGCCATGTAGCACACCGCCCGCAACAGCTATGCGACGGCCATCGGTCCAGATGACCTTGGTCACCTCGTCATTCTCGATAACCACCGGCAGGGTGTAGGTTCGCCCGTCGGTGCTGACCTGTGCGGTATAGGTTCCAATATCAGCATTTGCGCTCATGGTGGGCAGCACCGCGGCCATCAACACCGTCAATAATCCCTGTCTCATTTTTTACCTGTCATTTAGCGCTCGGCATGCCAGTGCCACCGCCGAATCACCCATTTAGTCAGCTCCAATACAGGAATGATCGTGGCCGCTGCCAGCAGGATGAGCAGGGCATCCCTGGAGGAAAGGGCCGCCAGCCCGAACAGCGCAGTCAACCACGGCAAGGTCAGCAGGGCCAGCAACAGCGCCAGCTCCCAGCCAATCGCCAGGTTCAGCCAGCGATTTTTGAAGGGTCGATAGAACACACTGCGGAAGTCTGACCGGAAATTGTAGGCCTTGATCAACTCAATGGCGACCAGCGTTGCAAAACTCATTGTCATCGCCTCCGCCAAAGGTCGCTGTTCGAACAAGGCATATCTGAACATGGCCAGATTCACCAGCGTCGACCAGAGCCCCCCCATCATCATCAGCAAAACGACTGCCGGGGTGAATATGCCCCGGCGCGGATCGCGTGGCGGCTGCCGCATTAATCCTTCATCCGGTGGATCAACAGCCAGCGCCAGCGCCGGCAACCCGTCGGTGGCAAGATTCACATAAAGAATCTGCACGGCACTCAGTGGCATAGGCCACCCCATCGCCGCTGCGCCGGCCATCAGTCCGATTTCACCCACGTTCGATGACAGCAGGTACATCAGATATTTTCGGATATTGCTGAAGATGCCCCGCCCCTCCTCGACCGCTGCGACAATCGAAGCAAAATTGTCATCCGTCAGGGTCATCGCAGCCGCCTCGCGCGAAACATCGGTACCGGATATGCCCATGGCGATGCCGATATCGGCCTGCCTGAGCGCGGGTGCATCATTGACACCGTCACCGGTCATTGCTACCACCCGGCCGGCAGCCTGCAAGGCGGCAACCACCCGCAGCTTGTGGTCAGGCGACACACGGGCATAGACCTCAATGCCGGGCACGGCATCGCACAGCGTCGAATCATCCATGGCATCCAGCTCGGAACCCGTGACCACCCGCCCCCCATCCAGGATACCCAGCTCGCGGGCCACAGCACTCGCCGTCAGAGGGTGATCGCCCGTGATCATCACGACCTGAATCCCGGCCTGCCGGCAGGTGTCGATAGCCGCCCGCGACTCAGGGCGGGGCGGGTCTATCATCCCGGCCAGACCTAACAGACAAAGCCCGCTTCGTGCCGAGTCCATGTCCGCACCCACCCGCGCCGCAACCGCCAGCACCCGTAGCGCCTGGGTCGCCATACCGGCGGCGGCGGCCATGATCCCGGCGCGGGCCTCCTCGTCCAGCGTGGCCTCACCGGTCGCCGTCAACCAGCGGTCGCACATACTC
>JBKCCF010000249.1:0-3708 GCA_046305255.1 Methylococcaceae bacterium
AGACCGCACGTCCATTCGCCCATGAAAAAAACAGGGGCCGCTCACCGGCACGGTCGCGGGTCAGCAACAGCGTGTGGTGGCGTGGATCCCATACCGCGATAGCGAAAGCCCCGACCAGTCGTTCGACAAAGGCCGCGCCCAGCTCCAGGTAAAGTCCCGGCAACACGGCGACATCGGTATCCTGTTCGACCGGCCGGCCCCGTTCGGCCAGCCAGACCCGTAATTCCGGGTGATTGTCGATCTCGCCGTTGCAGACCACCATGACGCCGGTCTCGGCATCAATCAAGGGCTGTCTGCCGCTGGTCAGGCCCCGAATGGTGAGTCGTGCCATGCCCAGAGCAGCGGCGGCATCTGCCTCGACCCAGGCGCCATCGGGGCCGCGATGGGCGAGGCGGGCCAGCATCTGCTGGACGTGCGTGACCGGCTCATCCCTGGGTGCAGGGGCCGTGAAATGAACGACGCCGCAAATACCACACATATCAGCGCCCCTGTATCGGATTGAGCAGGCTACCCCAGTAATCGCTGCTGAGCGCGTTGACCGCTACGCCCTGTTGACGGGCTAACGTCTGCAAGTCGTTCAACCGCTGCTGTCGGGCCATCAGGTAGACGGGATGCTGACGGGTCGTAAGCCACTGCGTGAGTTGTCGGACAGGAACCAGATGCTCAGGCCAGGGGGTGTTGGAGGCCAGCGAAAAAATCACGTAGTTGCTGGTCAGTTCTCTGCCATCATCGGTAAACACGGTTACCTTTTTGCCGAGATAAAACGGCAGGCCATGCGGCAGGCAATTAATGCAGGCGAATTCCGTGTCTGCCGGCAGATGGGCAGGGAGCTGTTCGATCAGTGGTCGGGCCGAGCGGATGCTGGCATGCCGCGGCAGGAGGTCAAAGCCCAGGGTCAGAATGCACAGCGGCACCGTCAGGAAGCCGCAGAAGATGCCGCGGACATCGCGTGACAGGCCTGCCAGCCCGGCGCAGAGAGTGACCAGTCCGAAGGATAGTGCGAGGTTGGGGAAAACCGGGCCGAAGCGGGCGGGTATTTCCGGCTTGAGCCAGGTCAGTGTCGCGGTGAAGCTCGGCTTGAAGGCCGCCAGTGTCAGTGCCACGCTGAGGGGCAGGGCGACGACGGCGAGCATCAGGCTGGCGCGCCGCAGCACCGCAGCGGCAGGGCTGGCACTGTCGCGCAGTGCTTCGGCAAAGACTCGGGCTACCAGCACCCCGAGCGCTACCATGCCGGTCAGGATGTAACCCGGCAACTTCGACTGCGACAGTGAAAAGAACACAACGACGACCAGTGCCCAGACGATAAACAGCAGGTCGGGGCGGGTCAGGCGGGCCCGCGCGCGCCAGGTCTTGATGGCCGCTTCGGGGAGGATCAGGCTCCAGCCAAAGAAACAACTGGCGATAATCAGACCGTAGTAATAGAACGGCTGGGTGCGGCGGAATTCGGTCGTCGTAAAGCGGGCAATCGATTCCTTCATGATGCCGTAGTAGGGAAAATCGGGGCAGGCCAGCGACAGTCCGACGAACCAGGGCAGCACCACGGCAAGAAACAGCAGGATATTGAGCGGTGCGAAGAAGCGCCTGATGGCAGCGGCGCGACCGGTTGCCAGGTGAAAGGCGGCCATCACCAGGAAAGGGACCAAAAATCCGACCGGGCCCTTTACCAGTGTGGCAATCCCGGCACAAAGCGTCGCCGCCAGATACCAGCGGCTTCGGTAACGACCTTCATGTTCCTCGGCGAGGTAGGCCGAGAAGATGGCGCCGCAGACGAAAAAGGCGAGCGTCATGTCGAAGATGACGATGCGGGCAAACGCCAGATAGAGCGGGGTGGTTGCAACGATGAGAATGGCCAGCGCCGCCGTGGTGCCGTCATAGACCCGCCGGCAGAATGAAAACAGCAGGGCCAGAAGGCCAAAAGCAAACAGGGCTGACGGCAGTCGGGCTGCGGCTTCGTTATCACCGATGGCGGCGAGCGAGAGCGCGACGGCCTTGAAGAAAAAGGCGGGTTTGTCGAGATAGGTCGCCCCATCGTAAGTCGGCACCAGCCAGGCTCCGGCTTCCTTCATCTCGCGGGCGACTTCGGCATTGCGGCCTTCGTCGGGTGAGAGCAGGGGGAAGTCCCCCAGGTGACTGAACAGGGCCCAGGCGCAGATCATGAAGGCCAGGGTAGGGAAGAAACGGGTGAGACGGCTGTGCAAGATTACTGCCTGTCGAGGCATGGACCTCGCGTTGTGAGTTGGAAAAGGTGGCGCGCGCGGGGGGTGGTCATGTCGGCAGAAGCCCGCCGTGAGAGATCAGTTGGCCGAGAAATTCTTCACCCTGTTCGGCAAACTCAATACGGGTGATGGTAGCGCTGCCGACTTTGATGCGGAACAGGTTGGACAGCGGTATGTCGAGGATCTGTGACAGTACCATGCGGATCGTGCCGGCATGGCAGACGATTAGCAGGTGTTTGCCGCAATGGCGGTCGAGAATGTCCTTGCAGGCGTCGAGTATGCGGTGGCGAAATTCAGCCAGACCCTCGGCACCATCGGGCCGGTAGGTGGTTGGGTCGCGGTAAAAACGCTGAACTACGCCGGGGTCGAAGCGGGTGATTTCCTCTGGCGTCTTGCCCTGCCATTCGCCAAAACCGATCTCCTTTAGCCTGCTGTCGGTCTCCAGCGGTAAGCCGGTTTCGCTGCTGAGTTCTTCGGCAAAAGCGAGGCAGCGACTCAGGGGCGAGCTGATGATCACATCCCAGGGGCGGTGCGGGCCGACGGCATGACGCATCGCCTGCCAGCCGCTGTGGCTGAGCGGGTCATCCATCTGGCCCCGGTAGCGACAACCGCCCACGGGTTCGCCGTGACGCATGAAATCGACCAGAGTGGTGACGCGTTCGCCGGTAATCACGCGGGGGGCGCCCCTCCGATGGCGAGGCGGGCCTGGTGGACAGCGGCACGCACCTGATTGGGTGCAGTACCACCGAAGTGGTCGCGCGCCTTGAGTGAGCCCTCCAGCGTCAGCACCTCGAACACATCCGGCCCGATGCAGTCCGCCAGGGCCTGTAACTCCGCCAGTGTGATGTCTGAAAGGTCGCGGCCTGTATCTATGCCAAGACGTACCGCTTTGCCGACTACTTCATGGGCATCGCGGAAGGCTGTGCCCTTCCTCACCAGATAGTCAGCGAGGTCGGTGGCCGTGGCATAGCCCTTGAGCGTGGCGGTGCGCAGCACCTCCCGCTTGGGCTGGAGGTTGGGCACCATGTCGCCGAAGGCGCGGAGGCTGTTTTTTAGCGTGTCGATGGTATCGAACAGCGGCTCCTTGTCCTCCTGGTTGTCCTTGTTGTAGGCCAGTGGCTGACCTTTCATCAGGGTCAGCAGACCGATCAGATGGCCGAATACCCGCCCGGACTTGCCCCGCACCAGTTCGGGCACGTCCGGATTTTTTTTCTGCGGCATGATCGACGAACCGGTACAGAAGGCGTCTGGAAGGTCGATGAAGTCGAACTGGGCGGAGGTCCAAAGAATCAGTTCTTCGGAGAAGCGCGACAGGTGCATCATGATGAGGCTGGCGCAGGCGGTAAATTCAATGGCGAAATCACGATCGCTGACGGCATCCAGTGAGTTGGCAGCCGGACGGTCGAAGCCCAGTAACTCCGCGGTGTAATGGCGGTCGAGCGGGAAGGTGGTTCCGGCCAGGGCTGCCGCCCCTAAAGGCATGACGTTGACC
>JBKCCF010000250.1:0-2628 GCA_046305255.1 Methylococcaceae bacterium
GCTGGAGACCGCCTGCCGTTCGGGCCATCGGATTTTTGTGGTGGGTATCGGCAGCAGTGTGGCCGAAGCGCATCTGCGACGCTTGGCGGAGGCAACCGGTGGGGCCTGTGATTTTGTCGCACCGGGCGAGAATGTGGAGCCCGCCATAGTGCGGATGTTTGCCCGGTTACGGTCGCCGCAGGTGAGTGATCTGGCGGTGGTATGGCCCGAGGGGCATACGCCGCTGTGGTCATCCACCCTGCCCCGCTCAGTTTTTGAGGGTGATACCGTCAATCTGTACGCGCTGTTCGCCGGGCCGCCGGTCGGTGAGTTGCAGGTACAGGGTCGGCGAGGGGGGGCATCCGCCTTCGAGGTGCTGGCTACGACCAGTTTCCCGACTGCGGTGGCGGAGGACGATACGGTGTCGAGAATGGCGGCCGCTGCCCGGATTGCTGCCGATCCTGCTGGGGATGCGGCGACGGAACGGGCCGAGGCCTACCAGTTGGTCACCGATCAGACCCATTTCCTGCTGGTGCATGTCAGGGCGGAGGAGGATAAGGCCGATGAGATGCCGGAACTGCACAAGGTGAATCAGATGCTGCCGGCAGGCTGGGGCGGCATGGGGTCTGTCATGGCCTCATCATCCGCTGAACCGAGGATAAAGATGGTCCACAAAAGCTCTGGTGAACTCAGTCCTGATGACCCGATGATCATGTCCAGCATCAGATCGCGCAGCAGTGCACCGCCTCCACCGAAAAAAACATCGGTACCGAACGATCTGGATTATCTGGACATTCCTGCCTTCTTCCGGCGATCAAGCGATGGCGGGTCAACGGCTATGTCATACGCTGTGTCAGAGAAAAAACCGCGCATCCACCTGCTCACGCCACTTGAGTGGTGTCAGTGGCTACGCGCACATGACCCTGCGAGCTGGCCCATAGATTCCAATGAACTGTTTCATATGGGGCTCGAGGAGGCCGTTATTGAGTGGCTGGTGTCGGACGTCCGCCGGCTGGGGGGTAAGAGATGGAGTGAACAAACGGTGGTCGCGTCCTTCCTATACGTGATGTCTTCCGCCGCAACGTATGAGGCGCTGGCCGATGAGGCAGGGATACCGGTCAGCCTGGCGCAAAAAGCCTGGCATTGGCTTGCGGCGGTGTCGGGGTGGGGTCAACACAAAAACCTGAACCCCTCACCGGTGCTGATCGAGGCGATAACGGCGGCATTGGCCCCCATGACATGTTCGGGCTGGCCGGTATTCGCGGCGCGGGATAGCGGGGTGTGATGAACCCGTTTCGGTAACTGCGAAGTATCAAGCCTCCATAATTCGACTTAGAATCTCAGCAGATTGATTGAATGTTCTAAAGCCAAGGGTATACATTCAATCCAAGAAATCACAGAGCAACACATGAATAACATACTTGCGCATATCCATCCCGCACTGGCCTCTCTTCATGGTGCACCACTCGGGGTATTTCTGATTGTCGCTGCACTGACTTCAGCTTTCATCTTCGGTTATCTCATTCAAGGTTTTATCGTAGGCAACCAACTTAGAAAAACCATCAATGGCATCAAGACTATAAAGGCAAAAGGGGGGATCCCTGATCCCACCGAAGTCGGGAAGATTTTCAACACAGAGCCACTAAAGCATTTATGGGATGAGTACGCAGATACCTTGCATACGGTAGTGACTGCTGCGTCAGGGGGAGTCCAACTGACCGAGGTCCGAGCAACTATCCCTGCAGAGGCCATGTTTACCCGTGATGTCTTGGTGGATAGTCGACTATTCGATGATTTTACAAAGCACTTACCGGGCGTACTAACAGGTCTTGGAATCATCGGTACTTTCGCAGGGCTTCTCACGGGCCTCGAGAACTTCCACCCATCTTCTACTCAAACCGCTGGTAGTGAGCTCGATAAGCTGCTCTTAGGTGTCCAGCATGCATTCATTGCATCCGGATTTGCGATCGGCTCAGCAATGTTTGTTGTCACACTCAGCAAATTGGTTTTAGCGATCTTCTATGGCCGGGTTGAACAACTGACCCACCTTGTCGATAGCCTTTATCGAATGGGTGCGGGTGAGGAGTATTTGTCCCGATTGGTCAAAGCTTCCGAAGGAAATGAATCACATACGGCGACATTAAAAGATGCCTTGGTTGAGGACCTCAAAACGATTCTGACCAATATTTCAGAAAAACAGATCGAAGCGCACCTTTCTGTTGCCACACAGATCGGTTCGCGCATTGAAAAGCAAACACAAGCTCAGGTAGAAGCCTCCAGCCGCCTAGAGGAGCGACTGACTGATTTCCAACGTGACACCAGCACTCAGAATGGCGAACAAGTTAGCCACTTGATGGAAAGTTTACTTACGGGCTTCATGACGAAGCTCGAAGAAACATTTGGCGATCAGATGCAGCGTTCAAGCCAGATCCTTCTATCCGTTCAGAACTCTATGCAGGAGCTCTTAACGAGCATAGAGAAAACGAACGACAAAGCCTCATCACAAATGCAAGATGTTCTGGTCAAAGCCATTGAAAGTGCTGGCAAGAATCAGGATGAGATGACGTCGCAAATGCGGCGATTTGTCGAAGAGTTCCGAAAAAGCGCAAGCGATGAGCAACGAAAGTCCAAAGAGGCTATGGATGAGGC
>JBKCCF010000251.1:0-6025 GCA_046305255.1 Methylococcaceae bacterium
AACCCGAGAGCGCGGCCGCCAGTGTGCAGCCGGAGCCGTGGTAGCTGCCCGGCAGACGCGGCCAGCCGCGGATGTCGATCTGGCCGCCGCCGTACCACCGGTTGACCACATCGGGACTGTCGGCGTGAGTGCCGGTAATCAGCACATGAGGACAGCCCAGCGCCTGCAACAGGGCGGCGCAATCATCCGCCGCCACGGCACCGGTCAGTCGGGCCGCTTCCACCGTATTGGGCGTAACGACGGTCACCTTTGGCAACACCGCCTCCCGGATCACCGCCAGCAGTTCAGCCCCGGCCATGTCATGACCACCGCCCGCCGCCAGTACCGGGTCAAACACCACCGGCAGCGGGCCTACCTCTGCCAGCAACTGGGCCACGGCTCGCGCGATGTCGGCACTCCCGAGCAGTCCAATCTTGATAGCCGCCAGCCTCACGTCCGCCATCAGCAACCGGGCCTGTTCCAGCAAGGCAGCGGGAGACTGCGGGTATAGCTGCCGGACGTTTGAGGTGTCCTGAGCCGTCAGCGCAGTCACTATCGTGCAGGGATGGCAATTCAGGCGAAACAGGGTTTCGATATCCGCCTGAATACCGGCACCACCGGTGGGGTCATGGCCAGACAGACAAAGCACAACGGGAGGAGATGGCATCATGACGATAATCCTCAGGTAAGAGACGAGGCCAGTGTCCCACAGACAGGCTGCGGCCATCAAAGCCACAGCCGGCACTGGCGCAACAGGGTCGGTGCGGCACCCCAGGCTGTAAACGGATCCCTAAAAACCCCGGCAAAATAGACGGATGCCGTTGACAGTAAAGGGGTGCATCGGTACTTTTACCAGGTTTCAGGGGCTAGTCCCGCCCGGCCATGACACTTTTATTTTCCAGAGCCCCGCATGCAAGAATTTCAGCGCATCAACCGACTTCCACCCTACGTCTTCAACATCGTCAATGAACTGAAGGCTCAACAGCGGGCAGAGGGTGTCGACATCATTGATTTCGGCATGGGTAATCCGGACCGCGCCACCCCGCAGCACATTGTCGACAAACTGATTGAGGTCTCTCAAAAAGGCACGGCCCACCGTTATTCGGTCTCCAAGGGCATCATTCGTCTGCGCAAAGCGATTTGTGGCTGGTACCAGACCCGCTTTGGCGTCGAACTGGATCCCGACTCCCAGGCCATCGTGACCATAGGCTCGAAAGAGGGTCTGGCTCATCTGGCCATGGCCACCATGGGTCCGGGCGATGCCGCTCTGGTACCCAACCCCGCTTACCCGATCCACCCCTATGGCTTCGTGCTGGCGGGTGCCGATGTGCGCCATGTCCCTCTGGTACCGGGCGTCGACTTTTTCGAGGAAGTGGAAAAAGCCATCAAGACCTCCTGGCCCAAACCCAAAATGCTGGTGCTGAATTTCCCCGGCAACCCCACCACCCAATGCGTGGAACTCGACTTCTTCGAGAAAGTCGTGGCACTGGCCCGCGAGTACAAAATCTGGGTGGTACACGATATCGCCTATGCCGACATCGTATTCGACGGCTATAAGGCCCCTTCGATTCTGCAGGTGCCGGGTGCGACCGATGTCGCGGTCGAATTTTTCACCCTGTCCAAGAGCTATAACATGCCGGGCTGGCGAGTCGGTTTCATGTGCGGCAACCGCGAACTGGTGGCAGCCCTGGGCCGCATCAAATCCTATCTTGATTACGGAACCTTTACGCCTATTCAGGTTGCGGCCATTGCTGCACTGGAAGGCCCCCAGGATTGCGTACAGGAGATCTGCGACATCTACCGCGTACGCCGCGACGTGCTCTGGTCCAGCCTCGCCAGCATCGGCTGGGAGGTCGAAAAACCCAAGGCCACCATGTTCATGTGGGCCCCCATCCCCGAACAGTACCGGCATCTGGGCTCGCTGGAATTTGCCAAGAAAATGCTGCTGGAAGCGCAGGTCGCGGTATCGCCCGGCATTGGCTTTGGCGAGTTTGGTGATGACCACGTCCGCTTCAGCCTGATCGAAAACGAACACCGCACCCGCCAGGCCGTCCGCGGCATCAAGAACATGATGCGCAAGGACAGCGCGGTCTGAGCGCGGCCCATCCTACAGAGCGATACGCAGTGGCGTACAGGAGAGAACTTTGAAACCCGTCAATATTGGTTTGCTGGGCCTTGGCACCGTCGGCGGCGGCACAGTCAACGTACTGTCGCGCAATGCCGGCGAAATCACCCGCCGGGCCGGTCGCGACATCCAGATCCGCGCCGCCTCGGCGCGCAGTATCAATGGGCCCCGCATCTGCGACACCACCGGCATACGGTTGACTACTGACTCTTTCGACATCGTCAACGACCCCGAAATCGACATCATCGTCGAACTGATCGGCGGACTCAGCCCCGCGCGCGAACTAGTCATGCAGGCGCTGGATGCCGGCAAGCATGTCGTCACCGCCAACAAAATGCTGATCGCCCTGCACGGTAACGAGATTTTTGCCAAGGCTCGCGAAAAAGGCCTGATGGTGGCCTTTGAAGCGGCTGTGGCAGGCGGCATTCCCATCATCAAGGCCATCCGCGAAGGGCTGGCCGGCAACACGGTCGAATGGCTGGCCGGCATTATCAACGGCACCTGCAATTTCATCCTGACCGAGATGCGCGAAAAGGGCCGCGACTTTGCCGATGTTCTGGCCGAAGCGCAGGCCCTGGGTTACGCCGAGGCCGATCCCAGCTTCGATATTGAGGGCGTGGATGCCGCCCACAAGCTGACCATACTGGCCTCCATCGCATTCGGCATACCGCTGCAATTTGACAAGGTCTATGTCGAGGGGATTACCGGCATTACCGCAATGGACGTTGCCTATGCCGAAGCCCTGGGTTACCGCATCAAACTGCTGGGCATCGCCCGCCGGGCCGGACGCGGGATAGAGTTGCGTGTCCATCCCACCCTCATCCCCGAGCGCCGCCTGATCGCCAACGTCAATGGCGTCATGAACGCGGTACTGGTCAAGGGTGATGCCGTGGGCCCAACGCTGTATTACGGCGCGGGTGCCGGCGCGGAGCCCACTGCGTCATCGGTCGTCGCGGACATCGTCGATGTTGTTCGCACCCTGACCTCGGATCCCGAAAACCGGGTACCGCATCTCGCATTCCAGCCCGGCGCCATTGCCGACCTGCCCATACTGCCTATCAGTGACGTGGAGAGCGCCTACTATCTGCGGCTGAGCGCCAATGATCAGCCCGGGGTGCTGGCCGACGTGACCCGTATTCTGGCCAATCATCACATCAGCATCGAGTCCATCCTGCAGAAGGAACCCCCGCAAGGCGAGACCCAGCTGCCCGTTATCATGCTCACTCACCGGGTACGGGAGCATGAATTGAATCAAGCGATTACAGAGATCGAAACACTGCCGACCATCGGTGGACCGGTCAAACGCATCCGTATGGAAACGCTGGGCTGAACCCTGCTGCCCCAGTCATCACCGATACGCAGGTCGGGTTAAAACCCACACCCCCGACCTGCAGATAGCCACCTTTCACGCCGAGCATCCACACCATGAGCCAATCGACACGCTACACCGGCCTTATCGACAAATACCGCGCCCGCTTGCCCGTGGCCCCCGACACCCGGGCCATCAGCCTCTGCGAAGGCAACACCCCGTTGATCCAGCTGGTCAACATCCCCCGGCTGATCGGCAAACAGGTCGATCTCTACGTGAAGTTTGAAGGCCTCAATCCCACTGGCTCGTTCAAGGATCGCGGCATGACCATGGCTGTCACCAAAGCCGTGGAAGCGGGTAGCCGCGCCATTGTCTGTGCCTCGACCGGCAATACATCGGCCGCCGCTGCAGCCTACGCCGCCCGCGCCGGTATTCGCTGTTTCGTACTGATCCCGGACGGCAAGATCGCGCTGGGCAAACTGGCACAGGCCATGATTCACGGCGCCAGGGTACTGCAGATTCAGGGCAACTTCGATGACGGCATGCGGCTGGTCAAGGACATTGCCGACCATGCGCCGGTCACCATCGTCAACTCCATCAACCCGTTCCGGCTGCAGGGGCAGAAAACCGCCGCCTTCGAAATCATTGAGGCTCTGGGCCGCGCCCCCGACTATCACTGCCTACCGGTCGGCAATGCGGGCAATATCACCGCCCACTGGATAGGTTACTCGGAAGCCGTGTGCGCGCCAGGCCACAGCCCCACCGAAGCCTGCGCTTTCTGCAAGGGCAACTGCCTGTTCACGACTATCGGCCAACTGACCGATACCCGGCCCGTCATGGTCGGCTATCAGGCAACCGGTGCCGCGCCGTTCCTACGGGGGCAGATGGTCGACGACCCCGAAACCATCGCCACGGCCATCCGCATCGGACACCCGCAGTCATGGACTCAGGCCTGGGCAGCGCAGAAGGAGTCCGGCGGCTGGTTCGATGAGTGTACCGATGAGGAAATCCTCGCCACCCAGACCCTGCTGTCAGAAAAGGAAGGCATCTTCTGCGAACCCGCCTCCGCCACGTCGGTTGCAGGTGTGCTGCGCGACATTCGGTCCGGCAGGATTCCCGAAGGGAGCAGCATCGTCTGCACACTGACCGGCAATGGCCTGAAGGATCCCGATACCGCTATCGGCCAATGTGACATCAAGCCCAGCAAAGTGCCGGCTACGCTGGACGCCGTGAAGGGGGCGATCCTGGAGGCGATGTAGAACGCGATTTGACGCGACCTCTGCGGCAAGCGCCCGCGAGTCTGCCTGTGCCAATGAGCGCGTCATCCCCCTGCAACAGACCGACGCTACACTGGCAAGCCACGCCAGCATACGCATAGACCGGAATTTCATGACTATAGCCCGCATCAGACTGATAGTACCGACACTCATCGGCTTGGCCTTGATTGGCTGCAGCACGGTCTGCACAAAGCCGGACCCGCTTTATGAAAGTAACAGCCTGCAATGTGCCCGCTTCTGCGCGGATCCGGGCTGTGCTTACTGGGGCCAGTCGAAGATGGACGCGGAGCAGAAACTCGCCATAGCCACCCGCGACAGCAACAGCCTGGATGCCGGGGATGCGGCTGTCTGCAGGTCAAAAGGCTTGTCGCCTGACACGGCTGGCATGAGAGCTTGCCTGATGACTCAACGTCAGCAACGGGCACTGGACAAGGCCGCCCACGATGCCAGGCAGAACGCCAGCGAAGCCACATTCTATCTGGAGAAATAAGCGGGGCGCCGGGACCGCACCCTGCAGCGTATCCGGCAACCTACAGCACCCTAGCCGAGACTCACCGTCAGTACATTGCCACTCGTTAGCAATCTGCCCGCCAGCTCAGCCATAGGCACCTCGGCAGCACCGGTCCGATAAGGGTTCGGCACGCGCACAAAATCCAGCGGGAGGCCGTTGAGCGTCAGCGACAGCGGGCCATGACCAGTACTGCCGATGCAATAGCGAATGTCGAAGGGTTGATCGGCGATGTCCATCTTCACCCGCAGGCCGTCCAGTGATGGCGGCAGGACCGGGTCTATCACCAGGCACTGGCTGGCCTGACGAATACCCAGCAGGCAACGCAGAATCAGGCTGATGGCGATGCCCGCACCGCTGGAGTAGACGCGCCAGCCACCTTCCAGCGCGATATCGCCTTTGAGCGCCCGCGCATAATCGGTATAGGCCTGATAGCGGTCGTTGAAGGCCGCATCGGAACTGGAGTAATAGCAATTGGCCTGCCGCCGGGTTGCCGGTGCGATGAGCGCCTGCACGCCAATGGGAATGGCCTGTCCCAGGGCGGCGAAAAAACCCTCGGCATCGCCGTAATGCCAGAGCGCCTCGGCGTAGCGCAGATGGGCGTGGGTATACATGATGCCGATTTCGCGGCCGAAGAAGCTGCTACTCTCGGCGCGCTGGAAGATAGTCATCGGGCCACCCTGATAGGCCATCGGCCGATCGAACAAATGGGCACCATCGGGGCCATGCAGGTGCTGGCGAATCAGGGCCAGCTGCTGCCGCGCCTCCTCGGGGCTGAGCATGTCGTTGATGACGGCGTGCATCATGGGCAGCAGGCTGTAGGACAG
>JBKCCF010000252.1:0-14578 GCA_046305255.1 Methylococcaceae bacterium
GATATCAGTTGCGGAGAGCGGCAGACCACAGACGGGGCAGGTCGCGGCGAGTCGCGGCAGCGCCGCCGCGCAGGGTGCGCAGAGATCAAGGCCGGCAGCACCCGGGTCTCCACAGAGGGTACAGGTGGGCGGAAAAATCCAGTTCTGTATAATCTCTGGCCAGTTGTTAATCATCGTCAGGCATTACGGTTTACAGCGGTACGCTGCCGCCCGGCTGCCTGACCCTCTGAGTCATTGCGGAGTTTCCAGATGCACGTTCAAGAATCATCTACCGGCGCCAGCCACGCGCCCCTTACCATGGGTCCGGTTCGTCATGACTGGCAGCTTGAGGAGGCTGCGGCGCTGTTTGCGATGCCATTCAATGATCTGGTTTTCCGCGCTCAAAGTCTGCATCGGGCGTACTTTGACCCCAATGAGGTCCAGGTTTCCAGTCTGCTCAGCATCAAGACCGGTTCATGCTCCGAAGACTGTGCGTATTGTCCGCAGAGCGCCCATTATGACACCGGCCTGGGCAAGGAAGCGTTGATGCCAGTCGAGGATGTGCTGCAGGCGGCACAGCGGGCGAAAGACCAGGGTGCCGGCCGGTTTTGCATGGGCGCTGCCTGGCGCAGTCCCAATGACCGCGATATTGACCGCGTCTGCGAGATGATCCAGGGCGTTAAATCGCTGGGCCTTGAGACCTGTGTGACCCTCGGTATGTTGACCGACAGCCAGACCCATAGCCTCAAGCAGGCGGGGCTGGATTACTACAACCATAATCTGGACACCTCGGAGGATTACTACTCCGAGATCATTACCACCCGTACCTATCAGGACCGTCTCGATACACTGGAGCGGGTGCGTTCAGCCGGTCTGAACGTCTGTTGCGGCGGCATCGTCGGTATGGGCGAGGGCGATCAGGATCGGGCAGGTCTGCTGGTCCAGCTGGCCAATTTGCCGCAGCACCCGGAGAGCGTCCCCATCAATATGCTGGTTCAGGTTGAGGGGACGCCGCTGGGGCATACTGAAAAGCTCGACCCGCTGATTTTCGTTCGCACCATCGCGGCGGCGCGCATCATGATGCCCCGCTCACGGGTGCGCCTGTCGGCCGGAAGAACGGATATGAGCGATGAAATGCAGGCGCTGTGTTTTCTTGCCGGGGCCAACTCCATCTTCTACGGCGAGCGTTTGCTGACAACGGACAATCCTGTTGTGGATAGCGACCGGCAGTTGTTCCAGCGATTGGGGCTGCGCATGGCGGGATTTTATGCCGATGCATGAGCCGCGGTGGCCAGCAGGGCTGCCTGTCGTCAGGCACTGATGCGATCTGATGCGCTGCGTGACCGTCTGGCAGAACTGGATCGACAGGGCCTGCGGCGACAACGCCGCACTCTGGACGGGCCGCAAGGGCTGAGCGTCGTCTGTGATGGCCAGCCGGTGCTGAACTTCTGCAGCAATGACTATCTGGGTCTCGCCAATCATCCGAAGGTGGTTGAGGCGCTGCAGCAGGGTGCCAGCGCCTACGGTGTGGGTTCAGGTGCTTCACACTTGGTCTGCGGCCATGGTCAGGCGCATCACGCACTGGAAGAAGACCTGGCTGATCATCTGCGGCGCGACCGTGTGTTGCTGTTCTCCACCGGTTATATGGCCAATATCGGCGTCATCTCGGCGCTGGCAGGGCGGGGTGATGAGGTGTGGGAGGATCGGCTCAATCATGCTTCGCTGCTGGATGGGGCGCGGCTGTCGGGTGCGCGCCTACGGCGCTATGGTCACGCCGATCTCGACAGTCTTGATCAGGGACTGGCTGCGGAGCGTCACGGTCTCAGACTCATCGCGAGTGATGGTGTGTTCAGTATGGACGGTGACCTGGCGCCGGTTATCGGCCTCGCGCAGGTAGCGGCTGACCATGAGGCTTTGTTGCTGATTGACGATGCTCACGGGATAGGCGTGCTGGGCCCCACGGGCGGCGGGGTATTGGAGGCGTCAGGTCTAACCCAGTCTGATGTGCCGCTGCTGGTCGGTACGTTAGGCAAGGCCTGTGGCTCCTTTGGTGCATTCGTCGCGGGCTCCGAGGACATGATTGAATACCTGATGCAGACCGCGCGTAGCTATATTTTTACGACGGCCTTGCCCCCGGCCGTAGCGGTTGCCACACGGGCGGCGCTGCGTTTGCTGCGGGAGGAGGGCTGGCGGCGGCAGCGATTGGCGGAGTTGATCGCTCGCTTCCGTACCGGGGCTGAGCAACTGGGCTTATCCCTGATGCCGTCATCAACGCCCATACAGCCGATATTGATCGGCAGCAATCAGGCCGCCCAGAAGGCCAGCATGAGCTTGCGGAATGCCGGTTTTCTGGTTGGTGCGATTCGCCCCCCCACGGTTCCGGTCGGCACGGCCCGTTTGCGGATTACCCTGACGGCCGGTCATGGCGACGCAGACGTCGACGGCTTGCTGGCGGCCCTGGCCGAGATCAAAGGGTTGAGATCGACGAACAACGGAGAGCCGGCGTGATGGCCTCGCGCGGCAGTGTCTATTGCGAGACCCTCGGGAGCGGGCCTGATCTGGTCATGCTGCATGGTTGGGCCATGCATGGTGGACTCTGGCGCTCGTTTGGCGAGGCTCTTGCGGCCCACTGGCGAGTGACGCTGGTTGATCTGCCGGGGCATGGTTTGAGTGCCCCGCAGCCGGATTATCGACTTGATGCCGTCGTCGATACGCTGCTTCAGGCCGCCCCCCGACGTGCCCATTGGCTGGGGTGGTCGCTGGGTGGCCTGCTCGGTCTTCGCGTTGCTGAATGTCATCCGGAGCGGATCGCCAGCCTGATGCTCATAGGTTCTACCCCACGATTTACGGCAGCGGACCACTGGCCGGGTATGTCTCATCAGTCGCTGGCTGCGATGGCGATTGATCTGGAGACGGATTTTCAGGGTACGCTGAGACGCTTTGTGGGTTTACAGACTTTCGGTCAGGAGGGCGCCCGTGCACTGGCCCGTCAGATTGAGGCCGACCTTGCCGAGCGTCCTCCACCCGACAGTGCCGCCCTGCGCGGCGGGCTCAATCTATTGCAGACGGTTGACCTGCGGCCAGCGCTGGCCAGTTTGGCGATCCCTGTGCTGGCGGTTTTAGGCAGCCGCGACAGGTTGGTGCCGAAAACCCTAAGCGCGGCTCTGGTCGAGCTGAATCCGACGATAAAAATACATGCGCTGCCGCGGGCTGCCCATGTGCCTTTTTTGACCGAATCAGCCGAGACGCTGGGCTTGATTGAAGCTTTTCTTGCCCGGGAAACGGGTCGAGAGGTAGGGGTGTGATGCGGGGCAGTGCTGATCTCAAGTCGGCCAAAGGGTTGATCGCCCGCTCATTTGGTGCCGCTGCACACAGCTATGACGGTGTGGCCAGCCTGCAACGTGCGGCAGGCCAGTTGTTGCTGGATCAGTGGTCTCAGGGTTCTGGTTCCGTCGGGGTCGAACGTATGCTGGATGTCGGTGCCGGGACGGGGTTTATTGCCGCCGCGCTGGCGGATTGCCATCCCGCGGCGCAGGTGATGGCGCTGGATTTATCAGAGGGGATGCTGAAGGTAGCCCGTGACCGCTTTTCGGGCGTATGCATCGTCGGCGACGCCGAAGCCCTGCCGTTCTCCGATCACAGCATTGATGTTGTGTTCTCGAACATGGCCATCCAATGGTGCCCACGTGCCGAGGATGTGTTTCGGGAGTTTGGTCGTGTTTTGCGCCCCTATGGCAGGCTACTGTTTACCACGCTGGGGCCTGCGACACTCAGGGAATTGCGCGCGGCCTGGGCGAGTGTTGATGACCGCAGTCATGTCAATGACTTTACCAGCGCGGATGACATTGACTGGGCGCTGACCCGTGCGGGTTTCCACAATCGGACCGTCACGACCGCTATCAGCCACCTGGAATACGCCGATGTCATGGGGTTGATGCGAGGTCTCAAGCAACTGGGAGCCCATAATCTGACGCCGGGGCGAACGCGCCATCTCACCGGCAAGGGTACGCTGCGGCGTGTGATGGATGCCTATCCCGGGCACATGTTGGGTCGGCCCGTTTTGGCAAGTTTCGAAGTGGTGACTGGAGTAGCACGAAAGGAGTGTGAGCGTGGTAGCGACAATTCAGCCGGCTAAGGGCATTTTTATCACCGGAACCGATACTGGAGTCGGCAAGACCTGGGCGAGTGTTGCACTCATGCGGGCGTTGCGGGAGGCAGGCCTGACGGTGCTCGGCATGAAGCCGGTTGCCAGTGGCGCCATCTGGCGGGATGGCCGTCTAGTGAACGAGGACGCTCTGGCCTTGCAGGCGGCAGGATCGGTGGTCATCCCTTATGAGCAGGTGAACCCCTATGTCTACCCACCCGCCGTCTCACCCCATCTGGCCTATGAGCGGGCAGAGGAAGCCCCTGATCTTGAGTGCATCGTGCGCAATTATGGGGCGCTGGCAGAGCAGGCTGACTGCGTGATTGTGGAAGGCGTGGGGGGGTGGCTGGCACCCATCAATGACCGACAGTCGGTGGCGGACATGGCTATCGCGCTGGATATCCCGGTAGTGGTCGTGGTGGGTTTGCGTCTGGGGTGTCTCAACCATGCCCGTATGACCCACGCCTGTATCTCAGCGGGTTCAGCCCGTTTTGGCGGCTGGATTGCCAATCATCTGGATGCCGAAATGCAGTATGTCCGGCAAAATCTTGCAACGCTTGCGCGGGATATGGGGGCTGGATTCCTGGGAGAAATAGCCAACGAAGTGAACGGGCAGACCTCTGATTCCGAGTTCATGCAGGGCTGGAGACGCAGTGAAATCTTGCGCCTGTTAGCACCTTCAGATAGGATTCAGCCTTTTGGCTAGGCTCGTGACCTACCACGTGTTGGATTGAAAATCCCGCTCTAATTAGTGGGCTTATTACGGACCACCCGCGTACTTGATGGTTGGCCGTGTTCCCGGCAGTTGGCCTCAAGGTCGGGTTTTTTGATGCACACGACCACGTATGTCGGTCCGGTTGGTGATAATTGTCACCTTGTGCTTGTCGGAGTGGCTGCAACTCAGAGGGGGATCGGGCGTGAGCGCTGAGTATGCAACCCGTAGGGACAGCGTTTCCTTACGTCTAATCGAATAAAAATCTCATACTACGACTTGGAGTGGATTTTGCTGGTGTCCGGCATGAGAACGCTTGCCGGCGTTGCTGAGTGGCCTGACATGCAGGCAGCCCGATGCTCAACAACGATGCCGACCCCGTAACGGTGGTGTTTTGGTTTGACTGACCCAGGTTACTGAGGGCAGGGCGCCGCAAGGTGCGGCAGATTTTGATTTTTAAGACTATGTTCGGTCAGGTTGAATTACCTTAAAGGTTGACAGAGAGGGTTCCGTGAAAACATTAAAAACACTGCTTGCGATTTCAGGTTTGGCAGTAGCTGGTGACGTATTGGCTGATTACACGGTGAATCTGACCCAAGGCGTAACCGAATTGAGCAGGGACATTCACGACCTGCATATGCTCATTTTCTGGATTTGTGTAGCCATAGGCGTGCTGGTCTATGGGTTGCTGATTTATTCCTTGATCAACCACAGAAAGTCCAGGGGTGTTGTGCCCGCGCAATTTCATGAGAATACCAAGCTTGAAATTCTTTGGACGGTGATCCCTTTCCTCATTCTGATGGGCATGGCGGTACCGGCAACTACCGTGATGATCAAGGCCTACGATACATCGGGGGCAGATCTCACCATCAAGGTCACCGGATATCAGTGGAAATGGAAATACGACTACCTGGATGAGAACATCAGTTTCTTCAGCACACTGGATGCAAAAAGCAATCTGGCCCGTCAGAGAAACTCGGGGATAGACCCTGCGACAGTCGAGAACTACCTGCTCGAAGTCGATCATCCCCTGGTGGTGCCGGTCGGCAAAAAGATTCGCTTCCTCTTTACCGGAGGTGATGTGATCCACGCCTGGTGGGTGCCTGATTTGGGCTGGAAGAAAGACACCATCCCGGGTTTCATTACCGACGCCTGGGCGACGGTTGAAAAACCAGGCACCTACCGGGGGCAATGCACCGAACTGTGTGGTCGCGACCACGGTTTCATGCCCATCGTGGTAGTCGCCAAAACAGAGCCTGAATATCAGCAATGGCTGGCCGCACAGAGAAAGGACAAGGGAAAGACCGAAGAACCTGTGGCCGCCGTTACGGAGCAGGAAAAACCGGCGCAGGTTGCTGAAAGCGAAAAAACCGAGCCGGCTCCAGTAAACCAGGACGTAGCCGCTGATTTGCCCGCAATGGAGAAGGCCGAACTCATGGCGTTGGGGCAGAAGGTCTACGAGGCGAATTGTCTCAGTTGCCATCAGGCCAATGGCGAAGGTATTGAAGGTCTGTTCCCTGCTATCAACGGCAGCGCGGTGGCCAACGGTCCTGTGTCGGCTCACGTCAGTCTGGTCCTGAACGGCAAACCACCGTTGATGGCCTCTTTCCGCTCGGTTCTGACGCCGGCCGAACTCGCAGCCGTCGTAACGTATCAACGCAACGCTCTAGGCAACAGTACGGGCGATGTCGTCCAGCCTGGCGATGTTGCGAACCACAATTAACCTGATCACATTTGTTGAGGTGAGTGCTATGTCAGCAACGGCAATTCATGACGATCATCACGATCACGGCCCTGCCAAGGGATTCATGAGATGGGTGACTACGACCAATCACAAGGACATTGGTACCTTGTATCTGATCACTTCGCTGGTCATGTTTTTGGTTGGCGGCGCAATGGCCCTGGTGATAAGGGCAGAACTATTCGAACCGGGGATGCAGTTCGTTGACCCGATGTTCTTCAATTCCATGACCACGCTGCATGCGCTCATCATGGTTTTCGGTGCTGTCATGCCAGCCTTTGCTGGTTTGGCTAACTGGATGATTCCGATGATGATAGGCGCCCCGGACATGGCGCTACCGCGTCTGAATAACTGGAGTTTCTGGTTGCTGCCGTTCGCGGTGGTCATGCTGGTCAGTACCCTGTTCATGGAAGGTGGAGCAGCCGCAGCGGGCTGGACCCTCTACCCTCCACTGGTCCTGCAAACCGGAGCAGCGTTTCCGTTCACCATTTTCACGATTCACATTCTGGGTATCTCATCGATCATGGCGGCGATCAACATTATCGTCACCATTCTCAACATGCGCGCACCCGGCATGACCCTGATGAAAATGCCGCTATTCGTCTGGACCTGGCTGATTACAGCATTTCTGTTGATTGCCATCATGCCGGTATTCGCGGGTGCGGTGACCATGCTGCTGACCGACAAATTTTTCGGCACCAGTTTCTTCAATGCTGCGGGAGGCGGAGACCCGGTGCTTTATCAGCACCTGTTCTGGTTTTTCGGTCACCCAGAAGTCTATGTTCTCATTCTGCCCTCATTCGGCATCGTGTCGCAGATTATCCCTACTTTTGCCCGTAAGCCGCTGTTCGGCTACAGTTCAATGGTATACGCAACAGCCGCGATTGGTGTGCTGTCGTTCGTGGTATGGGCTCATCACCAGTACACCGTGGGTATGCCGATTGAGGGTGAGTTGTACTTCACCTATGCGACCATGCTGATTGCAGTGCCGACCGGCGTAAAGGTATTTAACTGGATTTCGACCATGTGGCAGGGGGCGATGACCTTTGAGACTCCCATGCTTTGGGCGATTGCCTTCGTTGTGCTGTTTACCATGGGTGGCTTCACCGGGCTGATGATGGCGATTTCTCCTGCCGATCTTCAGTACCACGACACCTACTTCATCGTTGCGCACTTCCATTACGTACTGGTACCTGGTGCCGTGTTCGCGATTATTGGTGCGGTGTATTACTGGTTGCCAAAGTGGACCGGACACATGTACGACGAACGTCTTGGCAAGCTTCATTTCTGGCTCACCACGATATCCGTCAACGTCTGCTTCTTTCCGCAGCATTTCCTGGGTTTGGCCGGTATGCCACGCCGCATCCCTGACTATGCGTTGCAGTTCGCCGAATTTAACGCCTGGTCGAGTGTGGGCGCATTCGTATTCGGTTTCTCGCAGTTGATTTTCTGCTACATCGTCATCAAGTGCGTACGTGGTCAGGGTGACTACGCCACCAGCGAAGTTTGGGAAGGTGCCAGCGAACATGGTCTGGAATGGAATCTCCCATCTCCGGCACCCTACCATACCTGGGAATCTTCGCCCTATATCAAGTAAGTGTTGAATACCCCCCGTGCCATAACCGGTGTGGGGGGTAATAAGGCAAATTAAAGGATGAAAACAAAGACCAAAAATATGTGGCTGGCAGGCTTGATAGCCTTGGTTGCGGTCTGTTTGTATTTCTATGCGATCTACCATGTCATGCGTGCGACAACCCCGCTGTGAGTGAAACTACACCCAAGAAATCCAACAAGCGCGTCCTTTGGACCGTTTCCCTGGTGGTTGTCGCCATGTTCGGCTTCGGGTTTGCCCTGGTACCGTTCTACGATGTGTTTTGTGAATGGACGGGTCTCAATGGCAAGATCAAGACGGTAGCGCAGACCGAAACGGGCTTTAAGGTTGATGAGTCACGCTGGGTTACGGTTGAATTTGTGACAACAGTTAACCTCAACATGCCCCTGGCGTTCCGGGCCGAGAGAACAAAACTGAAGGTACACCCTGGCGAGTACCACAATGTCAAGTTCTTCGGTACCAATCAGACCGACCGCCCGTTGGTGGGGCGGGCGATACCCAGCATAGCGCCGGGATGGGCGACACAATTTCTTAAAAAGACGGAGTGTTTCTGCTTTGCCGAGCAAACCTTCATGCCGCATGTAGAGAAGGAAATGCCCGTACGGTTTGCAATTGACCCAGCATTACCCGAAAACGTGGGAGATATCACGCTCTCATACACGTTCTTCGATATCACCGAAAGCAAATGACATTTAGCCACGATCACGATTCAATAACAGGGGATTAACATGGCGTTACACGGTTCCTATTACCTTCCACACAAGGCAACGCAGCCTATCATTGGTTCGATTGGCCTATTTTTGCTATTGGCAGGTTTTTCTAATTACCTGAACGGATCTGATCTGGGCTCGACCATGATGTGGGCGGGTTTCGGCGTTATTGCCTACATGATGTTTATCTGGTTTGGCGCGGTGATCCGCGAGAGCCTCGCTGGTAAATATAATGGTCAGGTAGACATGTCTTTCCGCATGGGCATGATCTGGTTCATTACCTCCGAAGTCTTCTTTTTCGCAGCCTTCTTTGGCGCTCTTTTTTACAGCCGTATCTATGCCTTGCCATGGATGGGTGGAGAAGGCGCCGGCGCGGCTACCCACCAGTACCTTTGGGATGCCTTCCAGAATATTTGGCCTACGAATGGGCCTGCCCATATTGGCGGCAAGGAGGGCGGCGAATTCGAGCCGATGGGGGCATGGGGTATCCCCGCGGTCAATACGCTGATCCTGTTGACAAGTGGTGCCACGGTTACCTGGGCACACTGGGGGCTGTTGAAGGGCAACCGTAACCAGTTGATTATCGGGCTGGCGCTGACGGTAATACTGGGATTCCTGTTCGTCGTATTCCAGGGCCTTGAATATCACGAAGCCTATACCGAGATGGGCCTGACCCTGGGCACCGGAATCTATGGTTCCACCTTCTTCATGCTCACCGGCTTTCACGGTCTGCATGTCACGATTGGTGCCATCATGCTCCTGGTCATGTTGCTGCGCAGCATGCGCGGGCACTTCACGGCTGAAAATCATTTTGCATTTGAAGCGGCCGCCTGGTACTGGCACTTCGTGGATGTGGTATGGCTGGGGCTTTTCATCTTTGTCTACTGGTTGTAGTCGCGACTCACCACCACCACCGAAGGCGTTGCCCCAGCCGGGCAACGCCTTTTTTATTGGGCAGAGTAAACCCCATGAGGCTAAACCCTCGGTTGCTGGCTCCCGGCAAGGTATGAGCCATACACAGATTCATGCCCTATCCCCCGCGCTTATCCATCAGCGGTTACAGTGGCTGACGGTGAAAACGTCGCAGTGCAGCCGCCCAATCTCGGGATCCCTTGACCTGTCGCTTTATGGCGTGACGTTCTGGGCAATCCATGGTGCCGCTATCGGTAAGCCGCCTTGATGAGTGGAGTGCACGAGCGGCCGAAGCCGGGTTGAAGCAGCGTCACGTTCCCGCCTAATCAGGCACGTATCGCCAGACGTGTCTGAACGTTGAAGGCGCTGACAGCCATCAAACGCCTGTACGGCGTCACTGGCGGGTCGATATCCAGCCACACTTGCTCAGCCCGGCCTATCCCGTCTGCAACGCCGTCTGGCGCAAGCCGGTATGTCATGGGACACGGTCTCACCACCTTACCAAACCTTACGACAGCGAATGATCGCTTGACCGAAGCGGTCATCCTTTTGATACTGTCTGGAATGTTTTGATACAAAATCGGCAGTAGCCGATGTCTGCTGAAAAATTCTGACGCGATCACACATCGCCAACCGGCTGTGAGCCGCTCCGGGCCTCAAGCGCCCCAGCCATTTAACCTTAAAGCAGGGCAGGGTATGTCAGGATCAAACCAGCGCCGCGATCGACTCACCACAGGCCAGAACCTTGCATTCTGCCGGTTCGGCGCTAACCGGGGCCGTGGGTTAACCCCGATAGGCTTGCGGCTCCACGAATGAACAAGATCTACAGGATTGTCTGGAGCCATAGTCGCCGCTGCTACGTCGTATCGTCCGAAGTAGCCAGGACGCGGGGTAAAAGCCGGTCGGGAACCGTTGTCGGCCCCGCCTCGGTGCTGGCGCTCAGCCTGCTGGGTGGACAGCCGGTGCTGGCGGGCGCACCGATCCCGCCCGGCAGCCCCCTTGTCGTCCGCTCCGCTGCAGCCATGGCCGGCAAGCGGCTGGTCGTACTCAGTCCCGAACTCAGCAACCGGGTGCCGGCAGCCGAACGGGCTGGTGCTGAAGTACTGGTGCTCGATCCCTCCCGTGACGTATTGGGGCAGATCGGCACTGCTCTGGCCCGCATTGGCCCGGTCAGCAGCGTGCGGCTCATCAGTCATGGCGGCCCCGGTGGCCTGCTGCTGGCCGGCCAGTTGATTGATGGCGCGGCGTTGGAAGCCCGAGCCGATCAAGTTGCGGCGTGGGCGCCTTATCTCAGTCCCGGCGCTGATCTGCTGCTGTATGGCTGCCAGGTTGCCGGTACCCGCGCGGGCCAGCATCTGGTTGACCGGCTGGCGCACCTCACCGGCGCCGACGTTGCTGCCAGCGCCAACCTCACCGGCGTCGGCGGTGATCTGCGGCTGGAATATGCCCAAGGCAAGGTCGAAAACCTGCCACTCGCCAGTCAGGCCGAGTGGGACGCATCAGGCCTAAGCCTGCTCCTGCCCGTCTACAGCGGCTCAACCAGCGCCAGCTTTGTTCGGGGCGTCGCCGGCAGTTTCTCCCCCGGCTTTAGCGGCGATCCGGCCCCCACTTACAGCATCGCCACCAAGACCTACTTCGAATCCGACTTCGCCAGCCAGCCAGACGACTGGACCCTGACCGGCGTGGCCGCCAACAGTGGCGGAGCACTGGTGCTCACCCCGGCGGATACAAACAAGGCGGGTGCGCTCATCCTCCCCAGGCTGGGTACCGACAGCCCCGCCGCCTTCACCGCCCGCTTCGACTACACCGCCACCGGCGTCACCGCTGGCGATGGCACCAGCTTCAATTATGGTGTGCTCTCCACCACGACCGGCAGCGTGACCACCATGCTGAGTACGGGTCTCGCCATCACGTTCATCGAATCCGGAACGCCGCGTATTGATGTGAGCTGGAACAACGTCGTCGTCGGCACTGCGACCAACACCTATGCCGGCACGGCCAAGACGGTGGAAATCAAGCTGGAGGGTACCGGGCTGCTGACCATCAGCTATGACGGCGTACAGAAAATCCTCATGAACCTTGGTAACAAGGTTAGCGCCGCAGACCGGTCGAACTGGCAGTTCGCCTTCGGCGCCACTACCACCGCCACCGACTACCAGCACGCGATCGACAACCTGACCATTGAGGGCAACGGCGCTCTGCCTGCCGGCCTGACGCTGGATCCGGCGACCGGCGTCATTTCCGGCACCCCCACTAGCGCCAACAGCAGTGGCCTCCAGCAGATTAACCTGGTCGCCACCAACAGTGCGGGTTCGGTCGAGCAGATGATCCAGCTGGCTCTGGACAGCGGTCTGCCTGTATTCACCAGTGCGGCCACCGCACCGATGACGCCCGGGGTGCCCACAACCTTCACGGTCGCCGCATCAGGCAGCGGCGGTCCGACCACCTATGGGGTGGGCAAAACCGTGATCAGCACCACGCTGGCCGACGCCACCACCCTGCCGGCCGGGGCCACCCTCAGTGGCAGCGCCCAGTTCAACGCCGGCGCACTCGAACTCACGCAGAATGTTACCAGCCAGGTCGGCGTACTTCAGTTCCTTGGGGAGGGCACGCAGAACCTCTCCTCTTTCAGCGCCAGCTTCAACTACGCGCTGGGCGGCGGCAGTTCGCCTGCGGGTAACGGGATCAGCTTCCTCTATGGCCCCCCGGGCGACATGACCAAAGGGCTGCGGGTCAGAATCAACGAGAACAACGCCGGCAGCAATGCCAATCTGGTGATCTCCTTATACAAGGACGGCATCCTCACTGCCCAGCAACTGCTCACCAACCCCTACCTCGGTAGCTACAGCTTCCGCCCGGTCACGATCAAAATGAGTGACGAGGGACGGCTGCAGGTGCGGGTGAACGGCGCGTTGGCCTTTGATACCAGTGTCTACACCAACTGGCAGAGCGCGGACAAGTCGCTGTGGGCGTTTGCCATCCAAGGCGAAACCACCTCGACCTACACCAACTTCCACACGATCAAGGATGTGGTGATCGCCACCAACGGGGTGCTCCCGCCGGGGCTGAGTCTTGACACCAGCACCGGTGTGATCAGCGGCACGCTGGGCGTCGCTACGGTAGTGGACAGTTATGTGCCGGTGACGGCGACCAATGCGGCGGGCACCTCGGTCCAGTCGCTGAAGCTGGATGTGTCGCCCAGCAACCTGTTGCCGGGCCAGCGGCCGGGCAACGGCGCCAGTGTCGGAGGCGCCTTTACGCTGGGCACCACCGGCCAGCAGTTCCGCAACCAGCGGGCCTTCGCGGCGCTAAAGCCGAACGGCGCGGTGACAGTGTGGGGTCAAATCTCCTACGGTGGGGCACAGAGCGACGCGCCGACCGCAACCGGTTACACGGCCATCACCTCCAACGAAAGGGCCTTCGCGGCGCTCAGGAACGACGGGTCGATCTTCTCCTGGGGCCTCGCGTCGAGCGGAGGCACTGGCGAACCGACCGGCACCGGCTACGTGCAGATTTCCGCTACCCATTCTGCCTTTGCGGCGCTGAAGAACGACGGCTCAATTACGGTGTGGGGCGACACCGTTCAAGGTGGCAGGCCGTCGGTCGCCCCCACCGGCACCGGCTATGTCCGCATCTTCGCCAACGGCGGTGGTTTCGTGGCCCAGAAGCTCAACGGAACGACGAGCATATGGGGCTCGACCTACAGTATTGGCACCAGCCCGCCCTCGTCTTCCACGGCTTTCGCGCGGATCGTCAACACCGACTACATCTCCCTTGGCACAATCTACGGGGCGTTTGCGGGACTCGACGCAGCCGGCTTCATTTCCATCTGGGGGTTTTCCGGGGCCGGCGGCACCTCCGCCTTCGGCACCCTCAAGCCCACGGGCAGCGGCTGGCAGGACATCGTCGGCACCCGGGCGGCTTTTACGGCGATCGACAAGTACGGTGCCGTCAGTTCGTGGGGCGACACGGCCTTGGGGAGTACCAACCGGCCCAGCGACAGCGGTTACCGGCAGGTCTACGCCAACCTGGGCGCCTTCGTCGCGATTCGCCAGGACGGCTCGCTCACCGCCTGGGGAAATAGCGCCTCGGGCGGGACCGGCTTTCCCACCGGCACCGGCTACGTGCAGGTCTTTTCGACGAACAACTCGTTCGCGGCGCTGAAGGCCGATGGCTCGATCAGCGTCTGGGGCTCAACTAACGATGGCAATACCACCACAGCGCCCACCGCCACCGGCTTCACCCGCATCGTCAGCACCAGCAACGCCTTCGCAGCGCTCAAGAGCGATGGCTCGATTAGCGTGTGGGGCTCGACCAGCACCGGCGGGGCCAACGGGCCGACCGGCACCGGCTGGACCGAGATCACCTCAAACGCCTTCGCATTCACGGCACTGAAGAACGATGGCACCCTCTTCTCCTGGGGCAATGCGTCCTATGGCGGTTCCGGCGCACCGACCGACACCGGCTATATGGCCGTGCATTCCCCTAGCCTGTCGGCGCCGTACTTCCCGCTGGCCGCCGGTCAGCCGGTCACCCGGACTCTCACTCAATCGATCACCACCCAGTGGTTCCCGGGTATTCGGGGGATGGGCCTCACCCATGTCGTCACCAGTGGGTCCCTGCCCGCCGGGCTCACGCTGGATGCGGCTACCGGCTGGATCACCGGTGCGCCGGTGCAGCCGGGACGTTTCCCGTTTACCATCACCGCCACGGGTCCGGCCGGTAGTGTCAGTCAGGCGTTCACGCTGGTGGTGGACGGCACTGTGCT
>JBKCCF010000253.1:0-11045 GCA_046305255.1 Methylococcaceae bacterium
CCACATTGCTGCGTTGCAGATCAATCTGGCCGCTACTGGCCGCTCTCAGGATTGCAGCATCACCCTCCACCTTGTAGACCTGTGTCTCTGTGCCGGTGGTTTTGACACCGGTAGCCGTCACTTCCGCTCCTGATTCCAGCGATATGTCACGCCTGGCGGCCAGGATGATGTCCTCACCCGTCAGCCTGGCATTCTGGGTCAGCCGCACTGTCGAAGCCTTTACCGCATGCGTCACACTGTTGCCGTCAATGGTGCGTATACCACCCAGCGAAATACTGGCCACACCGAGACCATTCAGGTTTTCGGCAATCAGATTGACGGCACCGGCCACTGCCGCATCGGTCTGTGCCTGCGACACCACGGCGATGTTGTCAGCTGCAATATCAAGCCGTCCGCCACGACCATTGGCTGCCGGGGTCGACAGTACCTGGCCATCGAGATTCAGGCCCGTTTGCGCCAAGATGACCATGGAACCGGCATCATCAGGCAGGTAGGGCACCGTGGTATCGAGTTCACCCGCCTTCCTGGTAAAGAAACTGTTGGCGAGATTAATGGAGAATTCCGCCCGCTTACGGGCTGCGGCGCCGGTCTCGACCACAAATCCGCTCCAGCGCGGATCACGGATATCTGTTCCAGCAACAGTCCGATAGCCCGCCGCAATGCTGGCACCATCACTGCGCTTGAGTTTCTGTCCCGGCAACAGATCGGTGGTACCGGACTGGGGCGTCAGGAGATAGGCCCCCGGCAACAGGGCATAGGTTGCCGGCAGCAGGGTATAGCGGCCAGCCTTGAGACCGCCCGCACCTTCAAGATAGAGGCTGTCGCCGACCCCAAGACCGCTGGCGGGTAGCTCCAGCGGGTCGGTCGGGGCTGCCGTGCCGCGGAAATTCGGGAGCACGGCATAAGAGCCCTGATAGCCCTTGCTGGTCGGATCAAAAATGTTGTACGAGCCACCGGGGCCGGGTATGAACTCAAAAGCCGACAGGTCGCCACCGCCGCGCGTGTCAATCACCGAACCACTGGCAAGATTGACGGTTTTACCTTCCAGTACCAGCTTCTTTTCCGGTGGCGCGGTGATGATCAGGTTCTGATTCCCCAGCGGGTAGATCCAGTCTATTCCGCCCTGGGTTCTGCCAAAGGGTATGACAGCGCCTTCGGCGGCGTTCGATGTCACGCTGCCGCTGGCCAGTTCCAACATGTTGCCGGCCTTCAGGTTCACTTCACCCAGCGGTGCCTTGACGGTGCCGGCCTGAACGATATTGGGTGCCTCCAGCGTCAGTGTGCCGGCTGCTGACAGGACGGGTGAACCCGCCTCGCTGCCCTGCCCTATGCTCAGGGTGCTCTCGGGCTTGCCCTGAACAGCGATACGGAAGTTGCTAAGCGTGGACGGATAAATCTGGTTGGCATTCAGTGTCAGATCACCCGCGGCAAGGAATTCACCGAGAAAATCACGCTGGACATTATCGGTACGGATGCCCACCAGCCGGAGATCACTGCCGCTGGTCAGTGTGCTGGGACCGAAGCCATCAAGCGCGCTGCTACCGGTCATATCCAGCAGACCCGCCTGTACTGACAAGGCGGCAGTGCCAGCCACCGGGGTCACAGCCCCCGGCCGGGTCTGACTTGAACCCAGATTGACATACGCCGATGACAGCCCAACGCTGCCATCCTGCCCATCGGCAGCGGGCTTATAGGCGAGTACGGGGGCATCAAGCCGCATGCTGCGCGCGGTCGCCAGTGTGACCGGGCCGGCAAATTCGATGCGGTCGGGCGTCTTGAGCGCCAGTGAGGAAAAACCACCCTGGCTGACCTGATCGGCTGAAATCAAAGCCTGACCATAACCCGCCTTGGGAATGTCGCTGGCCTGAGCCGGTGCAGGCTCAACCCCGGACGACTGACTGACCCGGATCACGCTGTCATCCTTGGGGAAAGCAAGATTACCGGCCACCACCTCAGGCTCGTTGCGCGTGCGGGGATTCAGCTCTATCGCCAGTTCGCCACCGGCAGCGCCTGTGCCTTTTCCGGCCTGCGCCTGCATGGCACCGTAAAGCTGAACGCCCTCGGCCGATACCAGTTCAATCCGCCCACCCGAGGAACCGATGTTTTGCTTGACGCTGGAGACCGAGCCGTTGGGTCCCTTGACCGGCACATCAAGCTTCGCCGAAGTACCCGAAACATCCAGCATGGAGCCCATGTCTGCAACAATGAAACCTCGGTCGGCATGCAGGCTGACGGTGCCACCATCCAGCACTTCACCGGTCACCCGATCAATCCCATCAGCGTGCAGCAAACTGGCACCGGCCACATCAACACGGGCAGTGCTACCCAACCATATCCCCTGATTGGGCAAAAAGCCGGGGTCGGTTCCGGCCGGCGTCCGGATCGTCATGCCGACGTGACCGGCTTTTGCGGACAGCTCGCCATTCATCAGAATGCTGCCATCCGAACTCAGATTGAGGGTGCCGCCGACATCTGTCGCCAGTCGGGCGCCCTGACCAATGGTCACGGCGGCGGTCTTGCCGCCAAACCCGACTTTCTGCGACAGACTCAGGTCCAGCTGTCCGGCCGGTCGGGACTCTCCGGGCAACAGCGCCACCCGACTGAATGTCCGGACATCGGCGCCGGTAGCCTGATTAACATAGCCTGGCGTCAGAACCCTGTTTTTAACCGTAACCTGAACGCTGGTGCCATCACTGACACTGACGCCACTCTTGTTGGACGTCAGGCTGTAGTGCTGAAAACCGCCATTCCTGAACAGGGCCGGATCAATCACCAGCGGTTTTACGGTCTCGCTGGCCGTGGCTTCTGTATTGGCACCGATGATGACCTGGTCGCTGGTCAATGACAGGGAGCCACCCTTGCCACCACTGAGCGCATAGCCCGCCATGCTGCCCGCAACGGCGAGATCAGAGCCATCAAGCCCTGCCGCTTCCAGCGTGATGCTGCCGGCATCACCCGCTATCAGTTTTCCCTTGCTGGTCCGCCGACCGCCACCGCTCACGTCGATCTGGCTACCGGCAGCAACGGTCACATCGCCTTCGGCCTTGACCGTCACCGCACCGCCCTCAGTGATCAGGCGGCTGCCATCCAGCCGGTTGCTGCCGGTCGATACGGCTGGACGGTCGTTGTTCCAGCCACCGCTGGCGTCGATGGCGCTGGTGGCGCCGAGTCGGATGGCACCGGTCAACTTCTGGTCATGGGTGGTGAGATGGGTGGACAGCCTGACCTCACCGGCGCGGGCATTGATTCGGCCCGCATCATCAATTTCACCGCCATTGAGGCTTAGGCTGCCACCCGGCCTGACGCTGACCGTTTCGCCCTGATTAATGGTGATTTTGCCGTTGGTTTTGATATCGGTGGATTGCAGACCGGCGGCGCGTAACACCGTACCCTTGAGGGTCAACGCTTGCGGCTGGGAAGGTGCCGTTGCCGATAGCGGAAAAGCAGCGTCGGGCTGCAGGGTCAGCGGTGCGCCCTTTTTGCCAAACACCACGGCCTGCGCACTATCGGGCGTACGCGCCAGATCAATCGTCAAATGGCCGCCCTGAGCTTGTGCCTCCGGGCTGCGCTGACGGATACCATTGACCGCCGCTGCCTGCATCTCGCCTTCGAGCGCCAGGGCAGCGGCCTTGATGTTGAGCGAACCGGCCGACTTGCCTTCGACATACCCTTCTTCGTAGCGCCCGCCATTGGATGGACCGGCGCGCTGGAAGGACTGGGTCTGGTTCCAGTCCTTCGCGTTTTGGGTCACCTTGCCGACGATGCCGGTGTAGATCTGATCGGGGTTGGCCTCGCCGATATCGACCGTCCTGCCAAAGGGTCCAATCAGCTGGGTGGTATTCACATAGCCCGGACGAAACAGCACCGAGCCGCCGGAAAAATTGAGCCTCGCGCCGGGATTGATAACCGCCTGACCTTCCGATACCAGATTGACGGCGCCACCGGTCGTACTGCGCTCTGCCACCGTTCGGGCGATGCGATCAAGTGCGCCGGTAATGTCAGCCAGCGGCGTGCCCTTGCGAATATCGACATTGACCTTTCTGGCGTACAGCAGACCGTCGCGCTGCAGGGGGGCATCCCGTAATTCGTTGCTGCGCAGTTCGACCGTGGCCACGTTCCGCGACATGGGCAGGCTGACATTCTTGATGCCCGAGACATCAATCACGGCACCGCGGTCCACCGTAACCCGGCTATCGTTTCTGAGATTTTCCCCACCCGCTACCGCCGGATTTTCGGTTGCGGTCAGTGTGACCGCACCGGAACGGGAACTGAGCGTCGATTTTTTCTCAAGATGAACCTGCTGAGCCATGATCTCGACTAGCGGTTTTTCCTGAACCTGACTGTCCACCGCCTTGGCTTTATCTTTGAGATCGGGGTTGGCCAGCGTCTGGCTACCGCTGCCCAGCGTGACGGTCGCCCGGGTGCCGAGACCATCGTCCTGCGCCGTTGACCGGCGGGTACTGCCTGGCTGCAGCAACCACTTGTCACCCTCGCGCTGCACGGTAGCGCCTTCTCGTGCCAGCAGACGAATCGAACCATTGGCATTGATGGAGGTGGATGCGGTAATCCGTCCCTTTTGATTGACGGCGAAACCGAGCAGGGTCGCATTGCCGCGCTCTGCAGCGATCTTGCCGAAATTGCTGACATCGCCGCCAGTTGCCACTTCGACCACCAGTCCCCGCAACGAGGAATTGCCGCTGGTTTCCTGCAGATAGACCTTGTCGGTGGCTGCCACCATCACAATCTGACCATCGGGCGCCTTGAGATCGCCGCGGTTCACGACCGACGGTGCAGCCGCGATGATGCGGCCCGAGTTCTGGGCCGTCACCCTGGCACCCTGCTCGAAGGTGATGCCGATCCTGGTCTTCTTGCCGCTTTCGTCCAGCACGTAATGACCTTCGGCATCGCGGTTGTAGACCTGCCCGCTGCCGATCAGCGCTGCCCGACCGTCCTGCTCCAGCACCTTGGTGATACCCCGTTCAAAGGTCTCGTCGGTGATATTGAGGGTACTGGCGACCAGCGTATTGACGTTGACCTGAGAGTCACGACCGAACACAAACCCGTTCTGGTTCAGCAGATAGACCTGACCATTGGCGTCGAGTCGGCCCAGAATCTGGCTGGGGTCGCTCTGAAAAATACGGTTAAGCGCGATGGAGGAAGATCCCGGCTGCTTGAACTGCACCGTGTTTTCCTTGCCGATGTTGAACTTCTGCCAGTTCAAGACGGCGCGGTCGGTGTGCTGGGTAATCGTCATCTTGTTGCCGACGACGGCCTGATCGGCGCGGCCCATGGTCGCCAGCACGCCGGCCGGTATCGGCAGTTCGCCGGCTACGGCATGTGCTGCTCCGAGCGAGAGCCCTGCCATGACGCCGCGTATGGCGGCTACCAGCGGCTTGATACGGGCCGGCACTGCGGCGGAATCAATGGCTGCCATTACAGTGTGTTGTTTCATCGTATGACGTCGATCAGAATTCATAAGCCACCCGGAAATCAATGCGTTGTTGACCCACCTTGACAAACTCAGTCGCTACAAACGGATATTCCCAATAAAACTCGCTGACCAGATGCTTGAACGCCAGCATGCGGAAGCCGGTGCCGGTACTGAGCAGGTCGTACATGGATTGAGTGCCCGGCAGGGCGTCCTGCACCCAGAGCCGGGCCATATCGGTAAAGACCAGAAACCGCATGTCATCAAGACTGCCAAGCCCTTCAATGTTCATGTCGCCAATATCCGGGCTCCAGAACTCGACAGAGCCCATGGCACCGTCATCGCCCAGTCGTTCCACCTCGTGATAACCGCGCACGGTCAGCATGCCGCCCGCCCCCATCTGCTCGTTACTGATCAGCGGGCTATCGGCCACCTGCCCGCTCAGCTTGAACTGCAGCGCGAGGTCCTCCGGCAGACTTTGACGGTGTTTGATTTCACCGGCCAGATAGAGATAGTTCGGGGTCGCGCCGTAACGGCGCTTGGCGAACTCCGAATAGCTGCTACCCATACCGGCAAAGTTGACGTTGAGTTCGCTGTTGAGCTGGGTCAATGAGCCTTCCTCATCCCACAGGGTGCCGCTATACCCGAGCTGGAACGGCGAGTAGGTGACTGGCGAGCTGTCCGCCTCCCCCGAGTCCGAACCCTGCGGGCTGATGCTCTGGCCGAAGTCCTTGTAGTCCCAGCCGAAACTGACCGAGTTGGTGTAATCCCGGGTGCCCGGCAACGGCTTGACCAGCCGCGCACCGAAGATGTTGCCATTACCCACTACGTTGAGCGCACCAGCCGAGGTGACGTCGCTTTGCGAGTCCAGCCCGATGCCATACATGGCCAGACGGGACTCGATGGCCTCGATCGGCATCACGTAGGTCCCCGACCACACCTGCACATTCTTGGGATCTTCCGGCGACACCTGATATTGCAGCGAGGCGCTGTGGTTCAACTGCCAGAGGTTGTCGTACCGCAGACTGACCGGCAGGCGCAGGCGGGTGGTGTTGATACTGTTACGGGCATTCAGTTCAAGGCTGCCGTGAACCGGCAGTTCGTCCTTTACTTCCAGTTCTACCTCAACCGTACCCGGCGTCTGGCCGGCCCGCATGACCGGCGTGACCTGACGGTCTGGACTTTCGGCGGCCAGCTGGGTCAGTTCCTTCTGCGCCTCATTCATGTTGATGGCCTTGCCTTCGGCCAGCGCGGTGACCTTGTCGCGGATATGAGCCGGCGAGTAGTAGCGCGAACCGGTCACCTTGAGCCGGTCGACCGTGCCTTCCGCCACATGCAGGATGACCACGCCGGTATTGACGTCCTGTTCCGGAATATCGACCAGCGCTGCCTGATAGCCAGCGTCGTGATAGGCCTTCTCCAGTGCCGCCCGGGCTTTCTCCACATCGTCGATACTGCGGCTGCTGCCGAGAAAGCCATACACGGTTTTCTCGATCAGCTGATTGTCGAGCACGCTGTTGCCTTCGACCCGGTATTCCCACACATCGAACTGCGGCGTCAGCCCGCCGGCAGGCTCTGCGCTGCCGACCGGTTTATCGGCCGCAACATGGGGGGTGTCGTTGAGGGTCGCCTCGGCTGCGGAGCCGAGCAACAGCCATAAACACAGAATCTGCCTACAGGACGCCATCACAGTCAGTTCTCGCATGGTGCATGTCAGGGTCATACGGTCGCGGGTTACTTCTGAAACTCTCAACTCCGCTCAACTCCGCTTTTAAAATTAAATACGTCCGTTCGCGCTGGATACATGCTGTTTTTTGAAGGGGGGTATACCCAAGGCGAAGGGGAGTGTTTTAGCTATTTTCATTAATAGCGAAGCCGACGATGGGTATCGCCGGCTTCTCTAAACCCTGCCTGATCAGTATTTAACTGACTGGCAGACTATTAACCAGAGGGTTATGGGACATACTGAACAGGTGCCTCACAGTTATTCAGCAGGCCACTGGAAGTTTGGGTCCATGGGCTAACCGGATTGGCAATCGAGAAAGGACCGCTATATCCATCAGCCTGCAACGCCAGATAACCCCCCTGACCCCATTTGTGTGTGAAACCGGTATTGTTGGTGGCGATAATACTTGGCTTACCTGCCTCGGTGGCCACCTTTTCTATAATCTTGGCCATATCACCCGTTGGGCCACCCGATTTCAACCATTGATAGGTGACTTCTACCGTGACATCGTAGCGGCTAGCTGCGGGCGTGGCCGCTGCCGCATTGATAGAGGGAACCTTGCCATCGATCTTGGTGAAACGATACTTTAGTGTTTCATTCTTGTTTCTTTCAGTACTCTGCACACCGATAGCCCATGCCTTTATGAGGCCTGGATTCTGACCGCTGGTATTGGTACCGTCATTGAAATCGACCAGACATTTATCAACATCGCCGGAACCCGCATTCAGCTTGACCACCGGTCCAACAGGATTGCTGAACTTGGCGGGCGCGGGGTTACTGGCCGTACAGGGTGCGGACAGAATTTTGGCATTGATAGTCGCTTGGGTACCGGAACCATCAGAGCGGCGACAGATATGAATCCTGGGGTCGGTCCCAGTGGGCACACCCAGATTAGGCATGCCATTGGCATCGCCAAAATCGGCCCAAGTTTTATACTTTCCGGTCATAATGTCGGCGATCTGCGCTTTGCCCAGCGTCGGCATATTGGCTGCAACAACCGCCGCATCAGCGCCTTCGCTACCCCCATCTACCTGTGGTACGTTTTGAGCGGTCTGCAACGCCTTATACAACTCCAGAGTTACAGGCGCTCCAAATACCAGGGCACCGCCCGACTTGACGGTCAGAAGATTGGTTTTACTCGGATCAACCGGCGCGACTCCGGCCGGGGTATTGAACAGGGTAAACAACTCCACATTGACGTCCGTCACACCGGCATCCGGTACTTTGTTGGTTAGGTCGCCTGATTGGGTAATACGGCAACGATAGTAGGGGTCAGGCGTTGCGGGCGCAACGCAATTGCCATTATTAATGGACATAACCTGCACGGCTTGTTTGGCGATGACAGGGTTAGCCCCCACACCTGACCCCCCCACACCGTTGCTGGTACTGGTTTTGTGGAACAGCACCTTGGGGTTGCTGGCACTTAACCCGGTCACTTTGGCGCCATCAATCTGGCAGAAATAGGCCCGGTGATTGCTGCCGGCAGACCCTGTGGGGCCATCGCGGAATTCCGACAAGGTGTTGTTGACACAAATTTCCTTGAACAGCAGACCGACATTGTTGTCCTGTGCCGTTGCACCGGACAGGGTAATTTCGATATCAGGGGTATCCGAGGGCGTCAGTCCTGCGGCATGTGCAGTGTGTCCACCCAGCGCCATGACAGCGGTCATGGCAAGCGCCAATTGATTGGTTTTCATGATCTTTCTCCGATCGCCTTATGAATTCAGTAAAAGAGGAGTCTTGAGCCACTGCCCTGCCCTAGCGGCAGGACAGTGGCCTGAGTGATGAGCGTTATTGCACCGAGATAGTGGTCGCCGGGCTGCACACTTCCGGCTGACTCTTCAGCTTTTTCACGCAGACCTGCAGTTTGCCGGCAGCAGAAATGTCCTTCTTGGCAAATTTGAGATTCACTACGCCGGTAGTACCCCTGGCCTTGAGCGTTTTCATCACGCGATACGCACCAGACTTCGCGTACTTCACCACCACGGTTCTGCCCTTGGGAACGATATTGCTGAATTCCCACCCCACCCTGACAGTCTGCTTGACCGCGGCCTTGGTGGTGGAAACCGTGGGCTTGACCCAGGTTTTGCCCGGCTCAAAAGGATTAACAACCGGGGGTGTCACGGTACCGCCACCGCCGGTGTTGCCACCACCGGTGTTGCCACCCGTGTTGCCACCACCGGTGTTGCCACCGCCATTGGAGCCGCTACCACAGATGGTTGCGGTTCCGGTGCCGCTGTAGCTCAGCTTGCCGGCGGACAGGGTCCAGCTACCCAGCTTGGTTGCCAGTCCGCCAGCATCCTCGCCGGTCGAATTCCGCACGACGTAGAAATCTACCGGCTGACCGGTGCTACCCTCGGTGCTGCCGCTGACAGAAGATCCCATGGTAGAGCCCCAGGCGCCACCGTTGTAGAACCCCTGATCAAGCGCTGTAAAAAGGGCGGAACTATTAATTTCGGCCTGACCGGCCGCATTGGTAAAGGGCAGCGGTGCATTGAGCAATCCGATGTAGCTCTGAATTTTCTGGACAGCGTTATCGATATCGCGCCATTTGGCACTGAAGGTACCTGCTGCCGAACCGGTGGCCACATAGCCCCATTCAGTAATATTGGTGTTATCTGCCAGCAACGGCATGACGCCTGCGATGTTGTACTTCAGACCCGCAGCATTTTTGATGGGGGCAAAGTTGGGGTCCGCAGAGAAGTCGCCCGCGACGCAACCGGTCCCTGCGAGGAAATCGCTGACAGTGATCCCCAGATCCTTGTAGTAGGATTTGTTGTTGACAGCATCATAGACCGAGATGAACAGTTCGCTGGTTGGGCCGTATTTGCCGTCATTGATCAGCGCCGCCGCCTGATGGCTGGCCACCAGGAGGGCAGCCGTTAAAAGTACGTTCGATTTTTTCATGACTTAAGTCCTTAGGCTCTCATTGACAGTGGTTGAGTTGGTTGTCGTTGGTGTTGCCACTCGCATCACGCATGCGGGACACCAGCCCCATTGATCACGGTGCTAGCCTAAATCCGGTTTGTTACAGACAGCGCTTCCATTTATTACGGTTGCGTTAAGGCAAAATGACGTATGCCCAGAAGGCCCCTCGAGCCCTTATCCTCTCTACTTTCTAGCAGAACCTTACAGATTGACGCGACGACGCTTTACGCTGATAGGCATCCTGCGGCGGGGCTGCAATAAGCCCGGCTGATGTCAGCCAAAGTGAACGGATATGCGATTTTTCACCCTCATGTCACCCTGCCGTAACATAAAAGCCGTAAATTCATCACATCTGAACTTTTGATGGAGTGCGCGATGGTTACCGTCCTGGTTGTCGAAGACGACAAGGCTATCCTGGACATGCTCAGGGAAATCCTGGAGCAGACGAATATTGTAGTGCTGACGGCTAACGATACCCATCAGGCCAATTCGCTGATGACGCAGAGTACGCCTGACCTGATCATCCTCGACTGGATGCTGCCGGGCATGAGTGGCGCCGAATGGGCACGGCGTTTGCGCAGTAATGAAGAACACAGCCAGATCCCCATCATCATGCTCACCGCACGCGGTGATGAAGATGACAAGGTGAAGGCGCTGGATCTCGGCGTGGACGATTACGTCACCAAGCCCTTTTCACCGCGGGAGTTGATTGCCAGAATCAAAACCATTCTGCGGCGCAGGATTAACGTGCCCACCACCGGCCGTGTTTCAGCGGGGGGGATAGAACTGGTGCTGGACGAGCATCGAGTTTACATCGGCACCCAGCATGTGACCCTCAGCCCGATGGAATACCGGTTGCTGGAGTTTTTCATGTCCCACCCGGAAAAGGTCTACAGCCGCAGCCAACTGCTGGATCAGGTCTGGGGACGCAGCGTGTTTATCGAAGAGCGGACGGTGGACGTC
>JBKCCF010000254.1:0-5187 GCA_046305255.1 Methylococcaceae bacterium
CGGTAATGGCAAAGCCGTCCGGCACCCGAACGCCAGCCGCGGCCAGTTCGCGGTAGAGCTCACCCAGCGAGGCATTCTTGCCGCCCACACTGTCGACATCGGCCATGCCGAGTTCATTGAAATGACGGATGTACTGACGCTGGGTCTCGGGTGTCATGGGCGCTCCTTTGCCGTGGGGTTCCTGCTGCCGTTCGGTCGCCGCCGTTATGGAGGCGGGCAGAGGGATTATGCCGAGGCGCCGCTGGCAGTCAAAAGGTGTAGCCCGGCGGCTACAGCAGGCGTGGGCGGGCGCGGTGCCGGCCGCCGTTACTTGCGGCTACCGGGGAGGGCTTTGGGTGGCGCGCCGTTGAGTGAGTCAACGAAATCATTGGCCCGGCTGATGGAGCGCTCCATGGCGCCGATCAGTCCGGTCACGCCGACGGCCATGGCATTGAGCTCGTGCTCCAGTGATGCGATCGCCCTGGCGTTGAGATTGTGCTTGAGGTAGAGCACCTGATCCTGAAAGACCCGTAACACCGGATCTATCTTGCCTTCGGCGCGCCGCATGGCCGTGATGAGCTGGCCATAGTGCTGCTGGGTCAGTTTCATTTTCTGACGGCTGCTGCTGCGCAGGGTGCGGTTGCTGTACTGGTCGAGTTCCGACTCCCACTCGGCAAACAGGGCGGCGGCGACATCCTGCACCGCATCAATCCGGTCCTGAACCGCCAGCGCCTTGGCGTGGCTGTAGTCGAACTCCAGCTTGAGTTGGCGGTAAACATCCTCAAGATCGCCGCCGTCGAACCGGGTCAGCTGGCTGAACTTGTCGAGGGCCGTCTGGAATTGCTGTTTGGCTTCCTCCAGGCTGTCGCGGGCATGTTCGACCCGCGTCACCAGAATGTCGCGCTTGTGCTGACCGGTCGATTCAATCGCCCGGAAATAGAGTTTCTGGCACTGGGAGAGAAGGTAGCGGCCAAGGGATGCGAACAGCGCCTCGATGGAGGCCGGATGCGAGGGCTTGCTCATGGGGGGTAGAAAGCGCGTATGGGTTGGGACAGGCGCGTAGTGTAAACCGTGAGGACGTCAGCGGCGGTGCCCGCACCTGCCGCCTACTTGTCGCACCCGACCAACTGGATGCGGGTCGCCCCCATGACCGTCACGCTTTTGTTGGCGGAATCGGCGCCGAGTACGGTCAGCCCGTCGCTGGCAGAGGCCAGGTGGGCCTTGCAATGCGCCTTGATGGTCAGGCCACCCATGACATTGACATTGGAACGGAAGCAATAGTAGCCGTTCGGGTTGAGGAGCTGCATGGTGGAGCCGCCCATGATGTTGATGCCGGTATCCACCAGAACCAGGTCGGGGCCCTTGGTGGGGAGCAGATCTTCCATGTCCTGACCGATGCCGAATATCTTCACCGAAGCCGCCAGGATTCTGTAATTGGGGCGGGTGTCGAACGGGTGTTTGCCCCAGGCCTTGAGGCACATATCAATGTACCCGTCATTTTCACTGGCGCTGGCGGGTATGGCTGCGAGGGTCGAAAGTAGCAAACAAAGTAGCGGGACGGTGAATAGCCTCATGGACATGACTCTTTGACTGATGCTGGGTAAGGTAAGGGTTGGCCTGTGGTTGCGTGAACGGATCGCGCTGCCGGAGTATAGCCCAGGCCATGGCCTGTCCGACAGCCGGGTGCCTTTGCGCTGTCCCCCATGACTCTCGTGTTGCGAGTGCAGTGGCTGACCGTCCCGGACGTTATCAGAACCGTGCACTTTTCGACGGCGGGCCATGCTACCTTAACGACCGTTCGGGTTTATTTCAGCAAATAACAGCAATAAAAGGCCGCCTCATGTCTGATGTCTCGCAAGCGATTCCACTTCTGATGGTTCTGTTTCTCGCCGTACTCGCGCCTGTCCTCTCCGATGTTGGAATAAGGCCGCGTATTCCGGTAGTGGTGCTGGAGATACTGCTGGGTATTCTGGTGGGGCCGGATGTGCTGGCTTTGGTCGATATGACCCCGATGCTGGAAGGGCTGTCACGGTTTGGGATTGCCTTCCTGTTTTTCTGGGTCGGTTATGAAATCAATTTCCAGCGGTTATGGGGCGAGACTTTACTGCGCGCCTTTCGGGGCTGGCTGGTATCGCTGGTGGTCGGTATCGGCATCGGTTTTCTGCTGTTCAAACTGGATATCGTCGCTTCCGGCTTCATGATCGGGCTGGCACTCACGACCAGCGCCCTGGGTATTGTCATTCCCATTCTGAAGGATGCCGGCGACAGTGATACGGCGTTTGGCAGTAACGCCATCGCCATGGCGGCCGTCGGGGAGGTGGGGCCGGTGGTGATCGTGTCGATACTGGCCATGGCGCAGGGTAAACCCAACCCCATCGACATCATCTTTCTGGTCTCGGTGTTCATGGCTGTCGGGGTGGCTGCCTATCTCGCTACCCGTATCCGGATGCCTGCCGTGGTGCTCATGTTACAGCAGCATCTCAAGACGACCTCGCAGTTGCCGATACGGCTTGCCATTCTGTTGCTGGCGATGCTGTTCTTCCTGTCGGCCCGCTTCGGCCTGGATGCGATCCTGGGCGCGCTGGCGGCCGGTATCGTGGTGGGTTGCCTGACCGGTAATGGCACCGGCGAGGAAGTGCGGCAACGTCTGGAATCGGTAGGATTCGGGTTGTTCATCCCCATTTTCTTCATCAGTACCGGTCTGCAGTTCGACCTGTCCGGCCTTCTGGCGTCGGGCGCGGCACTGGCCCGGTTGCCGCTGTTCCTGCTGCTGTTTCTGGTGGTGCGGGGTGTGCCGACCTTGCTATATCGCGATGTGTTGATCCGTGACGAAAGACTGCAGTTGGCCTTTTCCAGCGCGACGGCGCTGCCGGTGTTGATCGCCCTGACCGAAGTGGCGACCCGTGCCGGCATCATGCGCAGCGAGACCGCCGCCGGCCTCGTCGGTGCGGGCATGCTGTCGGTGCTGGTTTATCCGTATCTCATGCTGCAGGTGCGGGGCAAGAGGATCACGGCAGAGGCGCAGACCTGAAAAAACCCGGCCCCGTTGTCGGGGCCGGGCGGCGAGGGTGTTGTCCTTGATCCGGGTGCTCAGTTCTTCTTCAGCCGCATGATGCCCATCGCTTTCAGTGTGACGCGCTCGTAGACGGGTTCTGAAATGCCCTTGCGAACCTTGCGCATGAAGTACTTTTCGTAGGCAATTTTGGCCCAGTGGACCCAGCGACCCCGGGAGGCCCACTGCACGTTGCGCGGCGGGATCTGCGGCATGGCCAGGAAGGCCACGCCGGAGTCGCCGAAATCGGCCAGACACAGCGCATTCCAGGTTGCCTTGTGGCTGGGCTGCTTGCCGTCGAGCTCGTCGCGGATGTTATGCGCAGTGGCGGTGACCATGGACTCGATCATGTAGCCGGTCTTGGGGGTGCCGGTGGGCACCGGGGTCTGTTCCAGCGGCGGTATGGCAATACAGACACCGATCGAATAGACGTTCTGGTAGGTGGGGTTGCGCTGGTGCTGATCGACCACGACGAAACCACGAGGGTTGACCAGACCTTCGACGCCCATCAGGCCATCAACGCCCTTGAAGGCCGGCAGCATCATGCTGTGCTTGAAGGGAATCTCGTGCTTCTTCTTTTCCTGCCCGTTTTCGTCCACTTCGGTGACATACATCATGCCTGCCTCGACCTTGTCGACCTTGGCATTACAGATCCAGTTGATGTGCTTGTCGCGCAGTTCGCTTTCAAGCATGCCGCGGGTATCGCCCACACCGCCAAGGCCAAGGTGGCCGATATAGGGCTCGGAGGTCACATAGGTCATCTTGACCTTGTCGCGGATCTTGCGCTTCCGCAGGTCGGTTTCGGCGATAAACAGGTATTCGTAGGCGGGGCCGAAGCAGGAGGCACCCTGCACCGCGCCGATGACGATGGGGCCGGGATCTTCCACGAAGCGATCCCAGAACTCGCCTGATTCACCGGCATGATCGACATGGCAGATCGACTGGGTATGACCCTTGGGCCCCAGCCCCGGAATTTCATCGAAGGCCAGTTTGGGGCCGGTGGCGATGATCAGATAGTCGTAGCTGACGGCTTCGCCCTGTTCCAGTTCCAGCCGGTTCTGAGCCGGGTCGAACCGGGTGACGCGGTCCTGGATGAACTGGACGCCTTTCTTTTTCAGTACCGGCGCCAGTTCGATCTTGATGTCCGTGGGCTTGCGCCAGTTAACGGCTACCCAGGGGTTGGAGGGTACGAAGTGGAAGGTTGGGGTGTCGGCGATGACGACGATTTCGTCCTCCTTGCGGGCGTTTTCCTTCATTTCGAAGGCCATCGGAATGCCGCCTATGCCTGCGCCGACGATGACGATTTTAGCCATGGGTAATCTCCTCGGTAATGTGCGAAGGCGGGCCGCCTTCCGTTATTGTTGATAGCGCTGCTACGGTCGGTGCTGTCACTGGCATGCGCTTTTGACCCCCAGTTTCTTCAGGACGGTTTCCAGAGGGCAGAACCGGGTAAATCCGCTCTGAAAAAGATTGGCGCCAACAAAGGCGGTAAACCATAACCAGTTTTCGCTATGGAACAGCGGGCTGGCCTTGAGTCCCAAACTCAGGGACAGCAGGACAAAAGAACCGGCGACGATGCGGACAATGCGATCGGTAGTCATGGCATTCTCATGGGTTGTGTGGCGCTGTCATGCGGAGGATGAGTCGGTTTTGGGCCGATTGATGAGGAAATACACCACCGGCACGACGTACAGCGAAAAGGCGGTCGAAGCGAAAATGCCGAAGATGAAGCTCCAGGCCAGCCCCGAGAAAATCGGGTCCAGCGTGATGATGAAGGAGCCGAACAACGCGGCACCGGCGGTCAGGAAAATAGGCCGCATCCTTGTTGCACCCGCTTCGATCAGGGCCTCTGCCAGAGGCAGACCCTGCTCGCGCAGCCGCTGAATGAAGTCGATCAGGATGATGGAGTTTCGGACGACGATACCCGCCAGCGCGATCATGCCGATCATGGCGGTAGCCGTGAACAGTATCGGGTTGTCGATACCCGCCACCGGTTCGGTGAACAGGGTGTTCAGAAGCCAGAAGCCGGGCATGATGCCGATCACCGTCAGCGGGATGGCAACCATGATGATCAGCGGTAACCCCAGCGAACCGGTCTGGGCGACCAGCAAGACGTAGATCATCAGTAGCGCAGCACCAAAGGCCAGGCCCAGATC
>JBKCCF010000255.1:0-2332 GCA_046305255.1 Methylococcaceae bacterium
CTGTCCGTCGGTCGCATCCTGATTGACCAGGGCCGGGTCGTATTTAGCGATGCCAGCCTGATCCTGCCATTTGCGACGCGGGTGGATGATTTTGGCGGCTCGGTTGCCGGTTTTTCGCTGCAGCCTGACAGCCGCGCCATCATGGCCTTCAAGGGTCGGGTCGATCAGTATGGGGAGGCAGCGGTAGAAGGGTCGCTCAGCCCGCTGGCGCTCAAAAATTACAGCGATATCCGGGTAACCTTCGGCAATGTTGCGATGACCTCGCTGTCGCCCTACAGCGCGACCTTTGCCGGCAGGAAAATTCAGTCCGGCACACTCAATCTCGACGTCGAATACAAAATCGATCAACACAAGCTGAACAGTTCGAACCGGATCGTGCTGGACAAGTTTGCCCTCGGTGACAGCGTGGAAAGCCCCAAGGCCACCTCGTTGCCGCTGGATCTCGCCATCGCCCTGCTGACCGACAGCAACGGCCGGATCGAAGCCTTCGTGCCGATGGAAGGCGATGTCGATGCGCCGTCATTCAGCTACGGCGGGGTGATCTGGGATGCCATCGTCAACATGATTACCAATGCCGCCACCGCGCCCTTCCATGCGCTGGCCTCACTGCTGGGCAGCGGCGAGGGCGATCCCGGCGCGGTACTGTTCGACCCCGGCAACGCCAGCATCCCGCCGCCGGAGCGGGAGAAACTGCGCAAGCTGGCCGAGGGACTCGCCAGCCGCAGCCGGCTGAAACTGACGGTATTCGGCCAGTTTGACCCCAAAACCGACGCCACGGCACTGAAATCACAGGTGATACGCCGTGCAGTGGCCGATCAGTTAGGCGTCAGCCTGGCGCCCGAGAATGACCCCGATGCCATCAGCTTCACCGATCCCGCCACCCAGCGGGCACTGGAAAAACTGGCCGCGGAACAAGGCGGCGCGGATGAGATTGAAGCGCGCTACACCCAACAGACCGGCCAGCCGCCACAGCGGATAGGCGCCCTGACCGGACTGATGGGCCGTGCCAGCCTGACCCCGGAGTTCTACCAGCAACTCTATGATCACCTGATCGACCATGCCGCCCTGCCCGCCCATGCGCTAACAGTGCTGGCCGACCGCCGCGGCAAGGCCGTGATGACGGAGTTGCTGACGCGCGACCGCTTCGACCGCAGACGCCTGACGCTGGGCGCATCAGCCGCCCTCAAGGACACGGCGACAGGGCGGGTTCCCACCCGGCTGGAACTGGCGGCGGAGTAGGGCGCCATCGTTCAGGCCTGCAGGCCACAGGTTCCTACCGAAAAGTATTTGTTATCACAGCAGGGATCATCGCCATGAACTCCACTCAATTGCTGTCCGCGCTTGGGCTTCTTTTCTCAAATCTTGCGCTGGCGCCCCTGCAAGCCGCCGAAGCGAACTGTAGCCAGACTCGGCTGGATGGCACCATCCCCCCGGCGCGAACCTACACTATTACGCCGGCGCACGCGGTAACCCCCTTCTACCAGTGGCAGAGCAATAACGGCTACTGTGGCGAAGTGTCACTGATACAGGCGGGCCTCAACCATGGCCAATGGCTCTCCCAATATCAGGCCCGGCTGCTGTGCGGCACAGGCTTGCTGCAAGCCGGTCCGCGCGGCTGGTGCCAAAAGCATAAATCCCCCCACCATAATGCCCAGTTGCTACTGGAGACGCCGAACAGTGGGGTCACCGGCCCCTACCTTTACGCCAATGCGGCTACCTGCCTGCAAAACGCACGACTGGAGGCGACCCACTACCCCTATGGCACCGGCTTTCGGACCGCCAATCTGGGCCTTGGCGGTTATCGGGACTTCCTGTCATGGGTCAAACACGAAATGATCGCGGGACATCAAGTGACGATCGGCGTGCTGAGCCAGGGCGCCGACGATCCCCAGTACAGCCACATCGTTTCCGTTACCGCGATTGGCACCCATCACCCGCGCCAGGATGCGGCCTATTACGATGATGACGTGCTGTACTTCGACGATCACGGCGCCTACAACCTGCATGGTGATGAGCCGGCGGCAGATAATCCCGCCATCCCCCTGGGGGCCGGCAAAGACCGCGACGGCTGTACGCCCTACATTTTTGGCTATACCTTCGAATCACTCGGCAAAACCTTCGAACAGGCCAACCGGGACGACGCACAGGCCTATTCAATCCTGATTCCCGGCGTTGCGACCGAGACCATCAACGGGGCACCTCGAAAAACCTCCCTACCTTGGGCCGCTCCGGTAAAATTAGCGTCATTTGGGGCCATATGGTGCGGATGAGATGAAGAAGCTCTCAGCGATCAAAAACGACCTCTTTGCCTCTCATCAGCGTGAGAGCCAGA
>JBKCCF010000256.1:0-4343 GCA_046305255.1 Methylococcaceae bacterium
AGGTAGACGTCACCGGCGCGGGTGCCGGCACTTGATGCCGTGCGGATACCACTACCCGATACCGCCGGCGGGAATTCAACCTTGAGATTGCCCTGAGTATCGAAACTGACCAGGGGTGGAGGGACGGCGATTGCCGCCTTGGCGCCCTGCCCTGCGTCAATATTGCCGTTCGACGACCAGAGCGTGATATCGCCGCCGCCAAGGGAGAATACTCTCGACTGATTCACCATGAAGTTACCGTTGATCGCACTGTTTATGTTGCCGTCGCGCTGGGCTACGATGCCGAGATCACTGGCATCCTTGGAGCCGGCAAAGGCTGAGGCAAGTCCGGCATTCACATAGCCACCGGGCACCAGCATATTGATGTCCCCGCCGCCCAGCGTCTGGATCTTGCTGAAGAACAGCTTGAGATCACCCGCATAGCTGGATGCCTTGCTGCCGGCACCGGGGAACAGGGTGTCGATGGCCTGGTAGCCCCCGTCATAATCCGCCAGCCTGCCACTTTTCGCGGCCTTGGTGGACGCCAGGCGTATTTCATCGAATAACAGACCCAGCTGGAAGCCGCGCCGCTGGGTTGCCGGCAAGGCCTGATAAGCTGCCACCGCTCCCTCAAGATCCAGCGTTGAATCACCCGTGAGGGTTTTCATATAGGAGATCAGCGTGGCGCCATATTTCTGAACCTTGGGGTCGGTGCTGCGGGCGGTCGGACTGACCTGGTTTGCCGCGAGACTGCCAGAGGCGTTATCAGCCCCGGCATTTTGGGTCTTTCCATACTGCTCGGAGAACGGATCATACTTTCTGGCAAAGGCATCAAACTGGGGTTCCTGCTTTCCAAGCCCCGGCATTACCGTAATTGACGCGCCGCCCGCTGCCAGTGCGCTGTTGCCGGTGTTACCTGTGGTGTAGATACCTTCCGATGCTCCCAGATCGACGGTACGACCGGCCGTGACCCAGAGCTGGCCGGGGCCTGCAAGGCTGACCTGACGCGTGACATTGATCAGGTTGCCCTGAGTGTTTCTGGGCGAACTGAATGAAATATCACGCCCGGCCGACAGACTGGACAGGCTGTAACCGGGATGCTGTATCTGGAAACTCACGTCCTTCAGATCATTGCCCGCGATGACGTTGACCGACTTGGCGAGTGAGAACAGCAAGGGATCGGTAGCCTTGATGTCGCCGTTGGCATACACCTCGGCGGGGTTGGGATCGTTCCTGTGAACAGGCGTTTTGGCGTGAATCAGGTTGGCATCACCCGAAGGCTGTAACCGCAGCGAGGCATCATCCCAGGTGGTGGCAGGATTGATGACGCCCGGTAACAGCATGGGGTCTGCGTCAGACTGGGTGACGTTCACACCATTATCGAATGACCCGCTGCCAATGTTGCCCCCCGCCCTGAAACTCATGGCCGCAGTAGCAGAGGGATAGGTGGTCAGCGAACGATCCAGCGTAATGTCACCCTGCAGTGCGGCAACCGACAGCGACGCCGGGTAGACCGTTAGCGCATCCTGGGACACGCCCGGGAACCTGATCTGGTTATTACGTGGCCGCAGCGCATTGACGGCATCAATCATTCCGCCGGTATTGTTCTGCAGTTCGATAGTGCCCGAGAGGGCCTCCAGATTCAGTCCGCTGTCAGCCGTATAGGTGAAGAAATAATTACGACTGCGGCTATTATTGATGACCGTTGGATTGATGGCTGCACCGAGCTGGATGCTATCGCCCGCTTTCAGATTAAAACGGGAATCGCCCAGCGCGAGAACCGGACCGTTATCCGTCTCTGCCGATCCCGCCCTGAGTGAACCACCGGCGCTGATCTCGGCTTCACCCTTGCCGTTATAGAACGTGCCGCCCACCACATCGCTACCGGCGGTGACGGCCAGCCGGCCGCCACCGGCAACATTGACAACGTTGGTGCTGAAATTAAAGTTGGCAGCATCATTCGGGTCGGCCACCTCACCGACCTGTTTGCCGGTCGTCGCAATGATGACCGAAAGATCGTTAACGTCACGCGCCGCATTTACCCTGACATTGCCGCCGCCCAAAGCACCGATGTTCTGATGGAATCCGGCGGGGGTGCTGGTCCCGCTGGCGATCCCACCGACAGCCACGGCCCAGGCCGTCGGCGTCTGTCCGGTGTGATTGCCGCTGGGTACCCAGTTGCCGGTGCGTACCAGCCAGCCATCGAAAAACTGGCCGGTTTTGGCGCCGTTCACGTCGCGACCCGCGCTAATGCTGATGTCGCCGCCGTTAATGGGATATTCACCATAGAACTTGCTGGCGACGAATCCGGGTTTGAAGCTACCGTAACGCTGACTGTCGGTGGTCTGACCTGCGGTGTAAATAGCCGCGGCCGCGTTGCCGAGCGTCATATCCTGGCCTGCCGACACGGCAATGTCACCGGTGCCCGTCCGCACCATCCTGTCGGCGCCGACCTCCAGATTGCGGCCAGCCGCCAGATTAAAACTCCAGGACGCATCAGCCTGTAACTTGTCCTTGATCGCGGCATACTGGCCATTTCCGAGGTCAATGCCCTGGGTCTCATCCCTGAAGCCATCGCTCAGGTTGCCACTGATAGAGAGATCTCTCGCCGCACTCAAGGTCAGTACGCCGGTGCGTCCGCCATAGCGCCAGTCCACCAGATCCCAGCCGGTGCTATCAAGCGTGAGGTCGCCACTGCTCTTGACGACAAGCCCTGCACGCAAGCCGCCCGGCAAACCCAGACGACTTTCGATCGCACCGGCATTGGCCATGTAGGCGTCGGTATCCGCTTTCCAGTTGGTGATATTGGCCGCGGTGATGGTGCCACTTTTAATGTAACTCCGCACCGCCTCAACGGTCGTGGTGGTGGCTCCGCTGACCACCGCCGGCAAATCACCACTGACCGCTACATCCTGCCCGGCCCGGTCGGCACGCAGATTCACCTCACCATTGCTGCTGCCGTCGTTGGCACGGACATCAATGCGGGCGCCGCTAGCCAGATCAATGCCACCCAGATTATTGGCGTTACTGTCGGCACCATCCAGCGTGACACTGCCGCCTGCGGCAGCTGTACCCTCCGCCTGGATCCGGGCGGTTGATCCCAGTGCCAGCGTGTCTGCCGCCTTCAGCCGGATATCGGCACCCGCCCCCTTCGCGGTAATCGCACCGTCAATCCTGATGCCGCCGTTGTCGGCCGCGACCGCGACCTGCTGTGCCGCCAGCGTGTCACCGGACGCCAGATACCAGTCGCCAGACCGCGCCCTGAGGTCAATCTGCTGACTGAATCCGGCAGGGGTCAGTTTCCTGGCCAGCGTGGCAAGACTGTCGCCGCTAGTGGCCGAGCCTACATCCAGCACAAAACGGCCACCCTGCTGGCTGCCAGCGGCATCGACATTACCCGCATAATTGAAGGCACCGCCCGGTACCGTCACGCCGAGGCTCCCGGCCTGAATGCCGGACAGTTTGAGACTGGCCCCCTGATTGAGATTGACATTACCCGCCAGCGCCGACAGGTCTATCGTGCCGCCTGCCGTCGCGGTCACGCTGTTGCCTATGCTGACCGAACGGCCCGAGACATCAATGCTGGAACCCGCCGCCAGGTCGAGATCGCCCTTCAGTGCATTCAGGCTGACCCCGCCCGACGCCAGTGATACCGTACTGGCCTGGCGAATACTGTCGGCCGTGATGGCCAGCCGGGCACCCAGCGCTTCGACTGCCGGAAGCGTTGCAGGGCCTGAACTTTCGATCGCCACGCTGTGGCCCGTAGCGTTAATGACGGTATTGGCACTGCGGCCCGCCGTCACCAATGGCGTGGTAAATGTCAGGTTGGAAGCAGCCGTCAGAGTACCCGCACCTGAGCCATTGACACGCTCGCTCGCCGCAACATTCGCCGAGGAGAATCCCGCAAGCTGATAGGCGCCCGCCCCCAGGGTCAGGGTCTTGGCCGCCATCGACAGTTGACCCTGGCCGGACGCTGACAGAGCCGTACTGGCACCGTTGGTATTTTCAAGCCGCAGGGTATCTGCCGTCAGACTCGCCGTCTGACCATCATTGGCAAATCCGAGCACACCGGCGCTACGCAGAACCATCGATTGAGCTGATACCGTCGCAGCCCCGAACAGACTGATGTCACTGCCGCTGCTCAGAATCAGTTCTTCCGCATTCAGGCTACCCAGAATCGCAGGCGACAGGATAAGCCCACTGGCCGACGCGTCGGTTGCCCCAAGGCTGATGCGTTTCGCCCCCAAAGCCACGGAACCGCCCTGCGTTTCCAGGCTGCCATTCAATTGGTTCTCGGCGGTCGCATCGACCATCATGGAGCCGGTTGATGCAACCTTGGCCCCCGTCCCGATGTTGATGGAACC
>JBKCCF010000257.1:0-2775 GCA_046305255.1 Methylococcaceae bacterium
GTTCGTAAAGAATGCGTTCAAAACAGACCTTGAGTGCCTTTTGTCGCAGGCGCCCGCTATGCCAGCGTTCGAATACGGCCAGAACGTCGTAGATGCGGTGGAGCAGGGGAGTGATCGGCACATAGACATCACACGGCGCCAGACTGTGACGCAACACAGCAAAGTCGATCTCGGCATAGGGTTTGTCGTAGAGTTCGCCGCGCAGCTCATCCCGCAAATTCGCAGGCAGGCTAGCGACAAACCGGCTGCCACCGATAAAGGCAATCGCAAGATAGATCAGACGGGTGTGGCAATAAAACCGGCTGGGGTGAAACGGAAGCCATTTTGGCAGCAGGAACAGTTCCGGCGGAATCGCGTTAAGACCACGGTAATCATATAACCCAATGATGGCTAGCCAGAATTTCCCCCATGTCGGGATGCTCTGTACGCCGCCGGGTTGACCCCTGAGCCACGTCCGCGCCTGACTCAACATGGGAGTATCCGGCGGCAATCCCAGCAACCTCAAGGCTACATAGGCCAGTGTGGTGAAAAACAGGTAGCCCGCAGACTCAGGGTGCATCCCCCAGGCCCCATTCGCCGCCTGTGTGATCTCAAAATGCCGAATGATCTGGCGCTGTTCGGCCTCATTGTAAGGCTCACCGATGATGGTGCGGACGATGACGGCCTGCGCCAGAATCATCGTACACCACACCATCTCGCCCTCCCAATCCCCGCCCGGCTTCTGCAGGCCAAGCAGGTAGGAGTAGGCATTGTCGCTGGCTGCCGACAGGGTTGCAGCGTCGGACGCGGTCTGCGTGGTGGTCATATACGTGTGGATACTCTTGAAATTGAACTCAGCTACCGGCTTCGCCCAGTGTTTTGCTCAAGTCGTTAAATTCCTTTTGCCAGGGCGCCTTGTTGTAACCCCAGTTGCCACTTTCAAGTCGCTTTTGCCCCTCGGCCAACTCGACTCTGGCTTGAGTGGCAGCTGCCTGTTCCTCAAGCTCCCATAAGGATTCGGCATAGAAAAGGTGATTGAGCGGGTGTCCGGGGTGTTTCTCGACAGCCTGTTTCAGGTACTCCAGTGCTTTGTCACCGTCACCGATGCCACCCGGCCAGGGTGGCGCCCTGAGATAGAGCATCCCGATCAGGCGCAATGGCCCACCCTGGTCAATGTCAGTCTCCAGACTGACGGCCTTTTGCATTTCCGCCTCCAGTCGAGGCAGGCTATCGGCTGCTTCCAGCGGATGCTCACGGACTGACAGCCCAAGATTGGCGGCCAGATAATAGTGGACCGCACCATCATTGCCAGCGTTCTGTGCCAACGCCTGCTCTGCCAGACGAACACCCTCCCGGGCCAGAGTCTCCCGCTGTTGCTGGATGGTGTTGCGTTCAGCCAGATGCAGCGCGATTCGGCTGCCAACTGCCGAGCGCAGTAGGGTCGGGTCATGGCTTTCACGCACCGCTTGCAGGCCGCATTCGAGATCATGGGTCGAACTCTCTGCATTCAGTGCTTCAAGGCTTGTTTTTGATGAGCTCGGACACGCTGACAGTCCGCCAAAGTGAATCGCGCCATCAGGCAAACTGGCACATCCGGCCAGAACAGAGAGACCCAGTGCAGTAAGTTGTACTCTGATGCTCAAGACCATTTCCCCTAGTGCCAGAGCGCGATCATCGGTTCGAAAACAGCCGGGTTGACAGCGGCAAATGCCTCAACTCCGAACAGGTCGCACAACTTTTTGCCCTCGGTGTCAGCGCACATGCCAGACAATGCCTTGGCGAAGCGGCTGCGATCAGCGGCACTGCTGCTAGTCTCATCAGCTACCAGCCCCATCAGTGGAATTTCGGCAGAGGTGAAGACCGCTTCCAGCGGTGTTTTCAGTGGCAAGGATGCCAGCGCTGCGAATTGCTGACCGTTAAGGATTACGGCATCCAGCTCGCCCTTGTCGAGGGCACGCAAGGCACGTATGGCTTGACGACCCGGTTTCAGATCAAAAAAGGTTCGGGGATCAATCTTACCGGCGAAAACGATTTTGCTCATGAAGTCAGGCTCTTCAAATACAGTGCCGCCGACCGCCTTACCTTTGAGGGCATCCAAACCCGCAGTACTCCCCTTACGCACCATAACGTGATAACGCTCAGAGCTTGCCCCGCGCATGCGCGGCTGAACTACGGGGATCAAATGATGGGCCTGCCGTTGTTCGAGAAACAAACCGAGTGACGTGATAGCGAAAGAGGGCTTCTTGCTGGAGAGCAGTTTCCGGCATTCGTCGACATCCGCGGTGAAAAAGCTGGTAAAGCGCTGTGGTTCCCACTCACCCACGCGCTCAACAACTCGCAGCATGGCGTTCATCGCGGTATTGGCTTCTGTTTCGCTGACGGGCCCCCCCGGGTAACAGACTACAACTGGCGAGGGTTCTGCAGCCGGCGTCGGGCAGAATGGGGTTAACAGCAAGGCCATAGCGCAAGGGATCAGGCTGGCGAGTTTTATTTTCACTATTTCCTCTTTGAATCAATAATTTGTCCTATCGCTGGGGCGACCAGCAGGGTGGCTGCGAGGCAGCATATCAGGCCGATAGTGATATCGACGCCCAGACTGGAGACGCCCCGGTAGCTGGCGAGCGTAATGGCACCCAGACCGGCCAGTTCGGTCCCCGCCGCCAGTGCGATCACCTTACCCGCGTTCAGTGTGATGGCGAGAGGGCTGGCACCCCGCAGTTCGCGCCAGCGATGGCTGTACCAGACGCCATAATCTACCGCCAGCGCGATGACCAGAGGCAGAGCGATGATATTGGC
>JBKCCF010000258.1:0-17835 GCA_046305255.1 Methylococcaceae bacterium
CCACGCGGAGCCACCTGATCCACCGAAGCAGCCAGTGCTTTGAAATCGATACAGGCCTCAATCCCCGCTAGAGGATCACCCATGTGATCAATCTGGCTCTCACGCTGATGAGAGGCAAATAGGTCGTTTTTGATCGCTGAGAGCTTCTTCATCTCATCCGCACCATATGGCCCCAAATGACGCTAATTTTACCGGAGCGTCCCAAGGTAGGGAGGTTTTTCGAGGTGCCCAAGAAGGGATAAGGTTAACATTCCAACGGCAACTGAAACCTTTATTATCAGCCCGTGAAACGGCCGGGCATACTGTTTGAAGCACAGGATTATCACGCTAAAAACAGCGTTGGCCATCATGGAGACGCTCGATACACACAAGGCAATAGTAGCCCATTTAGGCCCTAAGTATGAGTTACTGATCCACTGAATATAGCCAGTATTGATCAGCATGCTGAATGTAAAGCCCAGACTATAAATGACGAAAAGCAGTATCAGCCATTTTCGGGAAACCAAACACAGTACAAGCGCAAAGACCGAGTTAACGCATATAGCGCCCATGATGGCGCCATTGATCAGGGAGTCCTGCCGAATATGCTTATCAAGACCATACTGGTTCCATAACTTGACCCTCCCCCTGATAGACGCCATTGATTCGATCCTGACATAGACTGCCCTGCCCTCCTGACGGGTGATATCTACCCGGAATACTGGTGTCCTGTAATAAACCTCGCGCTGTTCCCATGGCGTTGCTGTGGCTATCTCCCTTGAGCGAAACTCACCCGACGGTGTTGGTTCATAGAGGGTAATCCGCGTTGAGGATAATATATCGAGCTCAAGCAGGGCTATGACCGGATCGTTATCAACCGTGGGCAGATAGATTTTGAACCACTCGGCGCCCCCGACAAAACCACTGTTGATGCTCCCCCCCACGGGCGAAAAACGGGCGTGCAGGACATCGTCCAGTGTCATGGATCCTTTCGGGTCGTGGAGCCCCTCAATATTTCTGAGTATTACAACCCCCTCTCTTGAATAGGCTTCCATTAGGTTACTGCCGTCACTCTCATGGCCGCTGCCAGATGTATCCGCTATACCTTGACTTGTCGATACTGCCAGCATCACCAATACCCCAACCAGAAGCCTATACCAAAGGGTTTTAGGGTCGTATTTTTTCATATCTTGAAACTGGTTCATTCTGGATGTTTTTGGCGACATATAAACGGGTATCAGCCGGTGGCGTACGGGCCTTCCGGATGGCTGAACAATAATACGAACCCCTGGTGGCGGTTTGGGTCGGTTAGGCAAACTGCGATGCGGGGCGGCCCGCGCCATCCCTACCCCACCTCGGGGAACTGCGGCGATATTAACCTATTACGGTTTGTATCAGGTCTTTGGCCCGAAATCATGAGGTGGCTGAATGCCGGATTGGCCGGGTACAGGTGTAGCCCGTTTGGGTTCACCGTCAGCTCCCGGGGAGGTGACGGGAGCTGAACAGAATGATTAGTGACGGATTGACGCTGATCGCTTTGCCGATGCGATAGGATATCGGCTCATGGGAGGAGAGTAGCGCCCTCCGTCGGCGCTTTCACAAGCGTTTTTGCGATGCGGGTGGTCCTTATACTTTACTTGACGACCTTAAGTTCAGGCCGCTTGCGGACAGGGGTAGCTGATTTTGACTTTGGCGGGGGTGGGGGCGGAGGCGGAGGCGTACCTGACTCGTCTTCTGCCTCGTCGAATACCATGCCCTTGCCATTTTCCTGGGCATACAGGGCCAGGGCGGCGCGGATGGGGACGTAAACCTGCATGGGCTTTCCGCCAAAACGCGCATTGAAAGCGATATGCTCGTCGCCCAATGCCAACCCATGGATCGCTTCCGGCCGCAGGTTCAGTACGATGCGGCCTTCCTGAACAAAGGCGTGGGGAACCACAACACCTTCCGCCTCTGCATCGACCAACAGATAGGGCGTCAGATGATTGTCTACGATCCACTGGTAGATCGCTCGAACAAGATACGGCTTAAGAGAGCTCATACCGACTATCGTTTATAACATGACCCGATGGGTTACGATTTATAGATGCAGTGGCTAGTCAATATCCTTCCAGTACTCATTCTTGAGTTTGTAGAGAATATAGGTAAGAAACAGCAGGAAAACTATTACATACTTACCGAGCGGCACGCGATCGAGTTTGGAAGGTTCGGCGACATACGCCAGGAAGTTGGTAATATCAAGGACTACAGCATCGAATTCTCTGGGTTTTAATTTGCCGTTGCCAACATGTTCAAAGCCAACCACCTCAGGCACACCTGCTACCTTCTCAATGACAGGTAATTGGTCCCCCTGCAGTTCCCATAACACGTTAGGCATGGCAACATTTGGCGCCACACTATTATTGACACCGAAGGGTCGCCTGGCATCAATATAGAATCCCTTCAAGTAACTATAGACCCAGTCTGCGCCACGCGACCGAATAACCAGGGACAAATCGGGTGGTGCAACACCGAATGCAGACGTTGCTACATCAGCAGACATTGATGCAGTAACGTTATCGTATATTTTCAGGTCGCCAAACAGGATTGTTTCCCGCATTTTCGCTTCATTGATCTTGAGATCCTTGCTAATACGCGAATATCTGATCTGCTTTAGGCTGTGGCACCCGAGACAATAATTTGCAAAGTGACCAGCCCCACGCAGAACAGATAATGTATCGAAAACATCGACATCCGCCTGCTCCATAGTCTGACCTTTTTCAGAGCCATTACAGGCCAAGGCCACCATGCATAGCAAAATAGTGAGCACCTTATTCATTCTTATTTTCTTCCGGAAAGTTTCCTGCGCATCTCGGACACCGATGCCTTCAGGCTCAGATAATGGGGAGAATGCTGCAAAGCGCGCAACCCTTCCTCAATCAACCGCCACTGGATGCCTTCGCGTTTGGAGAGGGGTATGACCGGTTCCGTGAGCCGCTCAGGAACTGGCTTGGTAATTTCAATGGCAGAAAATATCGGTAACAGCAGGAAAAAGCCGAAGTATATGACCGAGAACATCCGCGCCAGTAGCGTATAGGTCTCGGTGACCGGTTTGGTGCCGAGAACGCCGAGCCCCAGGAAACTGATAATAAAAAAGGTAAGGGCAATCTTGAACAGCGGGCTTCTGTAACGAATTGATTTGACCGGGCAACGATCCAACCATGGCAGTAAAAACAGCACCACAATCGACATTCCCATGCCTATCACCCCGCCCAACTTGCTGGGGATAGCCCTCAGGATTGAGTAGAACGGGGTGAAGTACCACACTGGCTGGATGTGCTCGGGTGTCTTTAAGGGGTCGGCAGGGTCAAAGTTTGGGTCCTCAAGGAACAGCCCCCCCATCTCGGGCGTATAGAACACGATGTAGGCGAATATGGTCAGGAAAATGCCTGCGACGTAGAGATCCTTGACCGTATAGTAGGGATGGAAAGGTATACCATCCTTTGGTATGCCCATGAGATCGGTGTTTTTCTTGATCTCAATGCCATCTGGATTGTTTGAACCGGTAGTGCGTAAGGCGGTGAGGTGGAGAGCTACCAGACCCAGGATGGCCAAGGGCACAGCGATGACATGAAGGGCGAAAAACCGATTCAGAGTAGCATCTGCTATGACATAGTCACCGCGGATCCACACGGCGAGGTCCTCGCCTATCACCGGGATGGCGCCAAAGAGCGAAATGATTACCTGCGCACCCCAGTATGACATCTGCCCCCAGGGTAACAGGTAACCCATAAAGGCCTCGGCCATCAGCAGTACGAAGATGACCATGCCAAACAGCCAAAGTAACTCTCGCGGCTTTTTGAAGGAGCCATAAAAAATGGCCCGAAACATATGCATGTATATGACGACAAAGAAAAGGGAGGCACCTGTGGAATGCAAATAGCGCAACAGCCAACCCCAACTCACGTCCCGCATGATGTATTCGACTGAGTCGAAGGCCAGCTGCGCTGCCGGCTTGTAATACATGGCCAAAAAAATACCGGTCAGTATCTGATTAACCAGAACAAGGATAGCGAGAGATCCGAAGAAGTAGAGAAAATTGAAATTCTTCGGCGCGTAATACTTTACCAGCTGATCCTCAAGAAACTTTCCGACAGGCAGGCGTTCGTCCAGCCATTCGCGAAAAGCTCTGACTTTTTCCGAACTCATTTATGCTTTCTCCCTTTCAAGACCTACTACGATGCGGGTATCACTCGCAAAGTGGTATGGCGGAATATCGAGATTAACCGGTGCGGGAACGCCTTTGTACACGCGCCCGGCCAGATCGAATTTGGAACCATGGCAAGGACAGAAGAAACCGCCTTTCCAGTCTGTTCCCAGATCGGCCGGTGCTATCTCCGGACGGTAAGCCGGGGAACAACCGAGATGAGTGCAGACACCGACAGCAACGAAAATTTCGGGTCTGATGGACCTTGCCTGATTGCGGGTGCTGTCCGGCTGTTGCGACTGTGCCGATTGAGGATCCAGCAATACGCTATCCAGTTCATTCAGCCTCGCCAGCGCCTCCGGCGTTCGCTTTAGTACCCACACCGGCTTGCCGCGCCAGAGAACGACTACCCGTTGACCGGGTTCGAGTTTGGAAATATCCACTTCGACAGGCGCGCCGAGAGCCTCGGCTTTCGCGCTTGGGCGCATGGACGATACGAACGGAACTGCCAGAAATCCTGCCCCTACAGCGCCCACTACGGTGGCCGCCTTGGTCAGGAATCGGCGCTTTTCGTGATCCACGCCTTCAATCATCATGCAAAGTCTCCACTCAAGGACATTGATCGGTTCAACAAGGGTTCTACTATCTTCATGGTTTAACGACCCGTTCCATCCATGTTTGAAACAGACTGTTTCAGCGAAAATCTCAGGGCGTGGATTTTGTGGTAGAAAGCCATAAGGGTCAAGAAAAACCCGCAGGGCTGCGGGTTTTGGGATGTCTGGCCGCCGAAATGGCGGACGCGTCAATCAGTCAGCCGTGGCCAAAGCAACCGTCAAAGCGGCGAGGAACTGCCTGTTTTCCTCAGGCCTACCCACTGTCACCCTCATACAGCCGGCTAGCATGCCACCCTGAGGATCAAGATTTTTGATCAACACGCCCTGACTTTTGAGTCGCTCGAACACGGTGCCAGCGCTCTGATGCATTAATCGGAACAGAATGAAATTCGCCTGCGAATCGTAGACCTGTATACCCTTCAGCTGGGTCAGGTGCGCCATAAGATCGGCGCGATCCCTCAGAATATCAGCCACCTGCGCATCAAAAACGGCGTGGTGATTGAGCGCGAATTCCGCACTCAACTGGGTCAGTATGTTGATGTTGTATGGCAGTCTTATCTTGTCAAACTCATCAATCCAGTCATGCGGCCCTACCAGAAAACCAAGCCGCAAGCCGGCCAGACCCAGTTTCGACAAGGTTCGCATAACCAGAAGGTTGGGAAACTGCCCCACCCTGGACATGAAACTGGCTGAGGCGTAGGGCGCGTAAGCCTCATCCACTACCACCAGACCGGGAGCACATGCCAGTACTTGCAGCATCGCTGATTCGTCAAACAGGTTGCCGGTAGGGTTATTGGGATAGGCCAGAAATATGACTGCGGGCTGGTGCTGTTCTATCGCCGTACAAAACAGGTCAACGTCCAGCGAAAAATCCTCGGGCCTGAGGGGCACACCGACAAACCTTAGGCCGAGGCTGTCACTGATCTGGCGGTACATGACGAAACTGGGCAAAGGGGCCAAAACGGTGGCGCCGGGCTTCATGGCCATCAGAATGATCTGGATGATTTCATCCGAGCCATTGCCAAATAACACCCCGGCAGTCTCAGGCACACCATTAGTGGCGCGCAGCGGCGGTCTTAGATGTTTGCAGGCGGGATCCGGATAACGATTGGGCTCGGCAGACCGAAGCTTCTCCAGCCAGGCATCTACTGCGGCGGGCGGCCATGCATAAGGGTTTTCCATGGCATCGAGTTTAACGCAACCGCTGGCGTCGGGCACATGATAGGCCGACAGGGCAAGAACTTCAGGGCGCAGCAGGGATTGAATGCGGCTACTCATCGCGGTCATCGCTTCCGATAATCCGGTATTCCGCCGAGCGGGCATGGGCGCTGAGCCCCTCCCCTCGCGCCAGCACGGAGGCCGTGCGCGCCAGGGTGTCGGAGCCTGCCTCGGAACAGAAAACCAGACTTGAACGTTTCTGGAAATCATAGACGCCGAGGGGCGATGAAAAGCGGGCGGTGCCGGATGTGGGCAAGACGTGATTCGGTCCCGCGCAGTAATCGCCCAATGCCTCTGCCGTGTGCCGCCCCATGAAAATGGCTCCGGCATTGCTGATTTTGGCGGCAAGACTCACTGGATCGGCGACAGATAATTCGAGATGCTCCGGCGCAATCCGGTTGGCAATGGCTGCAGCTGCATCCAGATCGGGTACGCGGATCAAAGCCCCCCGGCCGGCCAGTGACGCGGCAATGACCTCAGACCTTTCCATGGTCGGCAGTAGCCTGTTGATGCTGGAGGCCACAGCATCAAGGTGCGACGGATCGGGGCTGAGCAGTATCGCCTGGGCATTTTCATCGTGCTCGGCCTGTGAAAACAGGTCCATTGCAATCCAGTCCGGATCCGTGGCGCCATCGCTGATGACAAGAATTTCCGACGGCCCGGCAATCATATCAATGCCGACCTGCCCGAATACCAGTTTTTTAGCGGTGGCCACGTACACGTTGCCCGGACCCACGATCTTGTCGACCCGAGGCACTGTTGCGGTCCCATAGGCCAGTGCGGCCACCGCCTGCGCGCCCCCCAGACGAAAAACCCGGTCAACTCCTGCGATATAGGCCGCGCCAAGGACTAACGGGTTGATCTCGCCATCGGGGGTTGGCACTACCATGACGATGTCCGGTACACCGGCTACCTTGGCAGGAATAGCATTCATCAACACCGATGAGGGATAGGCCGCCTTGCCCCCGGGTACATAGATACCCACCCGACCCAGAGGGGTAATCTGTTGGCCGAGCACCGTCCCATCGGCTTCGGTATAGCGCCAGGATTCAAGTTTCTGGTGCTCTGCATAAGCACGAATCCGTTGCGCCGCGCTTTCCAGCGCCTTGGCAACCTTTTTCGGCAGACTCTCCCATGCGCTTCGCAGGGCGTCGGGACTCAGTGCGAGATCGGCCATTCCGGTTGGCTCGAAGCGATCAAAGCGGCGCGTTAAATCAAGCAGCGCGGCATCACCCCGGGCCCGGACATCCGCAATGATGGCGGCTACCCGAGCATGGATATCGGCATCGGTCGACTCGTCAAAGGCCAGTAAAGTAGACAGACGCGCATCAAAATCAGGGGCGGCTGCATCCAGTCGGCAAACGCTCAGTTCAGTCATCGGGCAACTCCTCAGGATAGTGCCAGCGCCTGTTTCAGTTCGGTGATGAAACCGGTCACTTCAGCATGCTTCATCTTCATGGCCGCCTTGTTCAGGATCAGACGGCTACTGACCTCCATGATCAGTTCGTGTGGCACCAGGCCATTGGCCTGCAGGGTTTTGCCGGTATCCACCACATCGACGATGCAATCAGCGAGTCCGACCAGCGGCGCCAGCTCCATGGAACCGTAGAGCTTGATGATTTCAGCCTGTATGCCCTGACTGGCAAAGTACCGATGGGCAGTCTTGACGTATTTGGTAGCCACCCGGGGTCGGCTGCCACGGGCAAATACCATCCCTGGCTTGCCTGCAGTCATCAGCCGGCAACGGGCGATACCGAGGTCCAGCGGCTCGTACAATCCGCTGGCATCGTACTCTGCCAGCACATCCTTGCCGGCAATACCAAGATCGGCCGCACCATATTCGACATAGGTCGGCACATCACTGGCACGGATGATAAGGAACTGCAAACCTTCCCGATTGGAGGGCAAAATCAGCTTGCGGCTTTTATCGGGATCCACCGTCGGTTCTATACCGATTCGGGCAAGCAACGCGATGGCCTCGTCGTAAATCCGCCCTTTTGAAAGCGCCAGTGTCAGCACGGAACACCTATCTCCTATTAGGAACCTCGAAAAACCCACCTTTTCACTCAAAAAATGTACCTAACGCACTGATTTATAATGCGTCGATTGCACAATTTTGAGGTTAATCGAGGTGCCCTATTGTGGAACCCGGCGAATTTCAGCGCCGAGTTGTGAGAGCTTTTCCTCAATACACTCATATCCGCGATCAATGTGATAAATGCGGTCCACCACGGTCTGCCCCTCGGCCACCAATGCGGCCAGCACCAGACTGGCCGAGGCACGCAAATCGGTTGCCATGACCGGTGCAGCGTTAAGCTGCGGCTTGCCGCGGATGATCGCCGTATTGGATTCGACCGCGATATTCGCACCCATTCGCTGCATTTCCTGCACATGCATGAAGCGGTTTTCGAAAATTGTCTCGGTAATCACCGAAACACCGTCTGCTACAGCGGCCATGGCCATGAACTGTGCCTGCATGTCAGTCGGAAACGCCGGATAGGGCGCCGTTCGCAGCGATACGGCATGAGGTCGCTGACCCTGCATATCCAGTTCGATCGAATCCTCGGTGCAGGTAATTTTGGCACCCGCCTCGCGTAATTTCATGAGTACCGCGTCGAGAATATCCGGGCGGGTATCCTTCAATTTCACCTTGCCACCGGTCATGGCCGCAGCCACCAGATAGGTGCCCGTCTCAATGCGATCCGGCATGACACGATAGTTAAGGCCGTTACCAGACAGCGACTGTACGCCCTCAATTTCGATAATGTCGGTGCCTGCCCCGTTAATCCTGGCGCCCATGGTATTGAGGAAATTGGCAAGATCGACCACTTCGGGTTCACGCGCGGCGTTTTCGATGACGGTAGTGCCTTCAGCCAGCGCAGCAGCCATCATGAGGTTCTCGGTTCCGGTCACGGTCACCATGTCAAGAACCAGTCGGCAGCCTCTCAAGCGCTTGGCGCTGGCATGGATGTAGCCATTTTTGACGCTGATTTCAGCCCCCATCTGCGCCAGACCCTGCAGATGCAGGTTTACGGGGCGCCCGCCAATGGCACAACCGCCGGGCAAGGACACTTCAGCCCGGCCAAAACGTGATACCAGCGGCCCAAGCACCAGTATGGATGCCCGCATCGTCTTGACCAGATCATAGGGTGCCGTTTGACTGCTGATGGAACTGGTATCGACTTCAATGTTCAGTTTTTCATCTACCGTCAGACCAATACCCATGCGCCCGAGCAATTCCATGGTCGTGGTAATGTCCAGCAGGTGTGGGATATTGCCTACTGTCACTGGCGTCTCGGATAGCAAGGTACCGGCCAGTATCGGCAGGGCCGCATTCTTGGCGCCGGATATTCGCAGTTCGCCATTCAACGGCGTACCGCCCGTGATCATCAGTTTATCCATGGGATCGTCTCGTGAATCGTGATCATTTTAAGGAGTTCAGCGGGCATCAATCGGCAGCATGGTGGCGACATCCACCACTCGAATAATGGCCTGCAACGAGTCGGGCAGGTGCCGATAGCGCAATTCAATCCCGAGCTTCTGTGCCATGCGTTGCCACTCAATCAGCAAAGCAACCCCCGCACTGTCGGCACGCGCCAGGCCAGAGAAGTCGAAACGCAACCGGTTATGCTGACCAAACAGGGGCTGTGCGAGCCTCAAGGCGAGCATCGCTGTCGCGTAGGTGAGTTCACCACTCACGCTGAAATCACCCTTCTTGCGCTGCGGAATAAACGCTATCGTCATGGTCATAAGACGGTACGGGAGGCCAACAGATAGGCGTGGCTCATGGCTTGGCTTTTTTGCTCATGTCGGGCTTCACGGCTGTTTTGCCCCTGGCTTCATCAGATTTATGCCGAGCGTCATGAGAGGCAGAAGCCGGTTTTTTCGCAATCTGCTGCTTTACCGGTTTATTGGGCGGGACTGGAACCGGTCGAACGGGCGGAGGGGAATCAGAGCCTGCAACCGGCTCACTCGCGGCAACATCGGCACTGGCTGCCTTTTTGTCGCCCTTGCTTTCCTCTGCCTTGTTGAACAAAAAACGGCTGATCAACTGTTCCAGCACCATCGCTGATTGGGTCAACTCGATTTCATCGCCATTCTTGAGGTACAGATCAGAACCACCGGGCGTCAAACCAACATACTGCTCACCCAGCAGGCCTGCGGTCAGGATGCTGGCGCTACTGTCTTCAGGCAAAGTTTTGTAGGCTGGATCAATCCGCATCTCTACAACGGCTTCATAGTTTTTATCGTCAAACGCTATGCGCTCGACCCGGCCCACCGTAACACCCGCCATCGAAACCTGTGCCCTTACCTTCAGACCGCCAATGTTGCCGAAATGGGCCTTGACGATATAACTGTCACTGTCGCTTCGAAACTCACCCAGATTACTGACCTGCATCGCCACGAAAAAGAGCCCGACCAGGCCCAGCGCGACAAACACCCCCACCCATATTTCCAGCACTTTCGATGCTTGCATGACTCAGTTCCCAAACATTAACGCGGTGAGCACGAAATCCGATCCCAGTATGGCAAAAGCCGAATAGACCACCGAGCGGGTGGTAGAACGGCTGACACCTTCTGCGGTGGGTTTCGAATCGTAGCCCTCGAAAACAGCAATCCAGGTGACAATCACCCCGAATACCAGACTTTTGATGAAGCCGTTTACCACATCGTCGTAAAAATCGATCTTGGCCTGCATTTGCGACCAGAAGGGTCCCTGATCGACACCCAGCAGCCCGACGCCAACGAAGTAGCCGCCGATCACGCCAACCGCCGTAAACAGTCCGGCCAGCAGAGGCATCGACAGGACACCCGCAAAAAAACGCGGTGCGACGATGCGCTTGATAGGGTCCACGGCCATCATTTCCATGCCGGACAGTTGCTCGGTGGCTTTCATCAGCCCAATTTCAGCCGTAAGCGCCGAACCCGCCCGGCCTGAAAACAGCAGGGCAGTCACTACCGGACCCAACTCTCGCACCAGTGATGCCGCCACCATGACGCCCAGAGAGTCCTCTGCGCCAAAATCGGACAACACGTTGTAGCCCTGCAGCGACAACACCATGCCAACAAATAATCCGGAAACCGCTACCAGCAAAATAGTCAGAACACCTACCGAATAAACCTGGGCCGCCAGCAGTCCTGGCCGACGCGCCAAATCAGGAAGGCCGGTCAAGGCATGCAGCAGAAAAAGCTGGCCGCGACCGAGTTTGGCCAGGGACTTGAGTGTCTTTCGGCCCAGCGCCTGGAAAGGCGCCAGCAACAGGTCCGGATTCAGCATGGGGCTATGGTATCCAGCAGATCAGCCCTGTAATCAGGGGCTGGATAATGGAACGGCACTGGCCCATCGGCACCGCCCTGCATAAATTGGTTAATCCAGGGGGAGTCAGAGCCTCTGATCTCCGAAGGCGTACCCTGCCCCACCACCCGACCGGCCGAAATCAGGTAAATGTAATCGGCTATCGCGGCGGTCTCCTCAACATCGTGCGAAACCACGATGCTGGTGAGGCCCAGTTCGCGATTTAGATCGTGTATCAATTTGATGAGAACACCCATTGAAATCGGATCCTGCCCAGTGAAGGGTTCGTCGTACATCAACATCGTGGGATCCAGTGCGATGGCCCGTGCCAGGGCGACACGGCGAGCCATGCCGCCCGATAGCTGTGCGGGCAAAAGATCGCGGGCGCCGCGCAGGCCCACCGCCTGCAACTTCATCAGCACCAGCGTTCGGATCATCGATTCAGGAAGACGGGTGTGCTCACGTAGCGGGAACGCGACGTTTTCGTAGACTGTAAGATCAGTCAGTAGGGCGCCACTCTGGAACAACATGCCCATACGCTTACGGAGTTCGTAGAGTTCCCCAAGCCTCAGGGCGTGCACGTTGTGGCCGTCGACATGCACCGTGCCGACCTCGGGCCGCAGTTGCCCCCCGATAAGCTTTAATAATGTCGTCTTGCCGGTGCCACTGGGGCCCATGATGGCGGTGATCCTACCCCGCGGAATATCCAGGTTCACACCATCAAAAATCGTGCGCCCGCCCCAGCCAAAGCTGAGATCGCGTATGGAAATCAAGACATCGCCACTCGGAAATTGACCTAGCATGAAAAGTTTGGAACGCCCGACCAGCCTTGCAGCAAAAGATTTCTATTCTGGCGACCCGGACCCTAACAGTCAACTTTGGAATACAGTCTGCCTTTTGCGGAGCGCCCGGTTGCAGCCGTTTACATCCCGCCGGGAGGCATGACAGCCAGCCTGATTCTGTCACCCGACCAACTTCAGTATCATGCCAGGTGTCCGCCCAAAACCCTGATCCGGATCGACACCTGTGACGGCCCCGACATGCAATGCCCACTTTAAAAGCCTCATGGCCCAAACCAAAGTCAAACGCCACGATCATGCGCCGGTGGCAATCCCACCCTTGTGGGGTCTGAAAAACGTCATCCAATGGCTACGCCAGATCCTGGCCATGTTTTTCATTGCCACAGCCTTGCCGGTCCTGGTAGTGCGTTGGGTTCCACCCCCCACCAGCATGTTCATGCTGACTGCGCGGGTCGCCGCATTCATGCAGGGTGACCATAACTTCAGAATTCACTACGAGTGGGTGCCCTGGCAGGAAATTTCTGCCGAGGCCAAACTGGCGGTGGTGGCGTCAGAGGATCAGACCTTCGCCCATCACCTGGGATTTGATTTCAAGGCCATGGAGCAGGCTTTGATCAAGAACCGCAGCGGCCAGAAAATCCGGGGCGCCAGCACGATCAGCCAACAGACCGCCAAGAACCTGTTCCTGCACGCTGGCCGCAGTTACAGCCGCAAACTGCTGGAGGCCTACTTTACGGCACTTATCGAATTCAGCTGGCCGAAGCAGCGAATACTCGAGGTTTATCTCAACATCGCTGAATTTGGTAAGGGCATTTACGGTGTGGAAGCCGCCGGCCGGTCCTACTTCGGCAAGTCCGCAGCCCAGATCGGCGGACCCGAAGCCGCCCTGCTGGCGGCGGTGCTGCCCAACCCCATCCAACTGCGGGTGGATCGCCCTTCGGCCTATGTATTGCAGCGGCGGCGCTGGATCCTGCAGCAGATGCGCCAATTAGGGGGAAAGCACTATCTTGACGAACTATAGCCCGATCAGGAATGGCGATACCTCGTCAGCCCTCAGATGCCCAAGTTACTGAGGGTCACCATCAGTTCGTTGAGAATACCGCCGATACGGGGATGCTCGGCCTCAAACTGGGCAACCGTCTCCTTCAAATCTTCCAGCAGGTGTAAACGGCCTTTCTCCTCGCTGGCTTCCAGTTTTTCCTCAAGGCCCTCAAGCAGGGTTTCCAGCCGGTTTTTCAACTCAGGATGAGTATCCTTGAGATGCTCGACTTCCTGCCTAAGGCTGAACAACGCTTCACTGACTTCTTTTCCGGACATGATGTTATCCTCAAATTAAATCCTGATCGTTGAAGCACCCTTGATGCCTTAGCGATCCACGATCTGTTTTCTGAAAAATTCCGGCATGGCAAAGGCCGCCTGATGAATGGCGGTGCTGTAGTAAGCCGTCTCAAAAGGTCGCGCTGCCGCATCCGACTCCCGGAAGCCCGACAATGCCGCCTTGCTGGCCATGGTGCCACTCCACCAACCAGAAGGATAGATACACTGGGGAAAGAAAAATGTACGGGTATTATCGAAGCCCGCCCTGCCCATGGTCTGGTGCATGGCCTCTATAAGATCAGCATGGAACAGCGGCGACTCGCTCTGCTGAACCAGGATGCCATCAGGCCCCAGACAGCGCAGACATTCGCGATAGAAGGCTTCGTTGAACAGCCCTTCTGCCGGCCCAACAGGGTCGGTGCTATCGACGATGATGACATCGACACTGCCTGCAGCGGCGTCCTTGACCCACTGGATGCCATCAATGAACAGCAACTCGGCACGCGGATCGGTATTTGACGTGCACAAGTCCGGAAAATGAATTTCAGCAAGGCGGGTGACGCGCTCATCAATTTCGATCTGCACCGCCTGCTTCACTTCCGGATGCCTCAGTACTTCCTTAAGGCTGCCGCAATCTCCGCCGCCGATCACCCAGACCCGCTCCGGATTTGGATGGGTATAAAGGGCCGGATGCGTCATCATCTCGTGATAGAGAAAATTATCCCGATCAGACACCATGGTGCAGCCATCAATGACCATCAGCGTGCCGAACCATTCGGTTTCGAAAATCTCGATGCGCTGGAAAGGCGTCTGCTCCTCGTGCAGTTTCTCAATCACCTTGAGTGAAAAGGCGCTGCCGTGCTTGGGGTAGACTTCGGTGAACCAGCCTTCATTGTTTAGCATTGATAGTCCTCTCATGGAAAATTCGTCCGATTTTCCACATAATCGATTCCTTAATCAAAAAATCATTTCATTACCGACCATGAATTGGAGCCCTGCACAATCCCGCGATATTTACGCCATAGAACACTGGGGCGAGGGTTATTTTGACATTGACCCGCGCGGCCGGGTCGTGGTTTTCCCCAACCGCCAGCGGGATCAGGCTACGGTCGATCTGTTTGATGTGGTGACCGCGATCCGTCAGGAAGGCCTGTCACTGCCGGTACTGATCCGCTTCACCGACATGTTGCAGGACCGCATCCGGCTGCTGACTGAGGCCTTTGCCGAAGCCAGACAGGAGCATGACTATCAGGGTAGCTACACGCCGGTCTATCCCATCAAGGTCAACCAGCAGCGGGCGGTGGTCGATGGCATCATCCGGAATGGCCGCTTCCCGGTCGGGCTTGAAGCGGGCAGCAAATCAGAACTGCTCGCCATACTGGCACTGTCAGAGGCGGGTACCGTGGTCTGCAACGGCTACAAGGACCGATCCTACATCCGGCTGGCACTGATTGGCCGCAGCCTGGGCCTCAATATATTCATCGTCATCGAGAAGCTCTCGGAACTGGATCTGGTCCTCTCAGAATCGGCCACTCTCGGCATAGATCCGCAGCTCGGCGTCCGCGTGCGCCTGTCCAGTATCAGCGCCGGAAAATGGCAGAACAGCGGCGGTGAAAAATCCAAGTTTGGCCTGCATGGCGGGGAAATTCTGAAACTGGTCAAACGTCTGGGCGACACCGGCAATCTTCACTGGCTGAAGCTCATGCACTTCCACATGGGCTCCCAGATAGCCGATATCGGTGACATCAAAAGAGCCCTGCGCGAGGCCTGCCGCTATTACGTGGCGCTTCACCAACTGGGAGCCAGGATCACCGTCGCCGATGTCGGCGGCGGTCTCGGCGTGGACTATGAAGGCAGCCGGTCCACCAGCGACTGCTCAATCAACTACAGCGTCGAAGAATATGCCCATAGCATCGTGCGGGCCTTTTCGGAAATCTGCGCGGAATACGACTTGCCGCAACCCGCCATTGTTACCGAATCGGGCCGTGCGATGAGCGCTCATCACGCCGTACTGATCACCAACATTACCGATGTCGAAAGGGTTGCGGAAGACACCTCTCCGCCCGCCCCCACCGCTGCCAAACCGGTACTCGATCTGGCCGAATGTTTGAACCTGCTCCCATCGGAATCAGTACTCGGCATTTACCACGACGCCCAGTTCGACCTCGCCGAAGCCCGGGCCATGTTCGTCCAGGGCAAGCTGACACTGGCGGAACTGGCCGATGCCGAACGCCTTAACGCCGCGATCTGCCATGGCGTGCGACGGCGGCTCGACATCAGTCTGCGGGCCCACCGGGAATTGCTGGACGAACTCAACGACAGACTGGCCGACAAGGTGTTCTGCAACTTTTCGCTATTCCAGTCCATGCCCGACGCCTGGGCGATTGGCCAGATTTTCCCGGTCATGCCCCTGCAGCGTCTGGATGAAGAACCAATGCGGCGGGTGGTCATACAGGATCTGACCTGCGACTCCGACGGCCAGATCAAATCCTACATCGACCGGCAGAGCCTCGAATCAACGTTCCGCATGCACAGCATCAGTCCGGAAGAGCCTTACCTCATCGGGATCTTTCTGGTCGGCGCCTATCAGGAGATCCTCGGTGACATGCATAACCTGTTCGGTGATACCCATTCGGTCAACGTCGAGCTTGAGAGCACCGGCGGCTACCGTCTGGTCGATCCGATGCACGGCGATGGCGTCGATGACATGCTGCGCTACGTCCATATTGACCCGGAAGAACTCGAACGGGCCTACCGCAAAAAACTGCTTGAGGCGCAACTACCCGCGGATCGTCGCAAGCTTTTTGAAAGCGAACTGATGGCCGGCCTCGCCGGTTACACCTATCTGGAGGACTAACCATGCTGACGAGCATCGCCGGAGCAACCCCATGAAGACAGCGGGCTTTATCGGGCTTGGCGCCATGGGATCGCTGATGGCAGGCCATGTCGCCCGCAGCGGCCACCTGCGTGCGGTCTGGAACCGCACTGCACAGACAGCCACCCAACGGGCAGCAGAACTGGGGGTTACTGCCGCCGCTGACCCCGCTAGTCTGGCAGCAGCGGTCGATGTGATCCTGATCTGCGTCTCAGCCGATGCCGATGTCCTGGCAGTGATAGACGCATTGCTTCCGGGACTGAAGCCCGGTGCTACTGTCATCGACCTTTCAACGGTAAGCCAGGATACCGCCCGCATCGCCGCCCAACGGGTACGCAGCAGAGGTGCCGACTTTCTGGATGCACCGGTCACTGGCGGAATGGAAGGAGCGCGCAGCGCAAGCCTCGCCATCATGGTAGGCGGTGAACCAGCGACGCTGGCGGGCGTTCGGCCCATACTCGGCAGTATGGGCACCCGCATCATTCACATGGGCGAAGTCGGTACCGGACAAGCGACCAAGGCAGTCAACCAAATCATGTGCGCCGGCATCAACCAGGCCGTCACCGAGGCCCTGGGGTTTGGCTCACGGCTGGGCCTCGACATGGACAAGGTCATACAGGTTGTTTCCGGGGGTGCTGCCGGTAACTGGTTTCTGGACAAGCGTGGCCCCAGCATGACTCAGGGCAGCTTTACGCCCGGCTTCAAGCTGGCACTGCACCACAAGGACCTTAAAATCTGTCAGCGTATGGCGGGTGAGATCGGTACCGCCCTGCCGCTGACCGATATGACGGCAGATCACTACGCGCACCTGATGGCCGATGGGCATGGCGACGAGGATATTTCAGCGTTGTACCGACTGAAAACGTCATGAAGCCATTGCCTACGGCAGCGCACCCACCCAGGCTGACCCTCACCCCCATAGCCCCCAATAGCCTGGAGCTACGACTGGCTGGCGACTGGGTGGCGGGAGGTAAAATCCCGGCCTGGTCCGATGCGGCGGCGACCCTTGGCACCCAACCCGGTCTCAGTATTGTCACGTTTGACTGTAGCGCGCTGGGCCAGTGGGACAGCCTGCTGCTGAACTTCGTGCTCAAGATTATCCAAAACTGTCAGGCCAGCGGCATAGCGGTGGATCAGGACGCGCTCCCCACCGGCGTGCGCGGCATGTTGCGACTGGCGCTGGCGGTGCCAGAAAGGGAGGACCTCCCCCGACCGCTTCAGAGCAGGGGCTTTCTGGACAGTATTGGTCGAAGCACGCTTAACGGCCTACGCGACTTCCAGCAACTGGCTGATTTCATAGGTGGCTTTTGCATGGCCTTACTGCGCCTGATGAGCGGGCGAGTCCAGTTCAGGGCGGGCGACCTTTGGTTGCTCTTGCAGAAGTGCGGGCCTGATGCGCTACCCATCATCAGCCTCATCAGCTTGCTGGTCGGGATGATTCTCGCCTTTGTCGGCGCCGTGCAACTCAAACTGTTCGGCGCGCAAATTTTCATCGCCGACCTGGTCGGACTCGGCATGGCCCGCGAAATGGGCGCGATGATGACGGCCAT
>JBKCCF010000259.1:0-7351 GCA_046305255.1 Methylococcaceae bacterium
TGCAGGCAGCGGCTTGAGATACATCGCACATTGTGCCGGTTTGAGGGTTATGGCGTTGATGGCGCTAATGATGGCGGTTGCCGCAATGACGAGGGCAAACTGGCGGAATAACTGGCCGACAATACCCGGCAAGAACGCCGAGGGCAGAAAGACTGCGATCAATACCATGGTGATGCCAAGCACCGGCCCGGTCATCTCCTGCATGGCCTTGATGGCGGCATCCTTGGGTGTCAGCCCCTTTTCGATGTAATGCGAGGCGTTTTCGACGATAACGATGGCATCGTCAACCACGATGCCGATGGCCAGAATCAGCGCAAACAGGGTCATAAGATTGACCGTGAACCCCAGCATGGCCATGGCGCCAAACGCACCGATGATGGTGACGGGGACGGTGGTGGCCGGCACCAGGGTTGCCCGCCAGTTCTGCAGGAACACCATGATCACGATCAGTACCAGTATGCCCGCTTCCCAAAGCGTTTCGTAGACCGCGTGTATCGATTGTTTGATGAATTGGGTGGTGTCGTAGAGGATGGCGTACTTGAGCCCTTCGGGAAAATCCTGGCTCATTTTTTCCATCAGACTGCGGATCTGATCGCCGACATCAATCGCGTTGGCGCCCGGGAGGGCGTAGGCGATGATCTGGGTCGATTTGTGGCCGTTGATTTTGGCGAAGTTGCTGTAGGTTTGCTGACTGAGTTCGACCCGAGCCAAATCCTTGACCCTGACAATTTTCGCCGGGGCGCCGCTGTCGGTGTCGCGGTTGGATTTGATGGTGATGTTTTCAAATTCGGCAACTTCGGACAGTCGGCCGAGGGCATTGATGGTGAACTGCATGGCCTGGTCAGCCGGGACCGGTGGTCCCCCGAGCGTGCCGGCGACGACTTCGACGTTCTGCTGCTGGATCGCGCCGATCACATCCTTGGTGGTCAGGCCGTAGTATTTCATCCGCTCGGGATTGAGCCAGATACGCATACTGTACGAGCCTGCCCCCAGGGTTTTAACCTGTCCTATGCCGGGTATTCGTCCTAATGGGTACTGAAGGTTGATGATGGCGTAGTTTGAGAGATAGGTTTCGTCGAAGCGCTCATCCTCCGAATAGAGGCTGACCACCTGCAGAATATTGGTGGATACCTTTCTGACCGTTATCCCTTGTTTTTGCACTACATCGGGCAGCTGTGCCAGGGCACTGTTCACCATGTTTTGAACCAGTGACAGGCCTGTATTCAGGTCACTGCCGACCTTGAAGGTGATCGTCAGGGTGTAGCTGCCGTCACTACCACTGGTAGAGGACAGGTAAAGGGAGTTCTCGACGCCATTGACGGCCTGCTCTATGGGAATACCGACGGTGCGGGCAATGATTTCGGCGCTGGCGCCGGGATAGCGGGTGGTAACCTGAATGGTGGGCGGTACGATGGCCGGATATTGCGCCACCGGCAGGTTATAAAGGCAGACGGCACCGAGAATAATGGTGACAATGGCTATGACGTTGGCAAATACCGGACGCTCGATAAAAAATTTCGAGATCATGGGGTGCCGGCTCCTGTGTGGGTGGTTACCGTCGGTACCGGGTGATTGCCTGTTTCTGTCAGTGTCTCCCGTTTCGGTGTCACCGGTTTGCCGGGGATGGCGCTCAGCAAGCCGTTCACGACCACCCAGTCGTTTTCGGTTATCCCGTCGGTAATCGCCACGCTCTTGCCGTTATGGGTCCCTTGAGTCACAGACCGGCGCTGCACGATGTTCTGCTCATCGACAACCAAGACATAACTGCCCTGTTGATCGAAGCCGATCACGTCTTCGGGAACCAGCAATTCGGAAACGGGCATGGCAACTGCGGCTCTCAGGCGGGCATACAGGCCGGGCATGATCTTGTAATCGGGGTTGGGGAAAATCGCTCTTAACAGCAGTGTCCCGGTGGTGTTATCAACCCGGATGCCGGCAAAGTCCAGTGTCCCCTTGTGCGGGTGACCCTCTTCGTTGGCAAGTCCCATGTAGATCGGAATCTGCGGTACCCGCCCGTTTCTGCTGTCGGCATCCATAGGCCGCTGGCCTACCTTGAGCAGGTCATGTTCGCTGATGGTGAAATAGGCATACAGCGGATCGACCTGATTGATCTCCGCCAGTACTGTTTTCTCTCCCGCGCCAACCAGATTACCGGGGTCGCTCAGTCGCCGTCCCGCAATGCCGTTGAAGGGCGCAGTCACCCGGGTATAGCTGAGGTTCAGTTTGGCAAGTTTGACGTCCGCTTCGGAGGACAATTGTCCGGCCCTGGCTGAGTCACGTTCGAATCGCCAGCGATCCACTTCCGTTTGCGGTGCGGCATTTTCCCGCAACAAGCCGGAGAAACGCGCCAACTCGGTTTCGGCGTGCTGCAGTTTGGCTTTGTCGGCCAGAACCTGCGCTTCGGCCTGCTGTAGCTTGGCCTCATAGGTGTCATGCTGAATCTGGAACAGTAATTGCCCTTCCTTGACGATGTCACCCTCACGGAATAGCACCTTCTCAAGGAAGCCTTCGACCCGGGCTTTTAGTTCCACCGTTTTATAGGCCTGGGTATTGCCGGTAAATGTCAGATAGGGTGTGACAGCACCCATAACCGGATGGCTCACGACGACCGGCGGGGGCGGTGGGGGGACGTAGGTGTTCGATTGTTTACATCCTGCCAGCGCCATCAGCATCGACAATGCGGCGAGGCCAGCCTTGAAATACAGGGCAGTATTGGGCATTTTCATGAGGCGTGAGTGCATATCGGTATTTCGGGATGTGTTGCTTACCATTCTGGCAGCCTGATCAGACTGTCTGGCCGTTGGTTGGGTATCGGCGCCGGCGCCAGCAGATCGCCCCAGTGGGTTCGGTTATCCATGGCCTGCTTGATCGGTTCTGGGACAAATTCCTTCCCCTCCCGCAGTTCCCAGCCGCCACCCAGGGTGCGGTAGACCCCGACAAGGCTGGTGGATATCGACCCCAGCGTCTGGGCAAAGCTGTCCTGCTGCTTCAGAAGGTCCTGTTCAGCGGTGAGCACGGTGGTGAAGTCGGCAATACCCTCACTGTATTGCAGCATCGCAAGACTGAGCGAGCGCTGGGCGGCCAAGGTACTTTCAGCCAGATATTCAGCTGATTTCTGGGTCATCAAAAAACCAATGAGGGAGTCCTCGGCCTCCTTTTGTGCACTCAAAACGGTGTTCTGATATTGCAGCAGCAGTTCCTCAAAGCGCGCATCCTGTGCCCTGACCTGGTTGGTGATCTGACCAAAATTGAACAGGTTCCACTGAACGGATGGTCCAAACCGGTAAAAATGCTGCCCCCAACTGAAAAGGTCACCCAGACTGCTGCCGGTCGCATTGGTAGATACAAAGCCAAAACTGCCGCTGAGCGAGAAAGCAGGATAGAGGTTGGCCTTGGCGATGCCAATCCGGGCCGATTGTGCGGCGGCATTGAGTTCAGCTTCGCGTATATCGGGACGACGCCTCAGGAGCTCGGCCGGAATGCCTACGGCAACCTGTAAGGGCGGGGCTGGAATCTGGCCTTCCTGGCTCGGTGGCCCCAGTTGATTTTTGAATGTGTTGGGGGGGATACCCAGCAACAGGCTCAGGGCGTTTTTGGATTGTCGCAATTGGCTCTGAAGCGTGGGAATGATCGCCTTTGTCCCGTTTAGAACGGTCTTGGCCTGTTCGACGTCGCGCTGGGAACTGGAGCCGCCTTTGAATTTGGCCGTGGCTATTCGCAGGCTCTCCGATTGAAAGTTGACGTTTTGGTCGGCGATCTGCAGACGTTTTTCCAGTGTTCTGATCTGCACATATACGGTTCCAACATCCGCTATCAACGACACGAGCGTGTTGTCATAGGCGGCGACTGTGGCCAGCAGTTGTGCGTCAGCCGATTCGATAGCCCTCCGGAATTTCCCCCAGACGTCGATCTCCCAGTTCGCCATGACGCCAATTCGGCTGTACCAGAGCGAGTTGCCGAGGCCACTGTCCAGCTTTCTGAGCAGAGGGATGTCGAGGTTTTCCAGTTGTCCTTCGAAACCCTGTTTTTGCGGGTAAAGGTCACCAATTGCTACGCCGAGTTCGGCTCTGGACTCCAGAATACGAACACCGGCAACCTTAAGCGGTATATTTTGGGCATACGCTTTTTCGATCAGCTGGTTCAGGACGGGGTCCTTGAATACCCGCCACCAGTTTTTGAGATCATTCTGCGATGTCTTCAGATGTGGATCCGCTTTTTCCAGCCACTCGGGCAGGGCTTGTGTTTCCGGTGTAGTGTAGTCAGGGCCGACCTTATAGGTGCAGGCGGGTAGCCCGGCCATGGCAAGACAGATGAGGGTCAGCCGAAGAATGGTGCCCGTGAAACCGAGGTCGACTTTAGTTTTTTTCACAGCAGGCCAGGGTGTTTTCAGATTCGTGACAGGTTGCCAAGACTAAGAGGTTGGCGAGTATTATTGAACGCCTACCGCATTGTGTCACCGTTTAGTTCCGACGATGTCGGCATCGCGTTTGTATTTCCTGCTAATTCAGGTAATCCCTTTTCATTCACTACCCGATGACTAAAAGTTTTCTGCTCGCCTTGCTTCTAAGTAGCGGTGTTGCCATCGCCGTAATTTTACTGGCCACTCCGGCCAACTCGGGCCAATTTCATCTCCTGAAAGCGCGTCTGGGGGTGGTGGAGGATCAGTTATTCCTGGGTAACGCCTTTCGTGAAGGTATGGCGCCATTCAAGCGGGACCCGGTCCAGGCACTGGACTGGTATTCCAAGGCGGCTGAGCAGGGGGAGCGAGATGCACAGCTTGAGATAGGCTTAATGTTTCTGTTCGGTGATGGCGTTGCGAGTGACGTGCTGAAGGCGGTTCAGTGGTTGCAAAAATCGGCAATGCTTGGTCAACCGGAAGCACAGTTTCAACTGGGGATGATCTACCGTTATGGACTGGGTGTTGACAAGGATCCTGCACTGGCTGCTGCCTGGTTGACCCAGTCCGCGAATCAGGGGATTGGGGTCGCACAGTACGAGCTTTCTACGCTTCTCTTAAAGGGGGAGGGCGTCAGCAAGAGTGTGCAGGCAGCCATGCCGTGGCTGACTGCGGCGGCAGAGTCGGGTGTGGCCGAGGCGCAGTATCAGTTAGGACTGCAGCTTTTCAAGGGAGAAGGCACCCTCAAGGATGCCGGCAAGGCCAGGGAGTGGTTTCTCAAGGCCGCAGAACAGGGAGTGCCCCATGCCGCCTATCTGCTGGGCGATTTGTATCAGTCGGGTGTCGGCGTTGGCAAGGACTCCGCATTGGCCATCGAATGGTTTGAGAAAGCCGCCCAACAGGACTTTCTTCCCGCCCAGTATGCTCTTGGTGCAATGTATGCGCGCGGAGAGGGCTCTGGCCAGAAGGATGAACGTGCGTTCCTATGGTTGGGCAAGGCGGCAGAGCGAGGGATTGCTGCCGCGCAGTATCAGATCGCTCGGATATACATGTTGGGCCGTGGTGTCGATCAGGATTTCGTAAAGGCTAGAGTCTGGTATGAGCGTGCAGCTGAACAGTCTATCTCGGAGGCTCAATTTGCTTTGGGACAAATCTATGCAAATGGTAAGGGTGTTCCAAAAGATGACAAACTGGCAATGAAATGGCTCAAAAAGGCAGCGATTCAGGGTCACGTATGGGCAAAGGATCTGATGGACAGGCTGACCGGCAAGGATGAGCCACAATTTGTCTGGGACTTTATGGGGGAGGAATAGAACGTGGATGCTGCTGATGTAAAAAACCCGCTTTGCCTCATTGCTAGCGGGTTTTGATATTTGGTGCCGATGGTCGGATTTGAACCGACACGACTTGCGTCACCACCCCCTCAAGATGGCGTGTCTACCAATTTCACCACATCGGCTATTTTATTTTGAACCTGTCAGTTTGCGGGTTTGCTTTCGTCCGCTTTTGGCGCTACGGGTAAATCTGTTTTGGGTACTGCCGGTGGTTGCACAGCGACCGGTGGAAGATCCCTTTGGGCCGGCTCTGCAGCTTGCGGAGCGTCCATGATGTCAGGAGCGGCATTATCCTGTTTGCTGGCCATGTAGGCAAGGGCCAAACTGGTCGTAAAAAAAGTTGCTGCCAGAATAGCTGTGGTTCGGGACAGGAATGACGATGCCCCCCTCGCGCCGAAGACCGAGTTCGACGCGCCACCAAACCCGGCACCTGCGTCGGCCCCACGGCCTTGTTGAAGCATGATCAACCCGACAATAGCGAGAGCGACCAGAACGTGTACGACGATTATTGCCTGATACATAAAATTTCCAATTACGAGGCTATGCAGATTGCCAGGAAAGAGTTGGCGTCCAGTGAAGCGCCACCAATGAGCCCACCATCGACGTCCTGTTGACTCATCAGGCCCGCGGCATTATCGGGTTTCATGCTGCCACCATAAAGAATCTGTAAACCGCTGGCGACCTCTGCGTTCAGTGTTGCAACTTTTGACCGGATATAGGCATGCACTTCTTGAGCCTGTTCGGTAGTGGCGGTCAACCCGGTTCCAATTGCCCAAACCGGTTCATAAGCGATTACGGCACTCCTGAGTGATTCGACGCCATGTCGGTCGAGCACGGCGCCCAATTGCTGGTCTATTACGGCAAAGGTATGGTTGGCCTGTCGTTCAGAAAGGGTTTCACCGATGCAGAGAATAGGCGTTATGCCGTTGGCAATCGCTTTTGCATAGCGTGCAGCAACCAGTTCATCAGTCTCACCATAAATTGCCCGACGCTCGGAATGGCCGACAATCGCCAGCGAACACCCAAATTCTTTGAGCATTTTCGCAGACACTTCACCTGTATAGGCCCCTTCATCTTGATCAGCAACGTTTTGGGCACCGAGGCGAATGCCTCTGCCCGCAATAACCGAGGAAGCTTCAGGGATAAACACGGCGGACGGGCAGACGCCTACATCAGCCGGGCAGTCGGCAGGCAAGCCAGCCAATATGTCTGTGATCAGCTTGACAGCGCTATCGCGGGTGCCATTCATTTTCCAGTTGCCGACGACCAAGGGGCGACGCGCCATGTTTATCTCCGTCACGTTCCAAAAGCCTTTGATCGTAACGATTTTTCGGTGATGATTCAAGCGACAGAATCATCATCCGGATAGATGTTGCCTGATAATTGCCCATGGGTGGATGTTTCATGCTGATAAGTCTGCGCTATGAAAACAAAGGCCAGGAAATCGTAAGTTGCGTGAATGAGTATCGGGGTTAGCAAGATCCTTTCGTTTCCCGCATCCAGCGACAAACCCAGATACACGCCTGATAACCCGGCCAGAAGCCCATAAAGCGGTGACACCCAATGCACCAACGCGAAGACGATATTGCTCAATAACAGGCCGGCCCACCAGCCCCAGTTG
>JBKCCF010000260.1:0-5436 GCA_046305255.1 Methylococcaceae bacterium
GGCTGTTGAAGGTGATGCGGGGTCTGCCGGAAGCCATTAAAAGCGGGAATTGGGAACATCTCATGCCTTGGAATCTCAAGGCTGAGGATTTGATCACGGAAGCCTACGGCTCAACAGCGCCTAGTTGATGGGGCAGTTACGTAGCAGATACGGCCAGCCAGTCATCATCGACAGGTTGCTGATAGCCATCTTAATATCACACGCTATGCCTTATCAAATCACATGCTCATGTGCAAGTTCAGGCAGGATCAATCCTAACATGATCATATAAAAAATCAGGAGTCTATTATGATCAAGGCATTACAGTGGCTAGGAACCCTTATAGTTCTCTTGGCCGTGCTCCTGCTTTTGTGGGATGGCTGGCAGGCTGGCGTTAATATTTTTGCGAATTCCTGTGAAACAGATTCAGGGCGAGCACTACCTCAAACGGTTTGCAGGACCATTTCCCATTACCGTTATCTCAAAAGTGATTGACTTTAGAAATCTTGATGCTGCCGCTGAAAACGTGTTCACGCTCTTCGGTGCAGAATCGACAAGAAGACCAGATGAATCAACTGCGAAGGGGTATTGTGTGGCTGTAGGTTCTCTTCAAACGCCCTGTAACTCATGTCGCTTGCGTATGGCTTCCTGATTGGTTGACCCTGCGAAATTCAGCACTCATTGCTCTGCAAACTAAAAATCATGATCTGCCGGTCGAACCAGGCATCTGCTACGGCCATGCCGACCCCTCCATCAAATGTCCGGGTTAGCGATGTTTTTCAGAGGTGCCGACCGTTGGGTCGGTGTACCGACTACAATTCGAGTGCGACAATTGACGATTGCCTCCAGTGACTCAACCCCGCCTAACTGTCTATGGCCCATAAAATTCTTGTGCTGAATTCTGGAAGTTCCTCGGTCAAATACAGCCTGTTTGCGATGGAGCAGGGCGGCCGTGTTATTGCCAAGGGGCAAATTGAGCGTATCGGAGAGGCCGCCTCCGCTGTGACTGATCACGCCGATGCGATTGATACCATGGTCCTTCGTCTGCGTGATGAAGGCTTGCTGGATGAAGGTGAACTTCGCGCGGTGGGTCATCGGGTGGTGCATGGTGGCGAGGACTTTTCCGAGGCGGTACTCATTGATGCAACGGTGATTGAGGCCATTCAGGCGGCCATTCCGCTGGCGCCATTGCACAACCCGGCTAACCTGACCGGCATCCTGGCTTGCCGTGAACGCTGGCCGACCGTGCCACAAGTTGCGGTGTTCGATACGGCATTTCACCAGACCTTGCCGCCCGAAGCCTATCGCTATGCCATTCCCGAGTCGGCCTACCGCGACTTCAAGGTACGGCGATACGGCTTTCATGGTACCTCCTATGCCTATGTCACCCGCAGGGTGGCTGAGCATCTGGCGCAGCCGCAGCAGGCATTGAATCTGATCATCCTGCACCTCGGTAACGGCGCCAGTGTCTGCGCGGTCAGGGCAGGTCGCAGTGTCGACACATCCATGGGCATGACACCACTGGCCGGCCTAATGATGGGGACCCGCTGCGGTGATCTTGATCCCGGGGTTATTTTTTATCTCCTTAACGAAGCGGGAATGACACCCGCCGAACTGGATGGTTGCCTCAATCGGAATAGTGGGCTCAAAGCCATTGCGGGCAGCAATGACATGCGGGATGTGCTGAGCCAGGCAGCAGCCGGTAAAAGTGCTGCCCTACTGGCGAAGGCCATGGTCGTGCACCGCATACGCCACTATATCGGGGCCTATGTCGCGCTGCTGGGCCGGGTGGACGCGCTGGTGTTTACTGGCGGTATCGGTGAGCATGCCGCCGAAATCAGGGCTGAAGCCTGTTGTGATCTTGCCGGGCTCGGCATCGTGCTGGATACCGCAGCCAATCAGGCAGCGACCGATCAGGTACTGGAAATCCAGTCAGCGGTCAGCACTGTGCGGATTTTGGTCGTAGCTACCGATGAAGAACAGGAAATCGCTCGCCAGACCAGCGCCTGTGTTGCAACCGGATACCCCACCATCATCTGAATATTCCATCATGACGTCTTCCCTTTATATGAGCACTATTGAGCCGGGGACTGGCAAGGTGGTGGTGAGTCTGGCTTTGATAGAGCAGGCTCTGCGCAAGACCACCCGGGTCGGTTTTTTCAGGCCAGTGATCCAGAATCCGCCGGCGGGCAAACGGGATGAAGATATTGACCTGATGCTGCGTCATTTTAGCCTGGCCCAGAGTTACCCAGCCTCTTACGCCTTGCTGCAAACCGAGGTGACCGAACTGATCAGCAGCAATCGCATGGATGAACTGATCGAAAAGCTCATAAATGCCTACAAGCCACTAGAAGCACAGTGCGACTTCATTTTCATTGAAGGCACTGATTTTCTGGGGCAGGCCTCGGCACTGGAATTTGATCTCAACTGTGTAATGGCCAGAAATCTCTCGGCACCAGTGCTGATCGTAGGTAATGCCCATGGTCGGAAAAGCCAGGAATCACTGGACGCCATGCGGATTGCGGTTGATGCCTATGAGGAAAAGGGCTGTGTGGTCGCTGGCCTCGTGCTTAACAAGGCGGCACCCGAGAGTCTCCCGCAGTTGCAAGCTCAATTGATGGCGACCTACGCTGGCAAGGATAAAGTGATCGGCGTATTGCCCTATGAGCCCAGCCTGGAGCGCCCCACTGTGCGCGAGGTGGCTGAACATCTGGGGGCCCGGGTGCTGTTTGGGCGGAGTCGGCTTGATCACCCGGTATCGGCCTATCTGATTGCTGCCATGCATTTGCAGCATGCGCTGGAGCGACTTGAGTCCGATCAAATCGTCATGATACCGGGTGACAGAGCCGATATGCTGGCGGGCTTGATTCAGGCCGACCGTTCGATCAACTACCCGCGGCTTTCCGGGGTTATCCTGACCTGCGGGATGCGTCCTGCGCCCAGTGTAGTCCGTCTGATAGAAGGGCTTAGAGAGTCCTTGCCTATCATGCTCGTCACAGAGGATACCTATACCGTAGCGGCTCGCCTGCAGACTCTCCGCCCAACCATGGTGGCCGAGGATCATGACAAACTTCAGGCGGCACTGGCCCTGTTTGAGCGGTTTGCCGATATTGAGGGGATAGACCGCAAGCTCAGGCGCATTGAAAGTCCCGGTCTGACGCCGAGAATGTTCACCTATAACCTGGTTCAGCAGGCGCGCGCCAGACGGCGGCATATCGTGCTGCCGGAAGGGGAAGAACCTCGTATCCTGCGCGCCGCCGCCGAGTTGGTCGAGCGGGGTATCGTCAAACTCAGCCTGTTGGGCAGGCCGGAGCAGATCGGTATCGTACTGGTGCAGCAGGGCATAGCGCTTGAGCCCGATGCTATTGAGATCATCGACCCGGCCGTCAGCCCCCACCTGGAGGACTATGCCAACACCTACTTCGAATTGCGTCGGCACAAGGGAGTGACCCTTGATATGGCGCGGGATTGCATGCTGGATGTCTCCTACTTTGGCACCATGATGGTGCATCTCGGGCATGCCGACGGAATGGTATCGGGCGCCATCCATACCACCCAACATACGATCCGGCCGGCGCTGCAGATCATCAGGACACGACCCGGCGTGTCGATCGTGTCATCAATCTTTTTCATGTGCCTTGACGACGGTGTCGTGGTGTACGGCGACTGTGCGGTAAATCCTGATCCAACAGCCCAGCAATTAGCTGAGATTGCCATCAGTTCAGCGGATACGGCCAGACTCTTCGGACTTTCTCCCAGGGTGGCGCTGTTGTCGTATTCAAGCGGAGAGTCCGGCACTGGCTCGGAGGTCGATAAGGTAAGGGATGCGACCCGCTTGGCCCGAACACTGAGGCCTGACCTTGAACTGGAGGGCCCGATTCAGTATGACGCTGCCGTCGACGCCGGCGTTGCGGCTCTCAAAATGCCAAATTCCGCGGTGGCGGGGCATGCAACGGTGTTTGTATTCCCCGACCTCAATACGGGTAACAACACCTATAAAGCCGTCCAGAGGGAAACCGGCGCCATGGCGATCGGGCCGATTTTGCAGGGACTCTGCAAGCCGGTGAATGACCTCAGCCGCGGTTGCACTGTTGATGACATTATTAACACGGTCGTTATAACGGCGCTTCAGGCAGGGAACTAATGCTGGTGGCAGCTTGGTATCCCTGCCCGAATCGATGACACCCCCGTTATTTCAGGCTCAATACCCACTGCACCAGTTTTTTCGCTTCATCGGCGCTGACGGCGTTCGGCGGCATTGCCATGCCGCCCCATACACCGCCGCCGCCCTTCATCACCTTTTCAGCCAGGGTGTCGACGACGTTCTGTCCGGCGTACTTTTTAGCGACATCCTTGTAGGCCGGTCCGACGATCTTGTTGTCAATCGAATGGCAGCCAAGACAGCCCTTGCTCCTCGCAAGAGCTTCATCAGCCTGAATGGTTGGGCTGGTCAGCCCGGTCATCAACGCAAAAAACAGCGCATATTTGGTCATACCTATCCCCTTTTTTTGATTTCTATGGATGGGACGCAGGCAATGCCGGCATGCAAAGCACCAGTCCCAAGACTTTGGTTTTCGTTGTGCCGGATTGGTTCAATCGGCAGCGGTTATTTCTCATGCCTCGCGGTAAGAAATTGTTTACGATCTTCTGGGTGGCATGGCCAACAAGGCCGGGTGGATGAACTGCTGCCTATACGGCAGTTCACTAGCTTTGGAACGTGATACTCAACAACTGACTTTTCCAAGCTGGTTCAATAACCGACGACTTCTGGGACCCATTGGAGATATCCCTCCGGCCGAGGCCGAAAGGATGTTCTGGGAGAAAATGAACCCGCCCGCAAAGGCGGCTTAACTTAAACCAAAATGCCTCCGGCAAACACGGGGCGGTTCAGTGATCCACAAAAGCCTGCGAGCTTGAGTTTTTTACAGAGATTTATCCGCGTCTGCTTAAGTTGTGGCTGTCGGCTCCTTGCTAGTGACTGCCCGATTAAAAAGTCCTTTTTTTCTATCTCGATCGGCCGATCTTAGTCTTTGATACTCCCCCTTATTTTGTGCAAAAGCTGCTCAAGTTCACATAGATTGATGGGCTTGGTGTAATGATGATCAAAACCTGCAGACTTGGATTCTTCCCGAATGTCATTGCCTGTCCAGCCTGTGAGGGCAACCAGCAGCAGGTTTTTATTTTGATCCTGACGCCGTATAAGTTGCGCTACCTCAGTCCCGCTTATGTCCGGCATGCCAATATCCAGGAAGATCGCATCCGGCATGAAGTGGGGGAGACGTTCGAGCGCAAGCGGGGTGGAATAGGCGACTTCCACCGTTGCGCCAAACAGCTGGAGCAAGGTGGATAAACTGTCGGCGCCATCTTGATGGTCATCGACAACCATCAGTCGTAGGCGGTTTCTCTGATTCCCACTTTGATCTAGGTCGGATGGTGGGATGGTGGGATGGTGGGATG
>JBKCCF010000261.1:0-2114 GCA_046305255.1 Methylococcaceae bacterium
GTGGTGATCGCCCCGGTGTAGTCAAGCCAGTTCAGGCCGTTATCCAGCGAGTACTGCAGGTTGCTGCTGTCCGCTGCACCATAATCCGTGCCGGTACCGGTTGCCGTACCGCCCAAAGACAGGCTGACCGGCTGACCCGCAGTGCCGATCACCGTCCACACCGCCGTCGGCGAGTTCTCGTTGACGGTGATGTCGTTGATTGCAATCGCGCGGTCTACAAAGTCAATGCTAAGGTCGCGACGCTCTGCGCCCGTTACCGCTGAGGCATTACCTGAAGTAAAGGCCGCGTCGGCAAATGTGATGGTAAGGTCATTAACATCGTTGGCATTGGCATGGGCAACGGCTGTGCCAGTGAAACCAAGGGTGGCCGTTGTGTCGGACGTTCTTGTTATGACCGCAGAAAGGCCTGCAGGTATGTTGGTTACGCTCACTCCCGGTAGTATCTGGCCGTTGGTTCCGGTAAACACGCCATTAAGCAGGGTGATTATGGCTGTCTGAAGAATACCCCCGTCATTATCTGCTGCCTCCTGAAAGCTGGTCTCGCTATAGGTTATTGCCGGTGTCGGGGTATTCTTGCTGATAGTAGTGCCTGTCCAGGCCGGGCCCGGGCTGAAGTCAAAATAGAAGGCAGTGCCACTCTGGTAGCTACTATTGGATCCAGCCTTTAAGGTGAGGCTGCTGATCGAGTCGTAGTAAAGCTTAACCCGAGCCACATCCTCAGTACCTTGAGCGTTTGAGCCGGATGTGTCCAGGAATTGTACAGAACCGTCAGGCCTGGCCGTTACAGACAGCCGGGTAGATGTTCCCAGTTCGTAGCGATTGAACCCACTGAATTCCTGAAACTGTCTTATATCAATGTCATATGAGTTTAAGGCGATGTTCTGGAGGGTGACGACCGTGCCGGATGTGGCCCCGGTGCTGGAATAATGATAAGTACCTCCGAGATAGAAGGTGATCGCAAATTCTGCGTACTGACCCGCAATGGCGTCTAACGCCGGAGACAGGTACTTGGCATCAATAGCGGTGTTAGTGTCATAAGTGCTGATGGTCGCATGGTTTAGATTCGTCTTGATAACGGCATCAATCGCCTGATTGTCGATGGTGATGACGTTGGTGAATTGGATGATATTACCGGTATATCTGCCGTTACCAATAATGTTGGTTGAGTTTTTTCCATACTCGAAGGTCAGTGTGCCGTAATTGACATTGTAGACGGTGCTGACGAGACTTCCTTTCCAGTCGTTGAGGGACGATGGGGAGACTGGACGCTAGCGATGCCGTGTCCTGACAGGGTCTTCCGCTCTCGTCAAGCCTGAAAATACCGTTATTACCGGCATTGATAGCCTGATTCGATGCAAGAACATCCGCGCCGCTCAGCTCTTGCATGAGATGTATGAATCCTGCATCAGCCCCGGTCGCACAACTCCATAACGCAATGCGTTCGACATTCCAGTGCGCCAGAAGCTGGGCCGCAGCGCGGAGCGAATCGCTATCAATTTGCTGCCCGCCGATCTGGAAATGGCCGGTGCGACCGTGGGCGACAATGTGGAGGGTGGCGAGTGGCTGACCTGCCAACGCTGTCGTGATGGCTGCCAAAGGGTCGGCGGTCGCGCCGATCGCGATGACCGGTAGGTGTGCGTCCTGCAAGAGGTCGAGAATATCCGGTGCATTGCCATCAGCGATGATCAATTCACGGGTTTCTTTAGCGCTGTTATGGTTCAGGTTAAGAGAGGCGTTGATCAGGTTTCTGGACATGGTGTTGCTCGGTTTGTTCTGGCTTCAAAGTGAGCGATGGGCGACGTTGACCCCCTGAGTTGCCCTACTGTTCGCCTGGCTTCGGAGGGTCTTTGCCAAAGTGTTTGTTGACGGTTTCTCATGGCTCGGCGGCACCTGGGGGTTAGTGAGAAAATTGTTGCACATCATGGTGTTACAGTGTCTTTCAAATGCCAGGATCTTGTCTTACAGTGTTTGTCAAAAGCGATAGTCCTTTGGGCGTTTCAAATCCGGGGCATCGCGGGCTAAAGGCGTTGGCCACAGTGAATCCAGCGGTCAGCCGTGGCCAGCACCGATTCTGATGACGCAAAGGGGCCGGATTCGGCGGCGCCAAGGGTGAG
>JBKCCF010000262.1:0-17432 GCA_046305255.1 Methylococcaceae bacterium
CTCGCCGAACCAGAACGGAATACTGGGGGGCTGATGGCGGGCATCTTCTACCCGCAGCGTACCGCCCTCCAGCCGCAGCACTTTCCAACTGGCGTTGCCGAGCTGGAAGATGTCGCCGGCCATGCTATCGATGGCGAAATCCTCATCAACGGTGCCGATGAATTCGCCGGCAGGCTCGAGTATTACCCGATATTCGGCCGTGTCAGGTATCGCCCCGCCACAGGTCATGGCTGTGAGTCGGGCACCCTTGCGGGCGCGCAGGCGGCGATGGATGCCGTCGCGGTGGAGGTAGGCGGCCCGCTGGCCGCGTCGGGTACTGTAGCCTTCGGCCAGCATGCCAATGATGGCATTGAAATCGGCTCGATCCAGCTGACGGTAGGGGTAGGCGCGGGTGACGATCCGGTACAGGTCGTCTTCGTCGATATCCTCACAGGCGACTATGGCGACGATCTGTTGAGCGAGAACGTCCAGCGGCTGATCAGGCAGCGCCAGGCGGTCGAGGTCGCCCCGCCGGACCGCATCCAGTAACGCGATGCACTCAATCAAATCATCGCGGCTGGTCGGGAACAGGCGTCCCTTTGGAAGCCCGCTGGCACTGTGGCCGGAGCGTCCGACACGCTGTAGCAGGCCGGCGATGGAACCGGTACTGCCCAGCTGGCAAACGAGGTCCACATCGCCGATGTCAATGCCGAGTTCCAGCGAGGCGGTTGCCACCAGTGCCTTTAGTTGACCGGTTCTGAGTCGGTGTTCGGCCGAGAGCCGCTGTACCCGCGACAGGCTGCCATGGTGGGAGGTCACATGGTCGTCCCCAATGCGTTCGCTCAGGCCCCGTGCCAGTCGCTCGGCCATGCGACGGGTATTGACGAAAATGAGGGTCGTGCGGTGAGTGCGGATCAGCTCCGCCATACGGTCATGGATATCCTTTGCAGCTTCAGCGGAGAGCACCGCTTCCAGCGGGAGTTGTGGCAGTTCAATGGCAAGATCCAGTTTGCGGCGGTGGCCGGTGTCCACAATCCGGCATTCGGCTCCACCGGTCAGGAAGGCTGCAACGGTGCTGATGGGGTTCTGGGTGGCGGACAGGCCGATTCTCAGCAGGGGGCGTTGAGTCAGTCGCGCCAGTCGTTCCAGCGAAAGCGACAGGTGCGAACCGCGCTTGCTGCCGACCAGCGCATGGATCTCATCGACAATAACGGTCTGTACCGTACTCAGCATTCGTCGGCCACTCTCGCTGGTCAGCAGAATGTAGACCGACTCCGGCGTGGTGACGAGGATGTGTGGCGGGCATTTGGCCATGCTGGTGCGAATGTGGGCGGGCGTGTCGCCTGTCCGGACCTGGGCCCGGATGACCAGCTGGGTTGCACCCCGTTCGAACAGCCGGCTATGAATGCCCTCCAGCGGGGCTTCCAGATTTTTATGGATATCGTTGCTGAGGGCCTTCAGCGGCGAAATATAGAGTACGCGGGTTTCATCGGGCAGACCGAAATGCTCGCCTTCCCTGACCAGATCGTCGATGGCCGACAAAAAGGCTGCCAGCGTCTTGCCGGAGCCGGTCGGTGCCGAAATCAACACCGCCTGCCTCGCGCGTATGGCCTCCCAGGCGCCGACCTGACAGTCCGAGGGTGCGGCAAAACGGTCGTTAAACCAGCTGGCGACGGCGGGGTGGAAGGGCTGAAGTGGCATGGGCAGCGGTGAAATATCCGGTCGGCAATGGCTTTGAGAGCCCGGCTGGAGTGGAGTGGTTCCTGGCGGTTTAGCGCCTACCCTGAAGCCCCGGCCGCAGTCGTGTGACCAGCGCATGGGTTTGTTCGGCGTGAATGTCAATTCCAGCGTTCGAACCCACAATCCCGCGTGTTAGCGGTATCATGCGGGCAGTCTCAATCATTACTCTTGATGTCATCACTACACGCATGGATACAGAAAACTTAGGACAATTTTTGAAAGAACTGACCCTCAGCGCGATCGCGACCCAGGCCGATGGTGCGGAAAGGATCGAGGACCTGATTGATGCCATCGCGGAAGCGGTCGCCACCCGCCGGATCGTTGACTGTGTGCAGTTTGAGGAGATGTGGGATGAAGTCGTTGATGAGGCGATTGAACAGACGGATGTGTCCTTTTTCTTCATCACCTTCAGGCTGTCGCCCGAAGTCTGTGAGGCTGCCTACGATGAAGGCAAGCAGCTCAACGAGCTGACCTGGACACTGATGCTGCCGGATGTGGACTCGCTGGAGACGGATGTAAAGCCCGATTCCAGCATCGAATTGCTGTCTGTGGCTGAAATTGATGTCAATACCCAGGAGACCTGGCAGTATGAGTACCTCAAGTCGCTCATCGTGCTGGAGCAGCCCACCATCAATTGAGAGCACATACGCCTGTGACTATCGGGACCGCTCAACCCGGGGGGTGGCCCGATAGAAGTGGAGAGGGTGCTCGGCCACTTCATTGACGATGCCGCGTTTTATTTTGCCTACCACGTGCATTTCACAGGGTTTACAGTCGAAAAGCAGGGTCAGGCGTTCCTTGCCGTTGATGAGCTGCATGGGTTCAGCCCGCACCGTGCCCTGGACGCCAGTCACGCCTTTTGACTGTTTGGGGCACAGCGACAGCGAGTAGCGTATGCAGTGCTTGGTGATCATCAGGCTGACATGGCCCTGCTCCTCATGGCTCTCGTAGGCAGATTCGACCACCTTGACCCCATGTTTGAGATAAAACTGCTGGGCCTGATGGTTGTAGACGTTGGCGAGATAACTCAGGCTATCGTCCGGATAGACCGCGGGTGGTGTCAGTGGCGGCGATTTTGGCAGGCGGGCCCAGCCATCGGCCCGCATCTGCTCCAGCGCCTTGATCCCTTCGCGGCGAAGCCCATTCAGCAGGGAAGCCGGCCAGAAGCCGAGGTAATCCCGTTGCAAGGGCCGGATGATGATGGTGCGGGCCTCGAAATGGGTATTACCGAGTTTCGCCAATGCCTCCCGGGCGGCGGCCTCTGACTTGACCGCATCGCGGGCAGCCTCCCACGGGTGGGAAAGCTCGACATAAGCGGTATGACCATCCTCGTCTTCCAGTTGTAGCGCGAGGCCAGTGGGTACTTCGATCAGTGTCAGGTCAAGGGCAATGCGGCGTTCGGATGTGTGGTCGCTTTCCATCAACCGCTCCCAGGCCATGTCCCTGCTGCGGGAAAGTTCAAGCCCTTTGCGGAAATCCTTGAGGCTCTTGATCGCTTCATTGGGATAGGCCCGCCAACGCTGCCCTCCCAGAGATTCCGCGACATTGAGCCGAAAGCCGCGCAATTCCTTTTGCAGATCGTAGTAGGTCAGGGTATCCCCATTGTTGAGTGCGGGGGTGTCCTGATGCAGTTCCACCACAAAATGCCCTTCAGCCGTTTCGGTCACCCAACCCAGGGGCAATCCGGCAGGCTTTGGCGTATCGAAGGCGCCTATATCCTCCTTGCGACCGTTGACGAAGTAGTCGGTCGTGCCGCGGTTGAAACTGCGTTCAGGTTCCGGCGTAAAAAACAGCCGCGTGGTGCCGCTGGAAGCGCGACTCAAATCCGGCCGTTCTGCCAGTAGCTCGTCCAGCAACCGGCGGTAATGGCTGGTGATGTTCTTCACATAGGCCAGATCCTTGTAACGCCCCTCAATTTTGAAGCTTCTCACCCCCGCATCCACCAATGCCCGCAGGTTGGCGCTTTGATCGTTGTCCTTGACTGACAGAACGTGTTTCTGGTGGGCCACGACTCTGCCCTGGCTATCCAGCACTTCATAGGGCAGGCGGCAGGCCTGGGAGCAATCACCGCGATTGGCGCTTCGGCCGGTTTGGGCATGGCTGATGTAACACTGCCCGCTGTATGCGACGCAGAGCGCGCCATGAATAAAAAACTCCAGCACCGCCCGTTCAAGGCGGCTGGCGACCGAATGTATTTGCGCTAGCGTCAGTTCACGGGCGACCACAATTTGGGAAAACCCCACCTCTTCCAGAAACCGGGCTTTCTCGGGGGTGCGAATGTCGCATTGGGTACTGGCATGCAGCTGGATTGGCGGCAGATCCTGCATCATCAAGCCCATATCCTGAACGATCAGGGCATCCGCGCCAGCCTCATACACCTGATATGCCAGCTGTCGGGCCGGTTCCAGTTCGTCATCGCGCAGAATGGTATTGAGAGTGATGAAAACCCGCGCGTTGAAACGATGCGCATGGCGCGTCAGGCGTTCGATATCATGAATACTGTTGCCTGCGTTATAGCGGGCACCGAAGGTCGGACCGCCTATGTAGACCGCATCAGCGCCATGGTTGATGGCGGCGATGCCGATGTCAGCAGTTTTGGCGGGAGCCAGCAGCTCAAGATGACGGTGGGATGCGCTCATGGAAAACCTGGTAACGGGTGAATTAAGCTGAAGGTGGAGTTTGACCGCTAACGCCGGTGCGGGCAATCCGTCAGTCTGGCTGAGCTTAAGCTGTTTTGGAACGGTGGTTTATAGAAGGGCCAATCTAGGCGACAATAATGCCCTTCGTACATTCGGTTCCAGGCCATCGGTGTGGCTCAGTTGAAACAGGCAGCGGGTAGCCGGGCGGTTATCTGTCTGATTATTTGGAACAGTAGTTTTACAGAACAAAAGGATAGCCGCTTTATGCTGCTGATGATCGACAACTACGACTCGTTCACCTACAACCTCGTCCAGTATTTCTCGGAACTGGGTGCCACGGTGGAGGTGGTGCGCAATGACCAGATCGCGGTGGAGGACATTGACCGGATCAAACCGGACAAGATCGTGATTTCGCCGGGCCCCTGTACTCCCAGGGAGGCTGGTATTTCGGTCGATACCATTCGCCGCTATGCCGGTCGCTACCCCATTCTGGGGGTTTGTCTCGGCCACCAGAGCATCGGCTATGCCTTCGGCGGCAACGTCATTCATGCCAAGAGCATCATGCATGGTAAGACCTCAATGGTTTATCACCATGATATCGGCGTGTTTCATGGTCTCAACAATCCTTTTCAGGCCACGCGCTATCACTCGCTGGTGATCGAGCAGGCCAGCCTGCCGGACTGCCTTGAAGTGACTGCCTGGACCCAGAACCGCGACGGCGGCATAGAGGAAATCATGGGCGTCCGCCATCGTGAGCTGGATGTTGAGGGGGTGCAGTTTCACCCGGAATCCATCCTGACCGAACAGGGACATGATCTGCTGGCCAATTTTCTGCGTCGCTGATCAAGGCCCTCGCAGCCATGGCGTGTCCTGTTTTGTTGATGCCCCGCCGTCTGCTGAGTACAACCCCACCGCGGGCCTTTTCCGGCCCGCTCACCACCTTACCTCAAGACCCTTGAGCACTCATGAAAATAAGCTCCGCCATTAACCATTTGCTTAGCGGCCAGGATATCTATCCCGAGGCCATGAGCAAGATCATGAACACCATCATGACCGGTGGCGCGACACCGGCCCAGATTGGCGGATTTCTGATTGCCCTGCGGGCGAAGGGCGAGGTTGTACAGGAGGTCGTCGCGGCGGCTACCGTCCTGCGTGAGATGGCGACGCGAGTGCCGGTCAGTTGCGACCACCTGATAGATACCTGCGGCACCGGTGGTGACGGAACCCACACCTTCAATATCAGTACGGCTGCTGCCTTTGTGGTGGCGGGGGCTGGTGGCCGGGTCGCCAAACATGGCAACCGGTCGGTTTCAAGCCGAACCGGTAGCGCTGACGTACTCGAAGCAGCCGGTGTCAATCTCAATCTGACGCCCTGGCAGGTAAAAGAGTGTATCGAACAGGTCGGACTGGGCTTCCTGTTTGCACAGCGGCATCATGGCGCGATGCAATACGCCATAGGGCCACGCCGCGAACTGGGCGTGCGGACGATTTTCAACCTGCTGGGGCCCTTGACCAACCCCGCCGGCGCTCCCAATCAAGTGGTCGGTGTCTATTCCGAGGAATGGGTCGAACCGATGGCGGAGGCATTGCGCGAGTTGGGCAGTGATCACGTGCTGGTGGTACATGCCGATGACGGACTGGACGAAATCAGCATTGGTGCGCCTACTCAGGTGGCTGAACTGAAGCAGGGCCGTATTGAGTGCTACACCCTGACGCCTGAGCGTTTCGGTTTGCAGCGCGAACCCTTGAGCTGGCTGGCGGTTGAGTCCGCGACGGAAAGTCTGGCGATGATCCGGGAGGTTCTGGCGGGTATTAAAGGCCCTGCTCGCAATGTGGTTGTCCTAAATGCAGGCGCGGCGATTTACGCAGCGGGGCTGGCGGATACGCTGGAAGACGGTGTGCGACGGGCTGCAGCCGCCATTGATAATGGCGCCGCCGCTGCCAAGCTGGAAGCACTGGTGACATTTACCCGGCAGTTCGTCGGGGATGACAACGGCAGCGAGCCGGACACCACCGCATCCGCGTCCGAATCCGCTTACGACACTACGACAGGCTAATACCCATGCAGACGTCCACCCCCGATATTCTGAAAAAAATCCTCCACCGCAAAAGCGAGGAGATTGCCGAGCGGCAAGCGCATACCCCGATGGACGCGTTGCTCCGGCGGGCCGCTGCAGCCGATGCCCCGCGTGGCTTTGTGCGGGCCTTGCAAGCCAGACAGCTTGCCGGGCAACCGGGCGTGATTGCCGAAATCAAGAAGGCTTCACCCAGCAAGGGCGTGATGCGGCCCGATTTTTTCCCTGCCGAGATTGCCGAAAGCTACGCCAGTCATGGCGCTGCCTGTCTTTCAGTGCTCACTGATTGTGATTTTTTTCAGGGCTGTGAACGCTATTTGCAGGACGCCCGTGCGGCCTGCGCGCTGCCTGTCATCCGCAAGGACTTCATCATTGATCCCTATCAGGTGATTGAAGCGCGTGCGATTGGCGCTGACTGCATCCTTCTGATCGTCTCGGCACTCGACGACCCCAGCCTGCGGGAACTGGCCGAGCTTGCCGGCAAATGGGGTATGGATGTGCTGGTTGAAGTGCATGATGGCGACGAACTGGAGCGCGCCTTGCAGTTGGATCTGACGCTGGTGGGCATCAACAATCGCAACCTGCGGACGTTCGAGGTCAGCCTCAATACCACGCTTGATCTGTTGCAGGCGATTCCGCCGAATCGTCTCGTGGTGACTGAAAGCGGTATCCTGGCGCCTGCGGATGTCGCCCTGATGCAGTCCCGGGGAGTCAACGCTTTTCTGGTTGGCGAGGCCTTCATGAAGGCGGAAAATCCCGGTGAAACATTGGCCGAGTTGTTCGGTTTCAGCCCCGGGTAGGCAGGCAAGGACGTTCGGCCTGGCGTTCTGATTGATTTCCAGAGTATCGATATGAATGCATTTCTGAATTTCATCGAAAAAATCCTGACCTGGTTTTTCTCGCTGGCCTTTGGTGCCCTGCTGATTTATGGGGTCATCCGTTACAACGCACACCGTCAGCATCAGTCCGATCCCTGGCTGCAGGCACAGAAACAGAACACGGCGGCGGCTTATCTTGCCTTTCTTCGTGAGTGTCGCAGTTGCCCCCAGGAAGCCGCCGCCGAAAAAGCCCTTGATGATCTCCAGCGCCCTCTCGGGCTTTTGGCCCGCATGCACCGCGGTCATTTATCAGAGCGGGCGATGATCAGCCTGCCGGCTTTTTCACCCGATAACCGCGAGTTACTGGCCACCGGTGGCACCGGCCCTGATTTCTGGGATGTCGAAACGGGTCGGCGTCATTCACACGGCGCAAAAACCTTCGCCAAGGATGGCGCCCGCAAAGTCGATGCGCTGGACTATGCGCCAGACGGACGCCGTATAGCGGCCGGTCAGTCCGGGGTCCAGTCAGGCCGTCTGCTCATCTGGGATCTGGTGACCGAGGCGCTGGTCAATGCCCGCGAGGTCGAGGCATCCAACGTTAAAGGCGTCCAGTTCTCTCCCGACGGGGTCTGGCTGGGCTGGATGGGCGATGGTCCGGTGGGTATCTGGGATCCGGTTGCCGGAACCTTCCTCCGTGCCACCCATGCTGAAGTCAGCAGCATGGCCTTCAGGCCCGCCGGCGACGGTGTCAGCCATTTTCTGACGGCAGGCGGGCGTGATCTCAGAACTTGGGAGCCAGCTACCATGGAACTGCTTAAAGAACAGCATTTTGATTCCGACCGACCTCTGCTCGGCTTAAGCCGGAACGGGCGGCTGATCGCCTTTACCGACGGCAAGGTGCTCGATCTCTGGGATACCGCTACCGGCAAGATGGTTGCCAGCATCCGGGATTTGGAGGGCACTATCCTGTCGTTCTGTGTTGAGTCATCGACGGGCAGGGTGGTGATCGGTACCCAGACCGGTATGCTCTACCTCTGGCACCCATACACATCAACCGTACCCGAAGGACAGGTGCCCGCCCATCGCGGGCCGGTCGAGGCGCTGGCCTGTGCCAGACAGGGGCGGGTGACGTCCATCAGTTGGGATGCCGCCAAGGTGTGGAATATCGACAGACTGGTCACCGACAAGGCGGAACCTCGTGCCACCCGCTAGCTACGTCAGCAGGCTTAAGTGCTCGTCCGGATTCCCGGGCCAGGGGTGGGTGCGCTTAAATTTACCAACGGGCGGCGAGAGTGTGGGTTGCCCTTATGCGATTGATGCGACATTCACAGGGAGGAGTGACAATGGCTACAAGGAAGAAGGCGGCGGCGGTTGAGTGTGTCGATGACGAGCATTGCCCGGCGTCGGTTGAGGAGGTGTCGCATGGTGCCAACAGCCGTTGGCAGCGGATTGCCGAGTTGGCCTACTGCAAGGCGGAGCAACGTGGGTTCGAGCCCGGCAGTGAATTGCATGACTGGCTGTGCGCCGAGCGGGAAATAGAGGAACAGGATGCGGAAAACAGGCTGGCGGCCTGATCATCCGTTAAAACAGCTGGAGTATGGCGATACGATATGACTGAAATCGGAGCAGCGCAGCCGGATAGCGGGGATTTTGGCGTGACCCTGGCAGATCAGGCGGGGGTCATCGACTGGCCCGCCCTGCAACGGCATTTCGCCCGGGGTGTGGTGGTGGTAGTGGCGGCAGGTATTGACTTGCTGGAGGCCGCGCAATGCTTTGCCCGTGACGATGCCGCGATCGTGGCGGCCTGGATAGAGGCCGGCCACATTGCTAAGGCGACCGAAGACCATGCCCGTCGTTGGCAGGCGGCATCCCCTGCGCTGAGGGCTATTGTGTTGGCACCCTGGGTGCTGGTCCAGGAGATCAGCCCCGGTTCCGAAGGCCGGGTTGCTCCCTGACGGCTCCCGAGCCTCAGGATTTAAGTTTCGCACGTCGAGGGGGGGCACCGCCGCCGAAAAACAGCTGTTGCAGGCGACCTTTGCCCAGCGCCCGGTTAAGTTCAACGGTTGCGCAATAGATCAACAACCAGACCATCAGCATGACGTGATTGGCATAAAAGCGGAGCCAGTTCACGGTTGAGAGCTTGTGCTGCAAGGCGAGGCTCAGCGATTTCCACTCCCGTAGTTCGGGCACCATTTCCTCCAGAAACATCAGCAGCGAAGCCAGCAGCCAGAAAATCAGGCTCTTCCAGACCACGCTATAAATTAGCGGTCGTCCGGCCCAATGGTTGATGTAACGGTTTTCATCCAGCACCATGATAAGCTTGCCGAGAATCAGAGCGGCGATTGTCGCCGTCGCCGAGCTCCCGGGCGTGATGCCGAAGCTCTCTTCATCCAGCCCGCGTATGACCGCAGCCGCATGAAAAACCACCATGAAGAACAAGGTAGGCGGCAGCGCCTTTTTCATTTCCTTGCCCAAAAATCCAAGTGTCTTACCCATCGCATACTCCTTTGGTTGGCTGACGGTGGGATTGTAGGGGGGCTCAGGCTTTAGCCTCAAGCCCATGGTGAGTTCAGGCCGTGTTGTTCCGCAGCATGCTTACTGCCAGCAGTGCCCAGGCCACGATGAAAGCCAGCCCACCCAACGGCGTGATCATCCCGAGCCAGCGTATACCGCTGAGGCTCAGGGCATACAGACTGCCGGAAAATAGCACGATGCCGGCCAGCATCAGCCCGCCCGACCAGCGCAACAACCGAACCTGGGGCTGGCGTTCTGCAGCAAGTCCTACAATTGCCAGTCCCAGAGCATGCCACATGTGATAGTCCACGGCCGTGCGGTAAACGGCCAGTTCCGCCTCCTGCAGATGGCCGCGCAGGGCATGGGCGCCGAAGGCGCCAAAAACTACAGCCAGACAGGCGGCGACGGCAGCGTAGCCGAGAAAGGGTTTGCCCATGCCATTATTCCTTGGGAATGCCCTCGCCCGGATGGCGGCAGGCAACAGTGTTGGGGGAGGCAGTGCCCGCCTGAATACGATCGTGGGCACTGCCTTAGAATCAACGGCAGGTCAGGGGTATTAAACTCCCTTGGCCCCGCCGGGGGGGAGGGTTAGCCGATTACGCTCTGCAACAGACCATTTAGACGACGGACGAAGGCTGCCGGGTCGTCCAGTTGAGCACCCTCGCCGAGCACCGCCTGATCATAGAGGATGTGGGTCAGGTCGCCAAAGCGGGTGTCGTCGGCTTCATCCCGTAACTTCACGACCAGGGCATGATCGGGATTGACTTCGAACACCGGCTTTGATGATGGAATGTGCTGACCGGCCGATTTCATGATCCGCTCCATGGTGCGACTCATGCCGTAGCTTTCGCTGACCAGACAGGCGGGCGAATCCGTCAGGCGGGCGCTGACCTTGACTTCGCTGACCTTGTCGCCCAGTACCGCCTTGATGCGGTCGATCAGGGGTTGCAGCTCCTTGGTGGCGGCTTCGACATGTTCCTTGTCGGTTTCATCCGCCAGCGTACCCAGGTCGAGATCGCCTTTGGCAATGGACTGCAGATGCTTGCCCTCGTACTCGGTCAGGTAGCTCACCAGCCAGTCATCGACCCGCTCATGCATCAGCAGCACTTCGAGCCCCTTCTTGCGGAAGATTTCCAGATGTGGGCTGTTCTTGGCCGCCGCGAAGTTTTCGGCAGTGATGAAATAAATGCGCTCCTGGCCTTCCTTCATGCGGCTGATGTAGTCATCCAGTGACACATTCTGTTCGTCACCCTCATTATGGGTGGACGAAAACCGCATCAGTTTGGCGATGCGGTCGCGATTCTTGAAGTCCTCAATCGGGCCTTCCTTGAAGGCCTGGCCGAATTCCTTCCAGAAATCGGCATACTTTTCGGCGTGATTGTTGGCCAGATCTTCCAGCAGGCCCAGCACCTTCTTGACGGCGCCAGAGCGGATTTTTTCCAGCAGGGCATTTTCCTGAAGAATTTCGCGCGACACGTTCAGCGGCAGCGAATCGGAGTCGATAACGCCACGGATGAAGCGCAGGTAGCGCGGCATCAGCTTGTCAGCTTCCTCGGTAATGAACACCTTACGGACATACAGGCGTACCCCGTGCTTGGCGTCGCGGTCCCACAGATCAAACGGCGCATGGGCGGGGATATACAGCAGCAGGGTGTATTCGTTGGTGCCCTCGACCCGGCTGTGAACCCGCGCCAGCGGTGCCTCATAGTCGTGAGATACGTGCTTGTAAAACTCCTGGTACTGCTCTTCGCTGATCTCGTCACGGTTCTTGGCCCACAGCGCAGAGGCACTGTTGACGGTTTCCCACTCGACGACCGGCGCCTCCTCGCCCTCCTTGGGCTCGACAGACTCTTTCTTCATTTCGATCGGCAGCCCGATATGGTCGGAGAACTTGCGGATAATGCCGCGCAGTTTCCAGCCATCAAGAAAGGCGTCCTCACCCTCGCGCAGATGCAGCGTGATGCGGGTGCCGTGATCGGCCTTGTCAACATTCTCCAGCGTGTAATCGCCTTCCCCTGCCGATTCCCAGCGTACGCCGTGATCGACGGTTGTGCCGGCCTTGCGGGTTTCCAGCACAACCTTGTCCGCCACAATAAACGACGAGTAGAAACCAACACCAAACTGGCCGATCAGCTGGCTGTCCTTGGCCTGATCGCCAGTCAGTGACTCGAAGAAATGGCGGGTGCCGGAACGGGCGATGGTGCCAATGTTTTCGCGCACCTCATCGCGGCTCATGCCGATGCCGTTATCGGTCAGCGTGATGGTGCGGGCGGCCTTGTCAAACTCGACCCGAATCTTGAGATCGGCGTTGCCTTCATAGAGCGATTCATCCGCCAGCGCATTGAAGCGCAGCTTGTCGGTCGCGTCGGATGCGTTGGAGATCAGCTCGCGCAGGAAGATCTCCTTGTTGCTGTAAAGCGAATGGATCATGAGCTGTAGCAGCTGTTTGACTTCAGCTTCAAATCCCATGGTGACTTTGTTTTCTGCGACGGTCATGGTGGTGTCGTGCCTCCGGAAAAGATTGAAAGATTCAGGTGTTCATACCGTGTTCTCAAGGTGGGGACGGGGCTGAGGCATTTCAAGCGGGCGACGCTTTCCGCCCATGAGCCGGTGGCTGGGATCTGGCCAACGAGGCAATAAAATGTAAGACATGGTGTTGCAAACCCTAGGTACTCTTTAGCTGAACGTAAGATGCGCGCCATTTAAGGTAGGGCTTAAAGCGGGGCGGGTTTGCGTGGGGTTTTTCACAAGAGTACAGGGGATTTATTATGAAAATGATGCAGGCGGTCTCACTGCTGTCCGCGATGGCGTTGTTTGGGACTGTGATGGCCGATGAATTGCAGATTTGTGCACCTAAAAAACGGGGAAGCGTCCGTATCGCCCCCAAGTGCAACAAGAACGAAACCGCATTGGTCGTTCCTGTTGCAGCAAAAGGGGCGCCCACTCCGACCGGAACGACGGTGGTCGATGCCAACGGACAGAAGCTTGGGCTTCTGTTGAGCGGTGATGATGACGCCATTACCATTTATGACACATCCACCAGGCTCAAGGTAGGTCTGCGGCCTGATCCCGTCGATCCCACCATTTTGCGCACCAACACGTGGAATACTCGATCATATACCTACGCTAGTGCCGATTGTTCCGGCGAGCCTTTGCGTATATTTCACGTGGAAGGTGATGGTTCAATAACACCAAACAATCTGAACTTTTGGGGTGATAGGCAGATATTCAACATCGTTTACGCCGAAGCCACGACAAACGAAACAACACAAAAGGAGGACTTGTCAGGCAGATATCTGACATTGGGCGGACAGGTTGCAAAGCAGGTCAACCCAACGGATGCGTCAGTTGTCGCCAGTAGCAGCCTGGTTCACAGCCTAAAGGGGGATATTTATTACAATGACATCTACAACGACGACGTCTACGGCTGGGCTCGAAAGCCTACCGGCTGCACGCCGTTGACAGTAGCATCTGAACCTGTTAGGCCAACTGCATCCACGTATAACGGGGTGACATATCCTGATTCTAGCAGTGCTCAAATGGCATACAAATTGGACTTGGAAAAGTACCGTCTGTACAGCATGTTCAATGAAGTAGGGCCGAAACATACGCGTTGGGTATTCACCTACGCCAACACATCGGCACCGTTCCCCTCACCGGTAAAACTGCCGCTGTCCTTCCAGTAACCCGCCAGCTTGCCCTGTGATATCGGATCATGGGGCAGTCAGCCCGACCCTACGCTCAATACGCCTGAGGACCTGTTCGGGGTAGCCCGTGATTGTGGGGTGGGGGGCAGTAGTCCACCGCTTTAGCCGGCTGGCATCACACGGATCTACCCACCTCGCTAGGGCCCGCGTGGGTGCGCATCCCTGCGCTACGGGCGGCGCGGGCCGACCCAGTCGTCTACCCGTCAATCATTCCCGTTAGATACCATTCGGCAGGGCATAGCTATAGTGTTTGCGCAGCGGTTTGACGACTTGCCATTGGCTGTCGAGCCCGGCGTGGAAGGACACCAGATCGCCGGCGACGATACGAACCGGTTCGCCTTCGGCGGGCGTGACGATGATTTCGCCTTCCAGTACGTAGGCGGTTTCGGTTTCGTCAAAATCAATCGAGAAACTGGACACCTCCTTCTCCCAAATCTCCCATTGGGCAACCCCCAGGGCTTGCAGGCGGGCTTCGCTGGGGTTGTGCTCTATCGTTATCTTGCTCATGTTTGATCCTGTGGTAAGGGTTGAGGGGTTGAACCCTATCATAGTCATGTCTCAGCCGATATGGGATGTCTGGCATCGCCTTCGGGCTGAATGCCCGTTCATGCCGCTGTTGCCGGGTGGTTAGGGGCCGGTGATGTGCGCCTGTCTGCGATACGCCTTTGGGGGTTATTGACGGCGCACCAGCCCCGGTTGGCAGACTTCGACGGCGCTTTGCGTCAGAATACCGGGTCCTACAAGGGTCGGATAATCTTCCGGCCCATTTAGCGGGCGTGCCCGCACTGTGACAATGGCTCCACATCATGTCTGCTGATTCCAAAACCCTCGATAAACTCATCGCCGTCAGTCTGCGTAAGGATCAGCATCGTTTGCGGCGGTCGCTGGATCGATTGCGGGCCGATGCCAAAGCCGGAAGAGATATCGCGGTTGATCTGGTCGCCTTGCAGGGGCGAATCGAGGCCTCTGCGGCGTTGCGGCAGGCGCGGGCGGCGAGCGTGCCGGTGCTGGAATACCCCGAGGCCTTGCCGGTATCGGAAAAGAAGGACGAGATCCGCGAGGCGCTACTGCGGCATCAGGTCATCATTGTTTGCGGTGAGACTGGTTCCGGTAAAACAACGCAGTTACCGAAAATCTGTCTGGAAGCGGGGCGGGGGCACGCGGGCTACATCGGTCACACCCAGCCGCGCCGCATCGCTGCCCGCACGGTTGCGGCGCGGATTGCCGAGGAACTGAAGCAGCCGCTGGGGCAGGCGGTGGGTTACAAGGTCCGCTTTCAGGATCGCAGCCGACCCGAAACTCTGGTCAAGTTGATGACCGACGGCATCCTGCTGGCGGAAACCCAGCATGACCGCTTTCTTGATCAGTATGACACCCTGATTGTGGATGAGGCGCATGAACGCAGTCTCAACATCGATTTTCTGCTGGGTTATCTGCGCTGGTTATTGCCGCGTCGGCCTGATTTCAAGCTGATTATCACGTCGGCGACGATAGATCCTGAGCGCTTTTCGCTTCATTTTGGCCATGCGCCCATCATTAACGTGTCGGGGCGGACCTACCCTGTCGAGATCCGTTACCGGCCAGTGGAAATTGAGGAGGGTGATGAGACTGACAAGGCCGAACAGTCGGCGATACTCCACGCGGTCGATGAACTCTGGCGCGAGCAACCCGGCGATATTCTGATTTTCCTGAGCGGTGAACGAGAAATTCGGGAAACAGCGGAATCACTCCGCAAGCATCATCCGTCGAAATGCGAGATTCTGCCCCTGTATTCGCGGCTCTCGCAGTCGGAGCAGGAACGGGTTTTCAAGCCTGACAGTCAGCGTCGCATCGTGCTGGCAACCAATGTGGCGGAAACGTCGTTGACGGTGCCCGGCATCAGGTCAGTGATCGACACAGGCTTTGCCCGTATCAGCCGTTACAGTCACCGCAGCAAACTGCAGCGGCTGCCGATCGAGAAAATCTCGCAGGCTTCGGCCAACCAGCGTTCCGGCCGTTGCGGACGAGTGGGGCCGGGTATCGCCATCCGGTTGTATTCGGAGCAGGATTTCGACAACCGGCCCGCGTTTACCGATCCCGAGATTCTTCGCACTCACCTGGCGTCGGTGATTCTGCAGATGCACGCGCTGAAGTTAGGCGACATCAGCCGCTTCCCCTTTGTTGAGCCACCGGATGAACGGCTGATTCGGGACGGTCTGCGCACCCTGCAGGAAATCAACGCCCTGACCGAGTCGGGTCAGCCACAGGGCGGGCTGGTACTGACCGAGATAGGACGCAAGCTGGCCAGGTTGCCGGTGGATCCAAGGCTTGCGCGGATTTTGCTGGCGGGGGCGGAGGAAGATTGTCTGAGTGAAATTGCCATCATCGTCGCGGCCCTCAGTGTGCCCGACCCGCGTGAACGGCCGGCCGAACACGCGGCTCATGCCGACCAGAAACATGCCCGTTACAAGGACGAGCAGTCGGACTTTCTGGCATTACTCAAGCTCTGGCAGGCGTTCGAGGCGGAGAAAAAGCAGTTGTCGAGGGCGAAACAGCGGCAGTATTGCCGGGACAATTTTCTGTCCTACGTGCGGATGATGGAATGGCACGAGATTCACAGCCAGATCATGGATGTAGTGAAGGGTGAGCTGGAACTGACGCTGAATCAGGTGCCGCGCGAATTTGGCGACATTCACAGGGCCCTGCTGGCGGGGTTGTTGTCGAATGTCAGTGTGCGGCAGGAGCAGAGCGAGTATGTCGGCGCACGTGGCACCAAGCTGTTTATTCATCCCGGCTCCTTTCTGTTTAAGCCTAAACCGAAGTGGATTATCTCGGCCGAGCAGGTTGAGACCACCAAGGTCTACGCCCGCACTGTGGCAAAAATTGAGCCGGAGTGGATCGAAAAGGTGGGCGCACATCTGGTTCGCCAGCAGCATTACGACCCCCACTGGGAACGCAAGGCGGCGCGCGTGGCGGTGCATGAGCGTACTCTGCTGTTCGGTTTGACGGTTCAGGCCGGCCGCAAGATTCCGTACGAGCGGGTGAATCCGAAGGAGGCCCGCGAGATGTTCATTCGCCATGCGCTGGTGCAGATGGACTATGACAGCAAGGCACCCTTTTTCCTTCATAACCAGAAGTTGCTGGAGGATGCCGATTATCTGCAGCAAAAGGGGCGGCGGGTTGATTTGCTGGTGGATGAGGCCTGGCTATTTGGCTTTTTTGATGCGCGATTGCCGGCGGATGTGGTGAATGGGGTGACTTTTGAGCGCTGGCGCAAGCAGGTGGAGCGGAACCAGCCGGACCTGCTCAAGCTGACACGGGGCGACATCACAGCCAAGGAAGATGCCAGCCTTGATGCCCGCAATTTCCCCGATCATTTCCAGTTTGGTGCGCTGCGTTTTCCGCTGCAGTACCGGTTTGAGCCGAATCATGAGGATGACGGTGTGACGGCCATCATTCCGCTGCATCTGCTCAATCCGCTGGAACCGGAACCTTTTCGCTGGCTGGTGCCGGGCCTGTTACTGGAAAAACTGGTGGCGCTGATCAAGTCCCTGCCGAAAACCCTGCGCATCCATTTTGTGCCGGTGCCTGGCCATGCCGAGCGGGTTTTGCCGATGCTGGATTTTGGTCGGGGTTCATTTTATGGGCAGTTGTCCTCGGCACTGAAAAAGACCGGTGGGATTGCGGTGTCGGAATCTGCTTTTCGCGAAGAGATTTTGCCGGCGCATCTGCGGATGAATTTCGTGGTGGTCGATGAGTTCAATGCGGTGATTGATCGTTCGCGTGATTTGAATGAATTGAAGCGTCGGCATTCGGCCGATGCCGGCAAAAATTTCCAGCAACTGGCGCGGCAGGCCTATCTGCATACCGGCTGCACATCCTGGAATTTCGGCGATTTGCCGGCCTGTTTCGATGGTCAGCATGAAGGACAGAAGGTTTACGGCTTTCCCGCTGTGGTTGATGAGGGTGAGACCGTCGGTG
>JBKCCF010000263.1:0-25030 GCA_046305255.1 Methylococcaceae bacterium
CAGTATGTCGGCCGATTTGGTGCGCAGGGGCCGCTTTTCGCCTTTGCCGGAATCGCAGATGCCCGAACGTCCGGTTCCGCCTGAGACCGTCCATTTCGGCGTGTGGCAGTCGGCAGGACAGGAGCATGTCGTTATCGGTCGGGTCGTCACGCTGGGAGAGAACCGCCATGAGGTAGCGTTTTCGCTATACGACGCGATTCGCGGCAGCCTGCTGGTATCCGAGCAGATCCCCTTCAAGACGACCGAAGCCCGCCACACTGCGCATCGCATCGCCGATATCATCTACAAGCAGATTACCGGCGAGCGCGGCATTTTCAACACCCGGGTTGCTTTCGTATCTGCCACCGGCAGCGGCAAGCAGCGTGAATATCGCCTACAGATTGCCGATACCGATGGTCAGGATCCCAGGACGGTCATCAGTTCTGCCGAGCCGATCATGTCACCGGCCTGGTCACCCAATGGCAAGCGCATCGCCTATGTGTCGTTTGAAGAAGGTGGTTCAGCCATCTATCTGCAGGATCTTGCCAGCGGCGAACGCCAGAAGCTATCGGATGCACCGGGTATCAATGGCGCTCCGGCCTGGTCGCCCGATGGCGGTGAGTTGGCGCTCACCCTGTCCAAGGAGGGCAGTCCCGATATCTATACCCTGTCTGTTGCAACCCGCAGTCTGCGGCGGGTGACCCGTGACGCCGGTATTGAAACCGAAGCCAGCTGGTCGCCGGATGGCCGTCAACTGGTATTCACGTCTGATCGTGGCGGTAAACCCCAGCTCTATCTGGTATCGGTCAATGGCGGCGAACCGCAGCGGCTGACCTATGACGGCGCCTATAATGCCCGTGGTGTGTTTTCACCTGATGGGCGCCATCTGGCGATGGTGCAGGGTGGCGCCGGTGGCTATCGGATTGCGGTGATGGACATGGCGAGCCGAAGCAGTCGGGTGCTGACCCAGGGTTCACTGGATGAATCCCCGGGCTTCTCGCCCGATGGCCGGACGATTCTTTATATCCGCAAGGATGGCGGCCCGGAGCAGCTGGCGGCGGTATCGCTGGATGGCAAGCAGCATTTTACGGTGCCGGTTCGGGCGGGCGATGTGCGGGGAGCCGCCTGGTCGCCGTGAGGCGTGAATACACGGGGCGAGGGGCGCGTGACAGGTCCCTAGTTCGACTTTGGTGAGGTGTGGAGGATTGCCGTGATGGCCAGAAAACCGATGATAATGTTGATGTTGCTCCTGCTGGCCCTTTCGGGTTGCAGCAGCAAGGGTGGGGTGAATGGCGACGATGCCACTGCCAACGGTGAAGACAGTACTGATGATTCAGCCCGCAGCGGCGCACGTACCGGTAAATATGGGCGGGGTTCGGCGGGGCGCGGCTATGGGTCGGGCGAAGCGGGCGAGCTGGATGACCCGTCCAGCCCGCTCGCCAAGCGTGTCATCTATTTCATGTACGACAGTGATGATGTGCAACCGCAATACCGCTCGGTCATAGCGGCCCATGCCAATTATCTGGCCGCTCATCCGGGTCAGACGATCGTGCTGGAGGGGCATGCGGATGAGCGAGGTTCTTCTGAATACAATATCGCCCTGAGTGAACAACGCGCCCGTTCGGTGATGCGGATGATGAATTTGCAGGGAGTCGCTGAAGATCAGGTTCGCATCGTCAGTTATGGTGAGGAAAAACCAGCCGTCTCCGGCTATGGCGAGTCGGCCTGGGAGCAGAACCGGCGGGTGGAAATTGACTATGCGAGGCGATAAACAATGAAAGCCAGAAAACGGTTTGCAGCCACAATGATGGCAGGCTTGATGGCGTCCGGGATAACTGTCGGCGAATCCTATGATGGCGGCTATGCACCCGCCAGCGATGAAGCAGGTTACGGCGTATCGACGCTGGAAAATCGGGTGTCCCGTCTTGAGAAGAAGCTTTCAGGCCAGCAGATCATCGAAATGTCGAATGAGCTTCAGCGATTGCAGGCTGAGGTCAAGCGTCTGCGGGGGACTGTCGAGGAGCTGCACTATGGCCTCGAAAGGGTTCAGAAGCAGAACGGTGAAACCCTGGCGGCTCTGGAAAGGCGCAATGCTGAACTCGACGAGCGGCTGCGGGCGTACCTGCCACAGGTGCCGGTGGTGCCGGGTACGGCTGTGACAGTGCCCGGCGTTGCGGTTCCGGCCACACCGATGACGCCAGAAGCCGCCGCTGCTGCGACCCAAAATCCGTTGGCCAGCGGTCTCCCGGGTGCGGCCGGTCAGGTTTCTGTCCCCGCGGAGCCCGGCCCGCCGCCGGCACCAGTGCCGGACCCTGCCCTACGCCAGGCCGCCTATCAGGAGGCGTTTGATACGCTCAAGGCAGGAAAATATACCGATGCCATCACCGACTTTCGCCATTTCGTGACGACCTATCCGGTCGGCGACTACAGCGATAGTGCACATTACTGGTTGGGCGAGGCTTATTACGTCAATCGTGACTATACCGCTGCCCGTGCCGCCTTCGAAAAAATGATCAAGGATTTTCCGCAGAGCGCCAAAGTGCCGGATGCCAGGCTCAAACTGGCATTTATTGACTATGAAAACGGCCAATATCCACAGGCCAGAACCGTGCTTGACGAGTTGATCAAGCGCTATCCCGATAGCAGCGCAGCCAAGATGGCGCAAAAGCGGCTGGAACGCATGCGACTGGAGAACCATTAAGCGTGGAGAGCTTGCGAATTACCGAAATTTTTCACTCGCTGCAGGGTGAAGCCCGCAGCGTCGGCTGGCCTACGGTATTTGTGCGGCTCACGGGTTGTCCCCTGCGTTGCGTCTATTGCGATACGGCATATGCGTTTACCGGCGGTGTCCGCAAGACCATTCCGGAGATTATCGAGCAGGTGGCGGCCTATCCGGTGCGTCATGTCTGTGTGACGGGCGGTGAACCACTGGCCCAACCCGCATGCCTTGTGTTGCTGGACGCACTGGTCGAGCGCGGCTATGAGGTCTCGCTGGAAACCTCTGGGGCCATTGATGTATCCGGCGTTAATCCCGCCGTGGCCAAGGTGCTGGATCTCAAGACCCCCGGTTCGGGCGAAGAAGCGGCAAATCACTATCCCAATATTGATCGGCTGACGGTTCGCGATCAGGTCAAGTTCGTCATTCAGGACCAGACTGATTACGACTGGGCCAAGGCCCGGGTGGAAGAGTTTGGCCTCAGTGAACGCTGCGAGGTGCTGTTTTCACCGGTCGCGGGCAGGCAGGATCCAGCCGAATTGGCCGAGAGTATTCTTCGGGACGGATTACAGGTCCGTTTTCAGATGCAACTGCATAAGCTCCTTTGGGGCGACAGGATGGGTGTATGACGCGGAAAGCCGTAGTGTTGCTGTCGGGCGGGCTTGATTCCGCCACGGTATTGGCGATTGCCCGCGCTGAGGGTTATGAGTGCTACGCGCTGAGCTTTGATTATGGCCAGCGTCATGGCGCTGAATTGCTTGCCGCCGAGCGGGTGGCGGATGCCCTGGGTGTTGCCGATCGCAAACGGATACCTATCGGACTGGATGCCATCGGCGGTTCGGCACTGACCGACGCCGGGATTGAGGTTCCGCACCAGTTGCAGGAGGGGGTGATACCGGTGACCTATGTCCCGGCCCGCAATACCGTTTTTCTGGCCTTCGCTCTGGGTTGGGCGGAAGTGCTGAATTGCACCGATATCTTCATTGGCGTCAACGCAGTGGACTACTCCGGTTATCCTGATTGCCGCCCCGAGTTCATCGCCGCCTTCCAGACACTGGCCAATCTGGCGACCAAAGCGGGGGTGGAGGGAGCGGCCTTCACGATCCATACGCCACTGATTGAGCTCTCCAAGGCCGAGATCATCCAGCGGGGAACGGCACTGGGCGTCGACTATGGGCTGACTGTTTCCTGCTACGCCGCAGATCATGAGGGCAGGGCCTGCCGGGTCTGTGATGCCTGTCGTTTGCGGTTGGCGGGTTTCAAGGCAACCGGTATTGAAGACCCCACCCGTTATGTCGCTACCGCCTGATCAGGTCTTACCCACAGTAAAAGCCCGTAGGTAGATCGCCCGATGGCATGTCGGGCTTGTTTGCGGCAAAAAGTACCCGAAAACTGCCCGGTCACCTGCCGGGTATTCATCGGAGACCGCCAACGGAGGGCTTGGCTATGGATAGCATTGATATGGCTCAATATCTGGAAGAGTTTGAACGGGCTGATGCCATGCGGCGGTTTCGGGCCGGTGTAGTCGCTGAGCCCTCGGGTGCGGTTCAGGAAGGCATCGATCGCAGTTGCCGCGACTGCGATGTGACTATCCCCGACGCCCGCTTGGCCGCCCAGCCTCAGGCCCTGCGCTGCATTGACTGCCAGCAGGAATATGACCGTGAGCTGGCTTTGCTGGCCCGTCTCTTTGCCGGCGGTGAGTCAAATTGAGGGGGCTCACTCACTGATGCCGTCGCGTGACGGTTTTAGTCACCCGTCGCCGGCGGCTCTGTCCGGTTGCTGGGCTTCACCAGTTGCATCAGGCCCAGAATCAGTATCGGCGCCAGAATGTAGCTTCCCGTCACCGCCTGGAGTTGCACTCGGGCGGCGTCGATACCCGGCTGGTCGCTGCCGGCGATCCAGTACGTGACGCCTAGCTGAAACAGCACTATTCCCGCCCAGAAACTGGGGGCGAACAGGCCAAGACCCGCCAGCCTGGGTCTGGTCGCAGCGGCCATCACATTGCGGGACCGCTCGGTCAGCCACCGATCTATCCTCTGGTTTACGGCGATTGTCGCCATCGCCACCACGAACCAGCCGCAATAATTGGTGAACGTCACCCCAAAGTGCACCCCGGGGTCGGGGTAGTGGTAAATGTTGCCCAGAAACCAGTACTGCCCCAGATTGGCGACCGGATCGACAATCAGATCAACAACGACCATCAGAAACGAACCGAGCAGCAACGTCGCTCGACTGTTGCGAAGCTCAGGGCTGGTGATGCGCTGAACATCGACACCGCGTATCGATAACGGCGACAGGAAAAACTGGGCGAACGAGAAGCTGACGTAGCTCAGAAAGGAAAACGAGAGGGTATCGAAAAAGGGTACACCGGCAATCACCAGATCCTTCGCCAGCGCATCATAGTGGTAGGCATAGTCGCCAAAGGGAATGCCATGGTTAATGCTGCCCCACTCGGCCAGCAGCGCAATGCAATAACTGCTGAGTATCCACAACACCGTGCGTGCCGTCCCCTGTTCCAGCCACGACAGGGCCAGAAAGAAGATCATGAACAGAGTGACATAGGGGCGGTGGGTCAGGGACCAGAGGAGTTGTTCGAACACGGTGGTGACTTTATCGGCAGTGGCTTTCGGCGGTCTGCCCTCCCTGGGCAGCGCGGGCGTCTTGTGGTGGGTCAGCCTCCCGCCATCCCTTGCCGGGACATTCTCTCGGCAGACGGCTCTGCCGTCCAGTCGTTCGTGGGTGAGTGCCGGGCCGTGTTGGGTGGATGGGCGGCGATGATCGCGCCATCCTCTGGCCAGTGTCCATTACGGTATGGAGGCTTATCAGGGTTTTCTGGAACGAGGCATCTGCCGGACCGTGCACGAGATGGATAAGCCACGCTGCCGGCGACGGTTGAGGAGGGCCTGGCGTGTGTACAGCCCCGCCTTAGGAGAGTATGTTTCACTGGCGGGTGACGATTAAAACCGGGCTGACGCTGGTGGACTGAATCTGGCGACGGCGGGTTAAAACACATATCTGATGCTGGAGGTAGATCATGGCAAACGACGATAACACGGGACTGTTGGGGTCCATCACAAAGTTGTTCAAGCAGGTATTCGGCAAGGCGGCGCCTGTGGTCGAGGAGATCAGGGAGACCGTACAGGACGTCGCAGTGAGCGCCCATGCCGCGGCAGAAAAACTGCATGACGCCGCTGAAGATGCGAAGGACACGGCTGCGGAACTGGCCGGACAGGCCAAAGATAAACTGGGCGAAACGGTTGAAAAATGGGCGGTGGTCTCCGAGGAGATCGCCGGAAACACGGTTGAAACGGTCGTCGCTCTGGCAGAGCAGGCCAAGGAAACGGTTAGCCATGTTGTGCTGGATGTCCAGGAATCCGCGGCTGGGGTGATCGCCGAGACCCGTGAAAAACTGGATGAAGTAAAAGAAGTACTGAGCCATGTCGGTGAGAAAGTGGGTGAGACGGCACATGGCATGCTCGGAGATGCAGGGGTGGAGTTCAAGGAACTTAAGGAAACCGCCGAACAGCTGGCACAGCGGGCTGCCGAGGTGGGTGAACACGTTCTGATGGATGTTCATGATGCATTTGAGGAATCCAAACAGGCCATTCAGGAGGTGGCCGGCGGTGTAGTCGAGCAGGCCCGGCAACAGGTCGACAAATTGGCAGGTCAGGCCGAGGAAGCGGCTGCCGAATCAGCGACGATCCTGCATGATGCGGCTGATACTCTCAAGGCGGCAGCTGCTGACCTGGTCGAAGCTGTCAAGGGCGAAGGCGAGAATAAGGCCTGATTGAGCGGGTTTACTGCCCGACCGGAGGAGGCTAGGGGGTGTTTTTACGTTACATCCCCCTGGGTGCATCAGTAGCGCCACGTCAGCGGCCTTCCGGCCAGAGGCTGATAAAACCATACCGGTTCGGCATCTGAATGGCCGGCAGACTTTTCGCGTTGATTTCCGTGTTTTCCCCGATGATGTCATTGAGGTACAGCAGATAAGCCGTCACCGCATAGATGTGATCATCGCTGAGGCTGCGCGGTGCGTCCAACGGCATGGCTCGCCGGATAAAATCAAACACGGTGGTGGCGTAGGGCCAGTAATTGCCGACGGTCTGATCGGGGTGAGCGCCTGAAAGAGGCGATCTTCCGGCCAGTTCGCCGGCGCTGCCGCCAGAACCTCTGGGGCCATGACAGCTGGCGCAGTGGTCGGCATAAATCTGCTGGCCGTCCCTTGCCGTCCCTCTGCCGCCCGGTAAACCCTGGCCATCGGGAAACACGGTAGTATCGACGGCGGCGATTGCCTCCGGTGACAGGGGCTGTCCGAGGTCAGGGCCAACGGTTACGCCAACGCCCCCTGCATTCAGGCTGACCAGCAGAGTGGCTATGCCCAGCCAGCACCCAGGGCCCTTGAAGGCTCCGCGCCTTGGCGATTTTTGCCGGCCACCATGCAGATCAGGCATAGACATGGCTGAGACTCCCGTCGGCGGCGACGGCCCAGGACACAATCGCGTTGTAGTGGAAGTAGCCGTTGCGGCCGCGCTCGTTGATGAGCACGGCACGTTCCGGCTGCTGATAGCCGGTTTCGTCAGTGGCGCGGCTTTTGAGTACCCGTGGCGAGCCGTCCCACTGCCAGGGAAGCCGAAAGCGGGTGAAGCATTTGGACTGGATGGGCGCCTGCAAGGCAGCATCAGCCCAGCTTTTGCCGCCGTCGGCAGACACCTCCACCCGACGAATTTTCCCGCGGCCGCTCCAGGCCAGCCCGCTGATCTGGTAAAGGCCGGGACCCCGCAGCCGATGGCCGGGCGATGGCACGGTGATCAGCGACTTTGCCTCCATGATGAACGTGAACTGGCGGGCTTTACCCGAGGGTTGCAGTTCGGTGTACCGGGCGGTTTCATTGCGGGTCATGGCGGGTTCTGCTGACACATGCAACCGATGCAGCCATTTGACGTTCAGCACCGCTTCCCAGCCCGGCAGAATCAGTCGCAGGGGGTAGCCATTTTCAGGCCGGATGCGCTCGCCGTTCTGATAGAGGGCCAGCAGGGTGTCATCCAGCGCTTTTTCCAGTGGGATGCTGATATTCATCGCCGCTGCATCGGCGCCTTCGGCAATCAGCCAGCGGGCATTCGGCAGCAAGCCCGCCTCATCCAGCACGGTGGACAGTGGGATGCCGGTCCATTCACTACAGGACACGAGCCCGTGGAAATAGCCTACCGGCGTTTGTATGGGCTCCTCATGCCAGCCGGCATTGCTATTACCGCCGCATTCGACAAAGCACTGACGCGAGACCAGCGGGTAGCGCAGCAGGGCGTCCATGCTGAAACTCAATGGTTTTCGAACGAGTCCGTGGATCATCAGCCGATGCTGGTCCGGGTCAATTTGCGGAACCCCGTTATGATGCCGCTCAAAATGCAGACCGTTGGGCGTGATGGTGCCTTCCAGTTTGTGCAGCGGTGTCCAGGAAATTCCGTTACCTGCCGCGCCTCCGTTGGCGGAGATCCAGCGAATGGTGTCCTTCTCCCGCTGGGAAGGCTGGCCATAGTTACTGAAAGGGGCCCCAGGCTGGGTCATCCACGCCGAAACCGCTGTCGCCATCCCTTCAGAACTAGCCATGGCCAGACCCGCGCTGCTGCCGAGCAACAGCCCGTTCTTCAGAAACAGTCTGCGGTCGAGCAGGCCGCCGCCGGCGCTCAATATCAGGCGTTCAGGATCGGGTTTATCCGGGTCGTGCATGGCGCGGTCTCCGCTGATGAGGCAGAGGCCGATGATACCCCGATTGCCTTCGATGCAGCAGGGCTATAGCCTCATGCAGCAGGCGGTGAACCGGGGGTTGCAAAAATGCCTGTCAGCCCCGCCTCTGGAATCGGTAATATGCCCAGCTGAGACCGCTACGCCCGGCGGGGACGCCACGCCGGCGCATCGGCAGTAATGGGTAAACTGGATGGACTAATCGAATGCGCGACCTTGGAAACATCATAACGGGCAAGGTCTGGATGGCTGGAATGCTGGCAGGCATATTTGCCCTGCTGGGATTGCGGCTCCTGCCCTTTGTCATACTGAGCGGGGCGATGATCGCTGTGCCTGCGTTACGGCTCGGCTGGCGATACGGATTCATGGCGATCACCTATGCGGCGCTGATTCTCTGTGCGGGCTGGTACTGGCTGGGAACCCCGCCTGGCGTCCCGTTTCCGCTGGCGCTGCTGATCTGGCCGCTCCTGCTGGTGCTGACCGAAGCCCGTCGCCGTAGCGGTGGCCTGCATCTGCCGCTGATGGCCATGGGCCTTATCATGGTGATCTACGTCATCGTCATGCATCTTGTGACTGGCGATGTGATGGCCTTCTGGCAGCGCTGGCTCAGTCATGCCATGGCGGCAGTGCCTGGCATTTCGGTTCGCAGTTTCGAACAGAATGAAGCCTTGCGGGTGGTTAATGGCTTCGTGGCCATGCTGTTGGGGCTGAGTTTGATGCTGGCACTTTTGCTGGGGCGTTGGCTGGGGTCCCTGTCGGATCAGCCCGGAAGTTTCGCCCCCGAATTCCGGGCGCTGGCGTTATCGCGCATGGTCTTGCCATTAACCGTTGCCGCTATCTGGGGCGCTGGTCTGTGGGAACCTTTGATGAAGACCGATTTGCTGATGGTCGCGATACTCTTCTATTGTTTCGTTGGCCTGGCCGTTCTGCAGGGTGTTATTGCCATCCGCGGGATGTCATCGCTCTGGCTGATCCCGATATACCTCATGGTGCTGATTTACCCGCCGCAAGGGCTGGTCGCCCTGGCATTGATTGGCGCTCTGGACCCTTTCGTCCATTTCCGGCAGCAGCAGGGCCAGCCCTGACCGTTACCGCCACCCCGACATCGAGACCTACATGATTCCCTACCGTGACACCATCCCCCTGCAATATACGCCCTGGCTGACCTGGATTCTGATTGTGGTCAATGTGCTGATCTTTGGTTACTGCCAGTGGCTGCCCGCGGAAGCACTGCGCACCTTTCAATACCTGCATGGTTTGGTGGCGGCTCGTTATACCTATCCGGAATGGGCGCTAAAGACAGGTTTTCCGCCCGGTGACTTCACCCCGTTCATCACCAGTATTTTCATGCATGGCAGCTGGCTGCATCTCATCCTTAACATGTGGCTCTTGTGGATTTTCGGCGACAACATTGAGGACCGCATGGGGGGGGTACGTTTCATTACCTTCTATTTGCTGTGCGGACTGATTGCCGGGCTGACACATGTCTATACCAATCCGCAGTCGATCACGCCGACCATCGGCGCTTCGGGTGCCATCGCCGGCATCATGGGGGCGTTCTTCTTCATGTTTCCATATGCCCGTATTGTGATCTGGGTACTGTTTCTGCCCCTGTTCGTCGAGGTGCCGGCCATCGCCTTTCTGGGTATCTGGGTGATGGTGCAGCTCTATCACATCACTACCGGGCTGGCTGCCAGCGGTAGCCATGGCGATGTAGCCTGGTTCGGCCATCTGGGTGGCTTCATCGGCGGCATGCTGCTGCATCCGCTGTTCCTGCTCAAGTCGCGCAGTCACGGTCCGTCCTATCACCTCTGAACAATACCCCTCCGTGACCTACGTCCTGCATCCATCAGAACAGACCGGCCTGGCCTTTGATCCGATAGCGGTTCTGGCCCGCTTGCGGGAAATTCTGCCGCAGACCAGCGTTCTGACCGGCGCCGAAGCGGTTCGCCCTTATGAATGTGATGGCCTTTCCCTGTACCGCAGTGCGCCCTGGGCAGTAGTGTTGCCTGATAGCCTTGAGCAGGTGCAGGCCATCACAGCGCTTTGCAGCGAACAGGGGGTCCCGCTGGTGGCTCGCGGTGCCGGTACCGGTCTTTCCGGAGGTGCCCTGCCGGTCGCTCAGGGGATCGTGATGAGCCTTGCCAAATTCACGCGGATTCTGGCGATAGATCCCCTCAACCGTACGGCGCGGGTGGAGCCGGGTGTCCGCAATATCGCCATATCACAGGCCGCCGCCCCTTACGGGCTTTATTATGCCCCGGACCCCTCCTCGCAAATCGCCTGTACGATAGGTGGCAATGTTGCCGAAAATGCCGGGGGCGTGCACTGCCTGAAATATGGGCTCACCGTTCATAATGTGCTGGCTGTCACCCTGATCACGATGGAAGGGGAACGGTTGACGCTGGGTGGCAGCGGGCTGGATGGGCCGGGCTATGACCTGTTGGCGCTGGTCTGCGGTTCCGAGGGGCTGCTGGGTATCATCGTCGAGGTACTGGTCAGGCTACTGCCTGTCCCGCCCTGTGCCAGCACCCTGCTGGCATCCTTTCCCACCATCGAAGCGGCAGGCACCGCGGTGGCTGACGTGATCGCAGCGGGCTTGATTCCGGCTGGGCTGGAATTCATGGACAACGCCATCATTCGCGCCGCAGAGGACTTCGTCCATGCTGGCTATCCGGTCGATGCTGCCGCGTTACTACTGTGCGAGATGGATGGTGCGGAGGAACAGGTCGAGGCCGATGTGCTACGTGCCGAGCAGGTGCTTCGAGTGGCTGGGGCCACCGAGGTGCGGCGCTCGGCGGATGCGGCAGAACGCCAGCGATTCTGGGCAGGGCGCAAGGCCGCGTTTCCGGCGGTGGGTCGGATTGCCGCCGATTATTACTGCATGGATGGCACCATTCCGAGACGGCGACTGGCGGACGTGCTGGGTCGGATTGACGAACTGGCTGCCAGTCATCAACTGGCCGTCGCCAATGTCTTCCATGCCGGTGACGGCAATCTGCATCCGCTGATTTTGTTCGATGCCCGCCAGCCCGGAGAACTGGCGCGGGCCGAAGCGCTGGGCGCCCGTATCCTTGAAACCTGTATCGCGGTCGGTGGCAGTGTGACCGGCGAACACGGTGTCGGCATCGAAAAAATCAACCAGATGTGTATCCAGTTTTCCGCACAGGAACTGGCTCAGTTTCATGCCGTGAAAGCGGTCTTTGATCCCGCAGGCTTACTGAATCCAGGCAAGGCCGTACCCAGTCTGCCCCGTTGCGCCGAGTTCGGAGCGCTGCACGTGCATGATAGCTGTCTGCCACATCCGGAACTGCCGCGTTTCTAGCAAGTGAGTGAGCCGATGATCCCCATGGTCGATGATAGCCAAAATCTCCGGGAGCGGGTCCTGGCGGCAGGGGCCAATGGTTACGGCCTGAACATCACCGGCAGCGGTAGCAAGCCAACTTTTGGTGCGAACCCCCCAGCCCTCGGCAAACCCACTGCAGCGCTGGATATGCGGGGCCATCGTGGCATCATCAGCTATGATCCGGCTGAACTGGTGCTGGTGGCGCGGGCGGGAACACCCTTGACGATGATCGAAAGCCTGCTGGCCGAGCATGGCCAGATGCTGGGTTTCGAGCCGCCGCATTTCGGTCCGGAGGCAACGCTGGGCGGAACCGTGGCCTGCGGGTTTTCCGGGCCGCGCCGACCCTTCACCGGTGCGGTGCGGGATGCGGTATTGGGGTGTCGGATGATCAATGGTCAGGGCGAAATTCTTGCTTTCGGTGGTCAGGTCATCAAGAACGTGGCGGGTTTCGACCTGTCGCGGCTGATGGTGGGTGCTCATGGCACGCTAGGGGTGCTGCTGGATGTCTCCCTCCGGGTGCTGCCGCGGCCGGAATGTGAACGCACGCTGGTCGTGTCCATGACAGCTTCTGAGGCACTGAGTGCGATGAATCGCTGGCAAGGCCAGTCCTGGCCGCTCTCGGGGCTCGCCCATGACGGCAGCTGGACGTATATCCGGCTGGCGGGTCATGAAAAGGCCGTTGCCCGCGCACAGGCGGGCCTTGGTGGTGAGTGGGCCGCTGACGGGGCGGGTTTCTGGCAGCGATTGAAAGAACATCAGAGCCGCTTTTTCCGCTACCCCGCCTTGGGCGGCTCGCTCTGGCGGCTGTCGCTCGCCCCCGCCACACCTGTGCTGAATCTATCCGGTGAATGGGTGTATGACTGGGGCGGTGCCCTGCGCTGGTTGCGCAGCGATGAGCCCGCCGATGCCGTATTTCAGGCGGCGGCCAGTGTCGGGGGGCATGCCCTGCGGTTTTTTGGGGGAGGCGCGAGCGAGCCCTGGTTTCAACCCCTGTCGCCAGGATTGCGCCGGCTGCAGGATGCTCTGCGGCGGTCCTTCGACCCCGGGGCGATCTTTAATCCCGTGCACTTCCGGCTGGACATCTAAATGCAGACCCAACTTGATTCCACCCTGCTGGCTACCCGCGATGGACAGGATGCCGAGGCCATACTGCGGAGCTGCGTACATTGCGGGTTCTGCAACGCGACCTGTCCCACCTACCAGTTGCAGGGTGACGAACTCGACGGCCCGCGTGGGCGGATTTATCTCATCAAGATGTTGCTGGAAGGCCAGAAGGCGGGCGCAGTAACGCGCCGCCATCTTGATCGCTGCCTGAGTTGCCGTGCCTGTGAAACGACCTGCCCGTCGGGGGTCCACTATGGTCGTTTGCTCGATATTGGCCGCGGTGTACTGGAACAGGCGGCGCCCCGCCCCTGGTATGGGCGTCTGCAACGGCGGGTCTTGTGGCAGTTGATGGCCTATCCGACCCGTTTTCGGATTGTGCTGGCCCTGGCCCGTCTCTGTCGGCCTCTGCTGCCACTGCCTCTTGCCCGGCACATACCGCCCGCCACGGCCGGTGAAGTGGATGGCCTCTGGCCCGCTCCGCGCCACGACCGGCGGATGCTGGTGCTAGAGGGCTGTGTGCAGCCGGTACTGGCGCCATCAATAAATCGTGCGTTGGAGAAGCTGCTGGATGGTCTCGGCATCAGCCTGATTCGGGCCCGATCGGCGGCTTGCTGCGGTGCTCTCGCCTATCATCTTGCGGCTCACGAGGAGGGCAAGGCATTTATGCGGCGTAATATTGATGCCTGGTGGCCATACCTCGATCAGGGTATCGAGGCGATAGTGGTCACGGCCAGCGGGTGCGGCGTCATGGTTAAGGATTATGCTCATGTGCTGCGTGACGATCCCGACTACGCCGACAGGGCGGCACGCATTTCTGCCTTGGCGCGTGACCCGATTGAGGTGCTGGCGGCCGAGCCTCTGGCCTCGCTGCGGCCTGCTGGGTCGGTTGCCCGCCGGATTGCCTTCCAGTCACCGTGCACGCTGCAGCATGGACAGGCGCTGGCGGGGCGGGTCGAAGCGCTGCTGGCGCACGTGGGATTTGACCTGGTGCCGGTCGCGGATCCGCATCTGTGCTGCGGTTCGGCCGGCAGTTATTCCCTGCTGCAACCCGCTCTTGCTGGGCCGTTGCTGGATGCAAAACTTAAGGCCCTTGGCGCTCATGAACCGGCACTGATCGCCACCGCGAACATTGGCTGCCTGACCCATTTGCAGAGCCGATCCCGGTTGCCTGTGCTGCATTGGCTGAACCTCCTGGACCTGGCTTAACCCCAAGAGTGGCCCTGCAATCAGAAAAGCACAATTCAGCTGCACCCGGGCCAAGACCGTAACGGAAGTTTGGTAATATTCCTTTTCGTACACTATTCCCACCCCCAGATGACACAAAAACTCTACATCGAAACCCTAGGCTGCCAGATGAACGAATACGATTCCGCCAAAATGCGGGATGTATTGAACGCATCGCATGGTTTTGAACTGACCGACGATCCCGAGCAGGCCGATGTGCTGTTGATGAATACCTGCTCGGTACGGGAAAAGGCCCAGGAAAAGGTGTTTTCGGAACTGGGGCGCTGGCGACCACTCAAGAAAAACCGGCCTGGCGTGGTGATTGGCGTTGGTGGCTGTGTTGCCAGTCAGGAAGGCGAGGCACTGCAGAAGCGGGCGCCCTATGTCGACCTGGTGTTTGGCCCGCAGACGCTGCATCGGTTGCCGCAGTTGCTGGATCAGGTGCGACAGCACAAGGTCCCCGCCATTGATGTGTCGTTCCCTGAAATCGAAAAGTTCGATGCCCTGCCTGAACCCCGCGCCGAAGGCCCCAAGGCCTACGTTTCGATCATGGAGGGCTGCAGTAAATACTGCACCTTCTGCGTTGTGCCCTACACCCGTGGCGAAGAAATCAGTCGGCCGCTGGACGATGTGGTCGCCGAACTGGTGGCGCTGGCTGAACAAGGCGTTCGCGAGGTGGTGCTGCTGGGTCAGAACGTCAATGCCTACCGGGGTCTGATGGACGATGGTGAGATCGCCGATTTCGCCTTGCTACTGCATTACGTCGCCGCCATTGATGGCATTGAGCGTATCCGCTACACCACGTCGCATCCGGTCGAATTCAGCGACAGCCTGATAGCAGCCTACGGCGAAATCCCGAAGCTGGTCAGCCATCTGCATCTACCGGTACAGAGCGGCAGCAACCGGATACTCGCGCTCATGAAGCGGGGGCATACCCGCGAGGACTACATTGCAAAGATTGAACGGCTAAAGGCCATCCGGCCCGACATCAGTCTGTCATCGGATTTTATCGTCGGTTATCCCGGTGAGACCGAGGCTGATTTCGAGGAGACCATGAATCTGATTGAAACCCTGGGTTTTGATCAATCCTACAGCTTCCTATACAGCCCGCGACCCGGAACACCGGCGGCTGATATCAGCGATGATGTACCGGTAGAGGTCAAGAAAGCCCGGTTGGCGCGACTTCAGACCCGCATTAACCAGATGTCTGCCGAGATCTCCCGCAGCATGTTGCATAGTGTTCAACGGGTGCTGGTGGAGGGGGTATCAAAAAAAGATTACGCTGAACTCTCAGGGCGCACCGAGAACAGCCGGGTGGTGAATTTCCCCGGTGATGCCCGTCTAATCGGGCATTTCGTGGACGTCCTCATTACCGAAGCCCTGCCTAATTCGCTAAGGGGGCGCTGGATCGAAACCGGTGCTTCATCTCCCATACCCTAACCGATCAACGCACTTGATTAATCAGCTTACGACCCTCCAGTTCCATCTTGAACCTGCCGACAACGACCGTCTTGCCAGCCTGTGTGGGCAATTTGACCAACATCTCAGACAGATTGAGCGGCGGTTGGGCGTGGAAATTGCCAATCGCGGCAACCACTTCACCATTCTTGGCGCTGAACGCCCGGCATTGGCGGCGTCGAAAGTCGTGCAAAGCCTGTTCGAAGCCAGCCGTGAAGAAGTCCTGACACCGGAACGGGTTCACCTTTCGCTACAGGATGCCAACGTCGACGCCATGCTGGAGCCTGCCAGTGGCGGCGATCAGGGCGGGCTGCTGGCCATTCGTACCAAGCGCGGTACCATTCGGCCACGCGGCGCCAATCAGCAGAAATATCTGCAGAATATCGACCGCTATGACATCAATTTCGGTATCGGCCCGGCCGGTACCGGTAAGACGTATCTAGCTGTGGCCTGTGCCGTTGCCGCACTGGAACGGGAAGACGTGCGCCGTCTGATCCTGGCCCGACCTGCGGTCGAAGCGGGTGAAAAACTGGGTTTTCTGCCCGGCGACATGGCGCAGAAGGTGGATCCTTATCTGCGGCCACTGTACGACGCGCTCTACGAAATGCTGGGCTTTGAGCGGGTGGCCAAGCTGATGGAGCGCAATGTGATTGAGGTTGCCCCACTGGCGTTCATGCGCGGCCGTACCCTGAACGATTCTTTCATCATCCTGGACGAGGCCCAAAACACCACGGTGGAGCAGATCAAGATGTTCCTGACGCGGGTGGGCTTTGGTTCCAAGGCCGTGATTACCGGCGACATTACCCAGATCGACCTGCCCCGCAACAAGGAATCCGGCCTGCGCCATGTACTGGAGGTGCTGCGCGAAGTTGAGGGCATCAGTTTCACGCTGTTTGGGGCCCACGATGTCGTGCGACACCCCCTGGTGCAACGTATCGTCGCTGCCTATGAGGCCTATGACAAAGCTAGAACGCCCGATCATGATGCACATTGATATCGACAACGTCTCAGGTAGAGGGACGCCGGATGATGCACAATTCCGGCGCTGGGCCGAGGCTGCAGCACCTTCGGGCGGGTATGAACTCTCTATCCGCATTGTCGATGAGACTGAAAGCGCCATGCTCAATCAGATATACCGGGACAAATCCGGTCCTACCAATGTGCTCAGTTTTCCCTGTGAGGTACCGGAGGGCGTCCCTGTTGAAGTGCTCGGCGACCTGGTGATCTGCGCGGCGGTGGTCGAGCGCGAGGCCCATGAGCAGGGCAAGCCGGTGGAGGCGCATTGGGCCCATATGGTGGTCCATGGTGTGCTTCATCTGCAGGGTTATGATCACGTTGAGGAGGATGAGGCCGAACAGATGGAGGCCAAGGAAATCGCCCTACTGACCGAGTTGGGTTATAGCAATCCCTATGAAGAGGCAGAGACAGCATGAATGATGAACCCGCGGGCGAGCATCGAAGTTGGCTCGAACGATTGACTCATTTCATTTCCGGTGAACCCGAGGACAGGGATGACTTGCTGGAACTGCTGCGAACAGCCCAGAAGCGGAATCTGATTGAACTCGAAGCACTGTCCATGATTGAGGGCGTGCTGCAGGTCTCCGAACTTCGGGTTCGCGACATCACCATTCCCCGTTCCCAAATGATCGTCGTCCCGCAGGATGCGGAAATCGAGACGGTCTTTCCTCTGGTGGCAGAATCCGCCCATTCCCGCTACCCCGTGATCGGTGAAGATCGTACCGAGGTTGTCGGCATCCTGCTGGTCAAGGATTTGCTCATCCATAGCCTGAAGGATCGTAGCCGTCTGGTCTCGGAAATCATGCGGCCGGCGCTGTTCGTGCCCGAAAGCAAACGCCTCAATGTATTGCTGAGGGAGTTTAGGGCAACCCGCAGTCACATGGCCATCGTGGTGGACGAATACGGGGCAGCGGCGGGGCTGGTGACTATTGAAGACGTGCTGGAGCAGATCGTCGGCGACATTGAAGACGAGCACGATTTTGGCGAGGAGGAATTTATCTTCCGCAAGAGTCGTCGGGAATACAGCCTCAAGGCGCTGACGCCGATAGAGGCGTTCAACGAATACTTCGATGCCGACCTCAGCGATGAGGATTTTGACACCATCGGCGGGCTCATCGTGCATGAACTAGGCCATGTGCCTAAACGCGGCGAGCAGGCCGACCTTGGGCCGTTCCGTTTCGTTGTTATCCGCGCCGATAACCGCAGGGTGCATCTGCTTCGGTTGATCCTGCCTCCTGAAGTCGAAGTGCCCGTGCCGGAAGACGAGGGCGAGGGCTGACAGCCCTCGGCACCGGGTGCGTCGCGATCTTGTCGCCCTGTTTGCGGGTCTGTTGCTGCCCTGTGCATTCTCTCCGTTTGATGTTCCGCTGCTGGCGCCTGTTTCGCTGAGCCTGCTGTTTGCCAGTTGGTCGGATGCCACGGCCGGCCGCGCCTTTCGCAGGGGTTACCTGTTCGGACTCGGACAGTTTGGCATCGGTGTCTCCTGGCTTTATATCAGCCTGTATCAGTTTGGCGGCAGCACCCGCTTTGAGGCCATCGGCTGTACCGCATTGGTCACCCTGTTTTACGCGTTGTATCCGGCCCTGTCCGGTGCATTGGCGCTGTGCCTCGCCCCGCGCGCTTCCGTGCTCCAGCGGTTGGCGGTGTTGCCGGCCGCGTGGATCTTGCTGGAAATGGCCCGAGGCTGGCTGCTCAGCGGTTTTCCATGGCTACTGGTGGGCGCCAGCCAGACCGATACACCGTTGGCGGGGCTGGCCCCCTTGCTGGGGGTGTACGGTGTTGGTTGGGGGGTGGCGTTGCTGGCAGGGCTGATACAGGTGGCCGTGACCGGCGCGGGGCATACCCGGCGGTCTGCCGTCATCGGCATGATGGTGCTGATGGCCTTGTCGTCGACACTGAGTCAGCGGCAGTGGAGCCAGCCCGCCGGACAGCCTTTCAACGTCACGCTGTTGCAGGGCAATATCCCGCAGGACGCCAAATGGCAGCAGCAGAATCGGCTGCCGACCCTGCAAATGTATATCGACCTGACCCGGCAGCACTGGGATTCAAAACTCATCGTCTGGCCTGAGACGGCGGTGCCGGTGTTCTATCATCAGGTTCGCGACAGTTTCCTTGCGCCATTGGCAACCGAGGCGCGCCAGCATGGCAGCGATGTACTCATTGGCGTCCCTTATGGTGACCCCGCCAAGCCAAAGCCCTATTTCAACGCGCTGGTCAGTCTCAACCGGCCCGATGATCATTACTTCAAGCGGCATCTGGTCCCCTTTGGCGAATATCTGCCTCTGCGACCCCTGTTCGGCTGGGTACTGCAGATCCTGCAGATACCGATGGCGGAGTTTCTGGCCGGTGATGACTGGCAGCGCCCGATCGTTGCGGCAGGCTATCCGCTGGCGGCATCCATCTGCTACGAAGATTTGTTCGGTCATGAGGCGCGGGCGCAGTTGCCGGCGGCGGCGTATCTGGTCAACGTCACCAATGATGGCTGGTTTGGCGATTCCATCGCCCCGGCGCAACATATTCAGGTGGCCCGAATGCGGGCGTTGGAAGCAGCCCGCTATATGCTGCGGGCAACCAATACCGGCGTCAGTGCGATCATTGACCCTCACGGCAGACTACTAGCGCAGGCGCCACAGTTGCAAAAGACAACGCTGACCGGCTCAATCAGGCCAATGAAGGGGCAAACGCCCTACGTGCTCTGGGGGGATTTACCGGTTTTGCTGGGCTTGCTGACGGTGCTGGGGCTGGCTTTCCGGTACGACCGGCTAATCCTCGCTCAGCACCCTGCGGCACTCGGCCGGCATTAGCGGTTTCGGAGGAGGCACCGGCTTGGCGGGGCTTGGCAATGCGGGGTTTTTATCAAACCACCAGCTCAGGCTGGCATCGCAACCCTCACCTGCCGGGATCGGCTCTTGCCGGACACAGGACGGGCTATCGGGCGGGCAGGCCAGCCGCATATGGAAGTGGTCGTCGTGATGGTACCAGGGCCGGATTTTGCGCAGCCAGGTGCGATCGCCCCGAACGGTGTCGCACAGCACCTGCTTGATGCGGGCATTCACAAAAATACGATCGACAGCCGGTTGAATGGCGGCAGCTTTCAGCATTTGTGCCTGCCTGTCGCTCCACAGGCGGGTGTCCAGCTGGCGCGTCACGTGGGTCAGAAAACTGGGCGCGGTGATAGTCGACCGATTATCGTCGGCGTTTCGATGCAGGCCGGGATCAAGGTCGAACCAGACATCGGCATCCAGCCCGGTCTGATGGCTGCGGTGACCAAAGGGCATGGGCCCGCCCCGGGCCATACCGAGATCGCCGATATGCATCATGCCAAGACCTTGAGCGACCCTGCTACCCAGCGTATGGATGGCCGTCAACAGGGCGGGATGGCCGTGATAGCGGTCGCGCTCCAGGTGCATGACCACATAGCCTTCCCCTTCGGTGGCAAGGGTTCTGGCACCACTGATGCAGCCGGCGCTGGTATCCCCTATGGCCCGCGCCGGCCCGCGGGTTGGGCCTGATGTTTCGGACCAGGGATTGCCCAGAGCGGTGGCGCTCAGCAGCAGAAGAGGGGCGATGATGTTGTAGTTCCACATAGATTGAAGCGGATAAGGTGTGCGAGCTAAATCGGGGGTGGCCAGGAGGGTCGGGCCAGCGCGGTCACGCGGCTATTGGCTGTCACGAACGGCGATCGACCGGCTGCCGCCGCTGATCCAGCCCCGGACGCGGGACTGCTTGATCGAGTTGATCTCTTCTTCCAGGGCTATCCGCTGACGTTCCATGGCCAGCAGTTCGATCTCACGTTCGAGGTGGGCCTGTACCTCGTTGAGAGCGGTGGCGCGTTCAGCCTTTTCGTTGAGGGTGGCGGCAAGTCCCATCCGCTTGTACTCGGCCTCGTGCTGGAGTTGTTCCTGTTGCTGGCGCAACCGGCTGTCGATGTTTTCCGAATGGCGGGTTTCGTCGCTCAGGATGGCTTGCCGCACCTGGGTCAATTCTTCCTGGTGCCGCAGCTGCAGCAGTTCGGTTTCGCGACGCATGAGCGCCAGCAGCTTTTCCTGATTCTCCAGCTTGAGTTGCTGCTCCTGTAGTTCTCCCTCATGGCGGTTGCGGGTCAAATGTTCGGTGATTTCATGCTGGCGCCTGAGAATTTTAAGAGCGATCCGTTTGCGGGTGAGATCGGTCGAGCAGAGATCGGCATGGACCACGGCAAGATCACACTCATGGAAACGCGTGTCTATGACGCAGCGGCAGCGGGACTGGATGTTACGTATGGCCAGTAATTCGTGTACCAGATCCTCAATCCGTTGCGCCAGCCGGTCCTGTCCATGCTCAAGCCATTCGCCGGTTTGCAGGGCGTTCAGTTCGGATTCGGCTGCATCCTGCAGCAGCGACTGGTACTGGGTTCTGATGTAAGCGGCGAGATCGTCGAGGTGTTCGACATGCTCGCTGGCATAGCGGTATGTTGCCTGAAAGCGGATGGCAAGACGGGCTGATGCCGTGCAGAGCGGTCCGAGTTGAGGCGGTTCCAGTTCCAGCTGCCAGTCGACGATCGGCAGTGTGTAGACCCTGTGGTAGAACCGGCGGGTGAAATTTTCAGGTCGGGGAAAGACCCGCAGATAAGGCCCAAGGCGGGTGACGACGATTCGCCGGTCGCCCTCGAAACCGGCGACCCAGCGTTCATCGTCGATCGACTCATCCATGAAATTTGCTCCTCATGACCAGGGTTAGCGGGTCATCATTGGCCGGTGTGACGCCGTCGCGTTCGGCGATTTTCATCCGTTCGGCGACGATAGGGTAAAGATTGGGCGCAAATTCCACCGAGCGGGCGCTCATTTTGCGCAGGTAGCCACGGTTAAGCAGATAGGCCACTGCAAACATGCGTTGCCAGTCGGATACCCGGCGGGCCCGTTCCAGTTCTGAACGTTCGATGATGAACTCAAGCTCGTCATTGGCGTTGATGCTGAACTGGCTGAACTGGCGCAGCCCCTGAAAGACGAGATCTTTCTCGGCCTCCGTCAGCGGGCCGGGAGCGGTCATTTCCAGCCGGTAGGACAGAATCAGGGTGAAAAAATCGACCATCGCTGCACAGGCCAGCGCGAACCAGGACACGTTCCGCCACATGTCGAATGAGGGGGTGATGCCACGGGTAAACTCGGTATGGGAGCCGAGTCGGGGCGCTTCGACGGGGGGCTGGCCATAGCTGGCGGCCAGCATGTCGGCTTCGGTCTGGACATGATGGAAGGACTGCAACAAGTGTTCGTGTACGGTCGGGTCCGCCATGTGGGACGACACTTCTCGCAAGGCGGCGCGGGTATCGATTATCTGCTGATCCAGTTCCCGGGTCTGGGTTTCAAGTTTGGCCAGCTTGTCCTGTTCGGTTTTAAGAATGTCGTTGTAGTAACTCCACATCCGCCCTTTGCCTATGTCACTGCCCTTCATGCCGGGATAGGTGCCCATGTATGCCTTGTTGGTGTCTTCCGACGCTGCCGCAATCCGTTGTTGCTGGCTGGCGGTGATCCGGCTTTTCAGTTGCACGACTTTTTCAAGATAGCGGCCGACCTCGCCAGCGAGGCCCGCCTGCCGCTCAATGACGATGCTGTCCCTCTGCGATACCTCGTAAAACGTGAAGTAAGAGAACGTCACCGAAACGGTCAGCGCCACCAGCAGGGATAGCAATACACTGCAATAGCGGCCTGGATTGGCGCGCCAGTGCATGCCGGCCAGTTCCAGTGAGCAGATCACGACAATGGATTGCACGGCGACGGTGATTACCAGGCCGATCCAGGGCGTGATGAAGAAGCTGAGTCCGTAATAGGTGGTATAGCCCGAAGCGATGCTGAGCATCAGTACGATGGGAACCGACAAGACCCGCAATATGCCGACGAACGTGGTTTGAATCAGGTTCAGCAGACCACCGATGCGCCAGACCACAGCACCGCTCATGTCGGTGAACCCAGGGTGGTAACAGGCGAGCAATGGGCGCAGATCGCGCGGATGAGATATGACATTTAATGAGACCGTATTGATTATTCCGGGTCGTTTGCGGCTATCCTAGCCGTTCACTCACCCTACGTGAAGGCTCCTATTATGATGCTTTTTTGGATCAGCCATGGGCTGGTCGTCCTGCTCGTGCTCGGCAATGCGCTGACCCTGCTGAGTACCGCGAAGAAACCCAGGTTGCCCAAGGGGGTCAAGCCACAGCCCTATGACGATGAGGATTGACCGTTTGCGAATGGGCCCCGGAGCTATTCGCCGATGATCTTCACCAGCACCCGCTTGCGTCTGCGGCCGTCGAACTCGCCGTAGAAAATTTGCTCCCAGGGACCGAAATCCAGTCGCCCTTCGCTGATCGCAACCACCACCTCACGCCCCATGACCTGCCGTTTCAGGTGGGCATCGCCATTGTCCTCGCCGGTCAGATTGTGCCGATAGCGGCTGAGCGGCGTATGCGGGGCGAGTTCCTCCAGCCAGCGTCCAAAATCCTGATGCAAGCCTGATTCGTCGTCATTGATGAATACGGAGGCGGTGATGTGCATGGCATTTACCAGCAACAGGCCTTCTTTTATCCCGCTTTCGAGCAGGCAAGCCTTAACGTCCGGCGTGATGTTGATAAAGGACATTCTTTCGGGAACGTCAAACCATAGTTCTTTTCGCAAGCTTTTCATGCAGTTGACCTCACTGATGACGGCATCGTTGGGATGTGGGGCCGGCCTTTTCCAGCCCTGCACTCTGTCGTTTGATACGACGGAATTATGGAGAATTGTACAGTCGATCAGGGTGGCCCGGGTGTGTGGTAGACGCCGGTGAATCCGGTTAATATCGAAAAAGACCAGTTTTTACAGTTACTTGAATGACGAAAGTGCTGCCCTGTTGCTGATGGCGTCGGCATGATTCCGACTGGCGAGGGTGTCGAATATCTTTACACCCGCCACACCCGTATTGCGGGCTTAAGCCTGATGGCGTGATGTCTTGTTTTTCATGGAGTTGGAATCCGGGGAGCGCCACGCGCCAGGAGGGTCAGGGTCGTATTTTTGCGCTCAACCGGTTTAGGCATGGTCGCTGCGGCTTACAGTCCTTTTGCAGCGTGAACCGCTACATCGCCCGGATTGCGCGGGATTGTGACCTGGTACGACTTTTGACTAGTAAACCCTCGAGGCGTTAGCCAAATGCTGTAGCGGGGTGGAAACCCTCGCATCCTTGTTAGTAACCCAAAAGGAGATTGATCTCATGGAAATGTATAAAAAGACATTAATTGCAGCCGGTGTCGGCATGGTACTGGGCGCGTCCGGTGGGGCGTTCGCGGGTGAGGGTCCGGGTCCGTTCATGGCGACGCCGACCACCAACCAGGCCGGCAACACCGGCAATACTGCGGATGACAACTCCACTGCCTGGTCTACGTTCTCTGACAGCGGTGACAAATCCGACCGTAGCACCGCCACCGCTACCGATGCGGCGGCCAACAATGGCAGTGTCGCAATGGTTGATCGTAGCGACAATTCTGACCACTCGACCGAGTCCACGACTCACACCATGACGGCGACTGATGCCTCCAGCTGGACAAGCTCCAAGCAGAGCAGCGCGTCTGCAACGGACGCCGCGGCCAACTATGGCAGCAGTGCCTACAGCGACCGCAGCGACAGCAGTTCAGCCAATGCCAATGCCGAGGATTCGGTTGCCGCCAACAACGGCGGTACGGCAAACCTCGACCATAGTGATCGCAGTGACAACAGTGATCATACCAATGTCTCTGCCGCCGATGCTGCGGCCGACAAGGGCGGCATGGCGTTGAGCGACCGCAGCGACAACAGCCTGGCAGCCGCTTCGGCTCAGGGTACTGCAGCCGCCAACAATGGCTCTACCGCCACCGCCAGCACCGATGAAAGCTCCACGCTGACCGGTTTAGACGGTGTGGCCAACAACGGCAGCAGCTCGGTCGTCAGCAAGGATACGATCACGACCGACAACAGCCAGGTTACTGCCAATGGCGCGAGCGCCGCGAGCCAGTCGGGTGCAGTGACTTATACCGCCAGCGTGGGCGAAATGTCCGGCTCTGTCACCAATACCACGGTGAGCATGTCAGCTAGCCCTGGTGGTGGCTGGACGGCTTCCAACTCATTTGGCGGCGGTTCACTGGCGGGGAATGCAGGGATCACCCAGACCTCGCAAAATCTGGGGCATGCCTCGCTGGCCCAGCAACAGGTATCGGTCAATGGCAGTGTCAACCTGACCCGCTAATAGCGGCGGCTCAGGCCAGACCGGCATGCGCGGGGCACATGCCCCGCGCATCCTTTCATGATGCGGGCGCAGAGACTGCGCCTCTGAGGACAGGATGTCACAGATGAATACAGACAAAATGCGGCTATTGGTCCTGCTTGTCGCCGGGCTCTGCCTGAATCAGGCCCGTGCCGAATGGACGGCAGGCAGCGATCAACTGTTATCGGTAAGCGAGAGCGGCG
>JBKCCF010000264.1:0-10503 GCA_046305255.1 Methylococcaceae bacterium
CTTCGATGTGCTGCGGGCGACTTTCCCCGCCGGCACCGTCAGTGGCGCACCGAAAATCAGGGCCATGGAAATCATCGCCGAGCTGGAGCCGGTCAAACGCGGTGTCTATTCCGGCGCGGTGGGTTACGTCGGCTGGTCCGGCAATCTGGATACCGCCATCGCCATCCGAACCGCCGTGATCAAGGACGGCACTTTGCACATCCAGGCCGGCGCGGGCGTGGTGCATGACTCCATCCCGCTCAACGAGTGGGAAGAAACCCTGAACAAAGGACGCGCAGTGTTTCGCGCGGTGGCAATGGCGGAAGCGGGATTGGACGGCGGCTGATTGAGCGCTGCGGGCGTTGGGTTCCCCCGCGCCCAGGCCCCCATGACGCCTACTTGACCCGCATGCCCGGTTGAGCTCCCTCATCCGGAATCAGTACAAAAGGCCCGCCGCGTTCGTCGCTAGCCGCCAGTACCATGCCTTCTGATAGACCGAACTTCATCTTCCTTGGCGCCAGATTCGCCACCATCACTGTCAGTTTGCCTTCCAGTTGAGCGGGGTCATAGGCGGATTTGATGCCCGCGAATACATTTCGCGTCTGTGCCTCGCCGATATCCAATGTCAGTTGCAACAGTTTGTCAGCACCCTGCACGTGATCGGCCTTGACGATCCGGGCGATGCGAAGATCAATCCTGCCGAAGTCCTCAATGCCAATGGTGTCGGCGATGGGGTGTATGGCATGTGTTGTCGCAGCAGGTTGTGGCGCCGTCGCCTGAAGGCTTTGGCGGTTGGCTGCCACCAGTCCATCAAGTGACTTGGGATCAATGCGGGTCATGAGATGCTGGTAGGGATTGATGGTACACGGCGGTACATTGAGATCATCCCAGACAAAGTTGCGGCTCATGTCGAAGAAGTCACGGGCCACTTTTTCCGTCAGGTTCGGCAGCAGGGGCGCCAACAAAATAGACAGGGTGTGAAAACCCTGCAAACTACGGGTGCAGATCCGCAGTAGCCGGGCCTGCTGCTCCGGATTTTTGGCAACTTTCCAGGGTTCCTGATCGTTGAGGTATTCGTTGATGGCATCGGCCATCCGCATGATTTCGCGGGTGGCCCGGGCATAATCGCGCGACTCATAGGCATCGGCAATGACTGTTACCGCAGCGCGCGAAGAGTCCAGAATGGCTTGACCTTCCTCGCTCTGCCAGTAGGCCGCATCAAGCTGGCCATTCAGTTGCCTGGTGACGAAACCTGCCGTCCTGCTGGCGATGTTGACGTACTTTCCCACCAGATCGGCGTTTACGCGCAGCGCGAAGTCGTCAAGATTAAGGTCAATATCCTCCATGCTGCCATTGAGTTTGCAGGCATAGTAATAGCGCAGCCATTCGGGGTTCAGGCCTTGTTGCAGATAGCTTTCGGCAGTGATGAAGGTGCCGCGGGATTTGGACATCTTCTCGCCGTTTACCGTCAGAAAGCCGTGGGCAAAAATCTGCGTCGGTGTCCGGAAGTCGGCGTATTCCAGCATGGCCGGCCAGAACAGGGCATGGAAGTAGAGGATATCCTTGCCGATGAAGTGGTATAGCTCGGTACTGGCGTCTTTGCGCCAATAGGTTTCAAAATCCAGCCCCAGCCGTTCGCAGAGTTTAGCGAAACTTCCCATGTAACCGATGGGAGCATCCAGCCAGACATAGAAAAACTTGCCCGGTGCATCGGGTATCTCAAAGCCGAAATAGGGCGCATCGCGGGAGATATCCCAGTCCGCCAGACCTGCCTCGAACCATTCTGCCATCTTGTTGGCCGCTTCCGCCTGCAGATGACCATCGCGGGTCCAGTGTTTGAGGAAGTCCGCGCAGTCTCCGAGTTTGAAGAAATAATGCACCGACTCCTTCCGTACTGGCGTTGCGCCTGATACGGCGGAATAGGGGTTGATCAAATCAGTGGGCGCGTAGGTGGCACCGCAGGCTTCGCAGGAATCACCGTATTGGTCCCTGGCATGACAGCGCGGACACTCACCCTTGATAAAGCGATCGGGCAGAAACATCTCCCTGGCGGGGTCGTAGTACTGCTCAATCGTTCGCGATTCAATCAGGCCCCTGTCCTTGAGTCGGCTATAGATCGTTGAGGCGAACTGGCGGGTTTCCTCGGAGTGAGTTGAATAGTACTGATCGAACTCAATATGGAAGCCGGCAAAGTCGCGTTCATGCTCTTGCTGTACCCGGGCAATCAGTGTTTCCGGTGTGATACCTTCCTTTTGTGCCCTCAGCATGATAGGGGTGCCGTGGGTATCGTCGGCACAGACGTAATGGCAGGCATGGCCGCGCATTTTCTGGAAACGCACCCAGATATCGGTCTGGATGTATTCGACCAGATGGCCAAGGTGTATCGGTCCGTTGGCGTAGGGAAGGGCGCTGGTAACGAGAATAGTGCGGGGGTCTTGAGTCATCGGTGTCTGTTGTCGGCGTTAGGTTTTTGCGTGTGATGAATCCAGGGGGGAGGTCATGCCGATGCCGTAAGTCCTCGCTGACCGGTCCAGTCACGTGCAAACTGCGAAGCGACGCGGCCGCTGCGGGAGCCTCGGAGCAGGGCATAGCGCAGGGCTTCGGCCCTTATTACCTCGTCAGCCCCAGGGTCACCGCCCAGCCGGCGTATCCAGTGGTTAACGACGGCTAGATACTGGTCCTGAGTAAAGGCCCGGAACGACAGCCAGACGCCAAACCGTTCCGATAAGGAGATTTTTTCCTCTACGGCTTCGCCCTGGTGCAGTTCATCGTCAATCCAGTGTGCCTGCGCGTTGTCACCGGCATACTCCGGCAGCAGGTGGCGACGGTTGGAGGTGGCATAGATCAGTACATTATCGGGTTGGCCGCTGAGAGAGCCCTCCAGCACGGCCTTGAGTGCCTTATAGCCGGCATCGTCGGCGTTGAATGATAGATCATCGCAATAGAGGATGAATTTTTCTGGCCTTCCATTAAGGATTTCCTGGATGACCTGCAATTCGATGAGATGCTGCACGCTGACCTCTATCACTCGCAAGCCCTGATCTGCACAGTCAGTGAGCAGGGCTTTGATCAGCGAGGATTTACCCGTGCCCTTGGCGCCCCAGAGCAGGGCGTTATTGGCAGGCAAGCCTGCAAGCAGTTGGCGGGTATTGCGAAGCAGGGTCTCCTTCTGGAGATCAATGCAGTGCAGATCGGCTAGATGCAGGCGTTGCGGGCGCTGTATGACCCGCAACGGTTGGTGATGAGCGATGCCCTGCCAGCGGAAAGCGCAAGCGGAGGCCCACGGTAGCGGTTCGGCTGCTGGCGGCACCAGCCGTTCGACGTGCTCCGACAGTTGCTCCAGTCTTTCGAGTATTGCCTCCAGCACCGTCATCGCTTGGCCTTAGTCCTTGCCGGCGTCAGGTTTAGACCTATACTTGGAGGGTGGCAGGGTCAGCCCCTCAACCTTTCGTCGCGGGGGCTTGTCACCGGCAGGTCGGCCACTCCCGCTGCGGGGGCTGGTAGGTTTTGATGAGTATCCGCGGGTATCTTCGGCCGGTTGCAGGTTGAGTTTCTGGCCCCGAACGAATGTGCGTTTCAATGCCCGGAAGACTTCATCAGGCAAGCCCCCCGGCAGTTCTACCGTGCTGTGGGTGTCAAACAATTTGATGGCACCAATCTGGCGGGCGGAGATTCCGCCTTCATTGGCGATGGCGCCGACGATATCTTTTGGCATGACGCCATGGCTGCGGCCCACATCAATGGTGAACATAGCCATGTTGACATCGGGACGGCGAAAGTCCCCGCGATCATCCGGCCGACGCCGGCTGTCATCGCGGCTTTCGCTGCGGCGCGGAGGGCGGCGGTCATCGTTATAGTCTCGTGCATACTCGCGTCGCGGTGGCGGCTCAGGTTCATTGGCGGCTGCCAGCGGTCGTTCACGATACATCAGGTAGGCAATTGCCGCAGCGATATCGGCGGGATCACCGATTTCCTCGGAAACAAGCTTGTCGATCAACTCCCGATAGAAGCTGATATCCTGATTATCGAGCGCCTCAACCAGTTGGGCCTTGAATTGTTCTATCCGCTTATCGGCAATGTCCCTGAGGGTGGGGAGGCGCATTTGCTGTATGGGCTGGCGGGTCGCGTGTTCTATCGCCCGCAGCATCCGCTGTTCGCGCGGTGCGACGAACAGAATTGCGGTGCCCTTGCGTCCAGCCCTGCCTGTGCGGCCTATGCGGTGGACATAGGTTTCGGTGTCGTAGGGTATGTCATAGTTGACGACGTGGGTGATGCGCTCCACATCCAGCCCGCGCGCGGCGACATCGGTCGCGATCACTATGTCCAGCGCGCCTTTCTTGAGCCGGTCTACGACCTTTTCCCGCAATATCTGGGTCATGTCACCATTGAGTGCAGCAGCTTCGTAGCCCCGCGCCTCCAGCTTTTCAGCCAGTTCAACGGTTTCGGTCTTGGTGCGGACGAAAATGATCATGGCATCAATGTCGTCAGCATCAAGAATGCGCGTCAGTGCCTCCAGTTTTTGTAAACCCGACACCAGCCAGTATTGCTGATTGATGGCTTCGACCGTAGAGGTTTTGCTCTTGATCTTGATTTCGGCCGGGTCGTTCAGGTGGCGATCTGCGATTTTTTTGATGACCGCCGGCATGGTGGCCGAGAACAGTGCAGTCTGGCGAGTTTCCGGGGTATGGTCGAGAATCCATTCGACATCCTCAATGAAGCCCATGCGCAGCATTTCGTCTGCTTCGTCCAGCACGAGGGTGTTAAGCGAGTCCAGATTAAGGGTTTCGCGGCGCAGATGATCCATGACCCGGCCCGGCGTACCGACAATGACATGAACGCCGCGCGCCAGTTGGCGGAGCTGTTGTCCCATGCCCTGACCGCCGTAGACCGGCAGAATGTGGAAACCTTCAATATGGCGGGCATAGGTCTGAAAGGCTTCGGCCACCTGAATGGCCAGCTCGCGGGTGGGCGCCAGGATCAGGGCTTGCGGCACCCGCCGCGAGACGTCAATTCTGCTGAGGATGGGCAGTGCAAACGCAGCGGTTTTGCCAGTGCCGGTCTGGGCCTGACCCAGGATGTCGCGGCCGGCGAGCAGGTGGGGAATACTGGCCGCCTGGATGGGGGAGGGGGACTCGTAGCCGATCTCCCGCACCGTTTGCAGGAGTGCGGGGGACAGGTCGAGGTCTTCAAATAAGATGGGTGTGTCGGTCATGTAATCTCGGCTAGTGATGCAAAGGCCGCGATCTGTGACCTTTACTGATAAATAAGGAGCATGGTTGTGGCGCCAATCCGCTCCATGGGTCGGAATGGCGCCGAACTACTAGCCGGCTAGCGGCTTGTAGCGAATACGATGAGGATTGTCAGCCTCATCACCCAGGCGACGCTTGCGGTCTGCTTCGTAATCGGCATAGTTGCCTTCGAACCAGACGACTTTACTGTCGCCTTCGAACGCCAGCATATGAGTGGCGACACGGTCGAGGAACCAGCGATCGTGCGAGATAACCACAGCGCAGCCGGGGAAATCAAGTAGCGCCTCTTCCAGCGCCCGGAGCGTTTCGACGTCAAGATCGTTGGTCGGCTCGTCGAGCAGCAGGACGTTACCGCCACTCTTCAGCAGTTTGGCGAGGTGGACACGGTTGCGTTCACCGCCTGACAGTTCACCAATGCGCTTCTGCTGTTCCGAGCCCTTGAAATTGAACCGGCCGCAATAGGCGCGTGACGGTGTCTGGTAGGTACCTACAGTGATGATGTCCAGACCGTCGGAGATTTCTTCCCACACGGTGTTGTTGTCATTGAGGTGGTCGCGAGTCTGATCAACGTGGGCGATCTGGACGGTTTCACCGATGCGGATGCTGCCGCTATCGGGCTGCTCTATGCCAGCCATCATGCGGAACAGGGTGGTTTTGCCGGCGCCGTTCGGGCCAATGATGCCGACGATGCCGCCGGGCGGCAGGCGAAAATCAAGTCCATCAATCAACAAGCGGTCACCAAAGCCCTTGCTGATCCCGGTTGCTTCAACCACGACATCACCCAGGCGTGGCCCGGGCGGTATGTAGATTTCCTTGGTCTCGTTGCGCTTTTGCGACTCCTGGCTGGACAGTTCTTCGAAACGTTGCAGACGGGCCTTGCTTTTGGCGTGGCGCCCCTTGGGATTGGTGCGAACCCACTCCAGTTCGGCCTTCATGGCCTTCATGCGGGCACTCTCCTGCTTTTCCTCAATCTCCAGTCGGGCCTCCTTTTGCTCGAGCCAGGTAGAGTAGTTGCCTTCCCAGGGAATGCCATGGCCGCGGTCAAGTTCGAGGATCCAGCCGGCAACGTTGTCGAGGAAGTAGCGGTCATGGGTGACGGCAATGACGGTGCCGGAAAAGTCATGCAGGAAACGCTCCAGCCAGGCGACGGATTCGGCGTCGAGATGGTTGGTCGGTTCATCCAGCAACAGCATGTCGGGGCTCGACAGCAACAGACGGCAAAGCGCCACACGGCGCCGTTCACCACCAGAGAGCTTCGTCACATCGGCATCCCAGTCGGGCAGTCGGAGGGCGTCGGCGGCAAGCTCCAGCGTACGTTCCAGGTTGTGGCCGTCACTGGCCTGAAGGATATCCTCCAGTTTCGCCTGTTCTGCTGCCAGGGCATCGAAATCGGCATCCGGTTCGGCATAGGCGGCATAGACCTCGTCCAGTCGGGTCAGCGCATTTTTGATATGGGCCAGGGCTTCCTCGACATTGCCACGGACAGTCTTGGTCGGATCCAGTTGCGGTTCCTGTGACAGGTAGCCGATGTTGATGCCGGTTTGGGCCCGGGCTTCACCATTAAATTCGGTATCAACGCCGGCCATGATGCGCAGCAGGGTCGATTTGCCTGAGCCATTGAGCCCAAGTACGCCGATCTTGGCGCCAGGAAAGAAGGATAGGGAAATGTCCCTCAGAATCTCGCGTTTCGGGGGCACGACCTTGCCCACGCGGTTCATGGTATAAACGTATTGAGCCATTTGAGAAAAGCTGGATGTCAGGATGATAGCGAAATTCCCTCGGCCCGAGGAGCAGTCCTACGGGGAGAAAACGGGCGGTAAGCCCTCATTATCCCATATCCCATGGATGCGTGCCCCAATCAAGGCATGCAACAGAGATTTAACTTTCGGTGCCCGGGTGAATGTGCCGACGTTCCTGCTGGTTGCAGCATGAACGTCCGTTGTCCGGTGAATGGGCTGTCCGAGGTGGTCGTCGCGGACTTCAATACTCTCAGCGATGGTGCTTACCCTTTTCTACGGCACGAGTTTTTGCTGGCACTGGAGGCGCAGGCCTGTCTGGGTGAGCGGGTGGGCTGGACACCCCGGCATCTTCTCGTCGAGGGCGATGATGGCGCTCTTCTGGCCGCGCTGCCGATGTATCTCAAAGATAATTCATTCGGCGAATTTGTATTTGACGGTTCGTGGGCGGATGCCTATCGCCGGGCAGGGCTGGCCTATTATCCCAAACTGGTTGTCGCGGCCCCCTTCACACCCGCCACCGGGCCACGCCTTTTGCTGCATCCGCAGGCGAGAAGCCCTGCGATGGCGGCGATAGTGCTTGATACCGCGATTGAGACTGCTGAGCAGTGGGGGGTGTCGTCTCTGCACTGGCTGTTTGCGAATGATGCCGTGTTGGCCGAATCCCCCCGGCTCATGAGCCGCATGGGTTGCCAGTTCCACTGGCAAAATCAGGGTTATAGCTGTTTCGATGATTTTCTGTCCCGGCTAACGTCCAAACGCCGCAAAGAAATTCTGCGTGAACGGAGGCAGGTGCGAGAAGCCGGCATCACGGTAGAGCAAATCGCCGGATCCGAGGTCACAGAGGCTGACTGGCGGGCGTTTTTTGCGCTGTATCGCGACACATTCGACCGGCATGGCAATTATCCGGCGCTGACGCTGAACTTTTTTCAAGCCGTTGCCAGCCAGATGGGCGATCAGGTGCGCCTGGTTGTCGGGCGTCGGCAGGGTCGGGTGATCGCTGCAGCTTATTTCCTGGTCGGCACCCATGCGCTGTACGGGCGTTACTGGGGGTGTCAGGAAGATATTCCGGGGCTACATTTCGAGCTCTGTTACTACCAGGGCATCGACTTCTGCATCGCCAGCAATATTGCCCGGTTTGAGCCAGGGGCTCAGGGTGAACATAAAGTCAGCCGAGGCTTTCTGCCGACGCCTACCTGGTCGTATCACTGGATCGCGGAGCCCGGTTTTCAGGCGCCAATAGCGCGGTTTCTGGCCCATGAACGGGAAGCTATCGAACATTACATTGACAGCCAGATGGCGCGCTCACCCTATCGGGCCGAATCATGCTGACAGTGCTTGATCCACAGGTGCCGGAGCAGGCGTTTCCAGCGGTTGAGACGGCACTTGAGGAGCCCAACGGTTTGCTGGCGGTCGGCGGGTGCCTGACGCCACAACGTCTGGCCAACGCTTACCGACAAGGCATTTTTCCCTGGTTCAATCCCGGCGAACCTATTCTCTGGTGGTCGCCCGATCCCAGATTGATCCTGTTGCCTGAGTGGCTCAAGGTCTCTCGGAGTTTGGGCAAACGCCTCCGGCGCAGCGACTTCCAGTTTAGTTTTGATACCGTTTTCAGTGAGGTGATGGCGGGCTGTGCGGCACCGCGGGCAGGGGCGGGTGGCACCTGGATTAGTGCTGACATGCGGGCGGCTTATGCCGAGTTGCATCGGTTGGGGATGGCTCATTCGTTTGAGGCGTGGCAAGACGGGCAGTTGGTTGGAGGACTCTACGGCGTGGCAATGGGTCGAGTTTTTTTCGGGGAGTCGATGTTTTATCGGGTGACTGATGCTTCCAAGGCGGCATTCGTGTTTGCCTGTGAACAGCTGGATCGTTGGGGTTACCGCCTGATCGACTGCCAGGTTCACACGCCGCATTTGCAGAGCTTTGGGGCTAGCGAAATTCCGCGTCCGGAATTCTCGGCACTGCTGCGGCGTCATTGCGACGAATCGGTGTCGGCGTGTGCCTGGACGGGTGGGGAGCAACCGTTGTGACCGGCATTTCACTGTATCTCGGGGCCGAGAATGACTGCGAGTACCTGCCGGGCCGTTCCGCCCGTATGGCTTTTGTCCCACCCGAGGATGAACTGGACCCCGAGGGTTACCAGCTGCTGGTGGCCAATGGTTTCCGTCGGAGTGGTCGGCTGGTCTATCGCCCGCACTGTGTCGCCTGCGCCGCTTGCAGGCCAGTCAGGTTGCCGGTGGCAGACTTCACGCCTAGTCGTGCACAACGGCGGCTACTCCGCTTGAATGAAGGGCTGCACGTGTTGCGAAAACCGCCGGTGTTGGATGACGTCCATTACCAACTTTATCTGCGCTATCTGCGGCGGCGTCACCCGGGTACCGACATGGCCCGGATGACAGCCGATGACTACATGAACTTTCTGGGTGATAGCGGCTGGTCGGGCACGGAATTCTGGGAGTTACGTGAGGGCAGGGACCTGCTGGCGGTCAGCGTGGTCGATGTTCTGGGCGACGGTCTTTCAGCGGTCTATAGCTTCTATGACCCCGATCTGAAAAGGCGGGGTCTCGGTACCTATGCCGTGCTGGCGCAGATCAATGCGGCCGTCGATCTGGGGCTGTCCTGGCTTTATCTGGGATTCTGGATTACCGAGTGCCGGAAAATGGCGTACAAGGGCGGCTTCCGACCCCTGGAAGTCCTGACACCAACAGGCTGGCTCAGACTTGACAGGGGAGAGGCTGTGCCGTAGCGATGTGGTAAGATGCGCGCTTTGCCGATAGCCGTCGGCGACCGCAAGTGAGAGGTTTATGTCGAAAGAAGATCACATCGAGATGGAAGGCAAGGTGATTGAAACCCTGCCTAACACCACATTCCGCGTCGAACTGGACAATGGCCACGTGGTCATGGCTCATATTTCAGGCAAGATGCGCAAGCACTACATCCGTATTTTGACCGGTGACCGGGTCAAGGTGGAGATGACCCCCTACGATTTGTCCAAGGGCCGTATCACTTTCCGTCAGCGCTGATCTCAGGCTGGTTCGGACGTCAGGCTCAGTCCTTCTACAGTAAAGGCCAGTTCTCCGCTCTCAACGCCGATCCTGACAACCCCGCCCTGGCTGAGTTTGCCGAAAAGGATGTCCTCAGCAAGACGCTTCTTGATTTTTTCCTGTATTACCCGGCTCATGGGTCTTGCACCCATTTGCGGGTCGAACCCGTGTTCGGCCAGCCATTGCCGGGCTTCCGGTTCCAGAACGACGGAGACCCGTTTCTCGGCCAGTTGGGTTTCAAGTTCGAACATGAACTTATCGACCACCTGACCGATGATCTCAATGCTCAGCGGTGCGAACTGGACGACGGTATCCAGCCGGTTGCGAAACTCCGGTGAGAAGGCCCGCTCAATCACCTTCATGCTGTCCGATGAGTGATCTTGCCGAGTAAATCCTATTGAAGCCCGGCCCCCTTCGGTCGCGCCGGCGTTAGTCGTCATGATCAGGATGATGTTGCGGAAATCGGCCTTGCGCCCGTTGTTATCGGTCAGTGTG
>JBKCCF010000265.1:0-4302 GCA_046305255.1 Methylococcaceae bacterium
AGCCTGGGACCTGCATGGCGCAGAGCACCTAATCGGTAATGAGACGACCCAACTCATGCTCAAGGTCGATGATCTCGACGCAAACATGCCCTGACCCTAGCGTCCACGGCGCTTGTATCGCCGCGGTTTCGCTTTGCAGTATTATCGCCGCCAACCCCTACATACTCGCTCCGAGAGGCCCTGACCCATGCTAGTACCTGCCCTCCCCCTCGAAAACTATGCCCTGCTTGATGACGCCGAATGCGAAGCGCACATCGTCGAGGCCAAACGCAAGCTCGGCACGCGTTGCGTCATCCTGGGCCATCACTATCAGCGCGATGAGGTCTTCCGCCATGCCGACCTCACCGGCGATTCGCTGAAACTGTCGCGGGAAGCCGCCCAATCCGATGCCGAGTACATCGTCTTCTGCGGGGTGCACTTCATGGCTGAGGTTGCCGACATACTGTCACGCCCCGAACAGATCGCCATCCTGCCCGACCTCGCCGCCGGTTGCTCAATGGCAGATATGGCCAATCGGGTCGCTGTCGAGCGCAGTTGGCGCGAACTGTCCGCCATACTGGACCCGGATGCCAGCATCACGCCAGTCACCTACATCAACTCAGCCGCCGATCTCAAGTTCTTCTGCGGCAAACACAACGGCATCGTCTGCACCTCCAGCAATGCCCGCAAGATCCTGGAATGGAGCTTTGCCCAACGCGAAAAAGTGCTGTTCTTCCCCGACCAGCATCTCGGTCGCAATACCGGCTACCGCATGGGCATTCCCCTGGACGAAATGGTCACCTGGGACTTCACCCAACTGCTGGGCGGCCTTACCGAGGCGCAAATTCGCAAGGCCCGCATCATTCTTTGGAAAGGCTTTTGCTCGGTTCATCAAATGTTCAAGCCCGAGCATATTGACCGTTACCTTGAGCGTTTCCCCGAGACCCGCGTCATCGCTCATCCGGAATGCTCGTTTGAAGTGTGCGAGAAAGCACCGTATGTCGGCTCGACCGAGTACATTCTCAAAACCATCCGCGAGGCCGAACCCAATACCCGCTGGTTGGTGGGTACCGAACTGAATCTGGTCAACCGGCTGGCGAATGAAGTCCGCTCACAGGGCAAGGAGGTGCATTTCATGTCGCCGACCCTCTGCATGTGCTCCACCATGTTCCGCACCGATCCCCAGCATCTTGCCTGGATACTGGACAACCTGGTTGAAGGCCACGTCATCAACCGCATCCGGGTGGCCGAAGATCAGGCTGGCTTCGCCAAACTGGCGCTAGAGCGCATGCTTGCTGTCGCCTGATGCAGATTCTCCTGTGCGCGGTCGGCCAGCGCATGCCGGGCTGGGTCAGCGAGGGCTATCAGGAATATGCCAAGCGACTGCCGCGTGAATGCGAGCTGGTGCTGCGGGAAATCGCACCCGGCAAGCGTGGCAAGAATGCCGACCTCGACCGCGCGCGTAACGAGGAGGGCGAACGCATACTTGCATCGCTCTGCCGCGATGACCATGTGATCGCGCTCGAAGTGGGCGGCCAGGCCTGGAGCACCGAACAACTCGCCGGGAAGCTTCAGCACTGGTTGCCCAGCGGCCAGCGCATTGCCCTGCTGGTAGGGGGGCCTGAAGGGCTGTCGGATGCCTGCCGGGCCCGCGCCAACCAACTCTGGAGCCTATCGGCCCTGACCCTGCCCCATCCCCTCGTCCGGGTCATCGTCGCCGAACAGATATACCGGGCCTGGAGTCTCCTCAACAAGCATCCCTATCACCGCTAACCGGCTGGAGTAGAATCCGCCCTACTCTCCGCCATTTTGACAACGCCCATCATGAGTCCTGCCCGCATCATCCTCGCCTCGGCCTCCCCTCGTCGGCGCCAGCTGCTGGATCAACTCGGCATCCACCATGAGGTTGTGCCAGCCGCTATCCCCGAACAACCAGGCATTAGTGAATTGCCCGAGGACTATGTCCGCCGGATAGCCGCCGAAAAATCACGGGCGGTACAACAACTCGTTTCATCGCCTCTGCCCATACTGGCAGCCGATACCGAGGTGGTGCTGGACAATCAGATTCTCGGCAAGCCCGAAGGCCGGAAGCATGCGATCGATATGCTAATGCGCCTTTCGGACAATGAACATTGGGTGCTCAGCGCCTTATCGCTGCGGAGCGGGGCTGAGCACTGGGAGGCGCTATGCGTCAGCAAGGTCCGTTTTCGCTCACTCAACATTGACGAAATTGAAGCCTATTGGGCTTCGGGCGAACCGGTTGGCAAGGCGGGCGCCTATGCCATCCAGGGACTCGGTGGCCTGTTCATCGCGCATCTATCCGGCAGTTATTCGGGGGTGATGGGACTGCCTCTCCATGAAACCGCCCGCTTGCTCACCCACGTCGGTCTTGATCCACTCAGCCCTTACAAGGGTGGGTCATCATGAGCGACGAAATCCTGATCAATGTCACGCCACCGGAAACCAGAGTCGCCATCGTCGAGAATGGTGTACTGCAGGAGGTGCTGATCGAACGTAGTCGCCGACGGGGGCTGGTCGGTAATGTATATAAAGGCAAAATTTGCCGCATCCTGCCGGGCATGCAGGCCGTTTTCCTGGATATCGGTCTTGAGCGCTCAGCCTTCCTGCACCTGTCCGATCTCTGCAGCAGCGAACGCGAAAAAACCACGACGGACCAGATCGAACAGATTTTCCGCGATGGTCAGGAGTTGATGGTGCAGGTGGTGAAGGACCCGATCGGCACCAAGGGCGCGCGCCTGACGACGGAGCTGTCGATCCCGTCGGTCTATTTGGTCTACATGCCGCAATCCCGCATGAGCGGCGTTTCCCAGCGCATCGAATGCGAGGAAGAGCGCTCCCGGCTCAAGACCTGCGTTGAAAGCTTCCAGCGCGAACACAGCACCGGCGCATTCATCGCCCGCACTGCCGCTGAAGGGGTGGACGAGGCGGCTCTCCGAGCCGACATGCTGTTTCTGATCAAGCTCTGGAACTCGATTGCCCAACGTCAGCGAACCGCAAAGCCCCGTACTCTTTTGCATGAGGATCTGCCTCTGAGTATGCGGGTACTTCGCGACATGCACTGCGCCAAGGTTGAAAAAATCCGGATTGATTCACGCGAGACCTATACGCGACTTCTGCGTTTTTCGCGTGAATTCGTGCCCGAACTGGCCCCGCTGATTGAGCATTACGCCGGCGAACGTCCCCTGTTCGACCTTTATGGCGTCGAAGATGAAATCCAGCGAGCACTGGAGCGGCGGGTGGCGCTGAAGTCCGGTGGTTATCTGATTCTTGATCAGACCGAAGCCATGACCACCATTGACGTCAATACCGGCGCCTTTGTCGGCGGGCGCAACCTTGAAGAAACCATCTTCAAGACTAACCTTGAGGCCGCGCAAGCCATCGCCCGTCAATTGCGACTGCGCAATCTCGGCGGCATCATCATCATCGACTTCATCGACATGCGGGATCGGGAACATCGCCAGCAGGTCTTGCAGTCGCTACAGAGAAGCCTCGAACGGGATCACGCCCGCAACGCCATCAGCGAAGTGTCCAGTCTCGGACTGGTGGAGATGACCCGCAAGCGCACACGGGAAAGCCTCGAACATGTACTCTGCGAACCCTGCCCCGCCTGCAGCGGTCGCGGTGTCCTTAAAACCGCTGAAACCGTATGTCTTGAGATCTTCCGGGAGATCATCCGCGAAATCCGCCAGTACAACGTACAGGAACTTCTGGTACTGGCATCCAACGAAGTAGTCGCCCGTCTGGTTGATGAGGAAGCGGACACGCTGTCGGAGCTGGAAGCGTTCACTGGTGTAAACATCAAGTTCCGCGCCGAGTCGCAATACAACCAGGAGCAGTACGACGTGGTCCTGCTCTAGAGAGTAGACGTCCGGACACAAAGACCGGCATCCAGGCAAATTCCGAGGCTATGCTAGAATCCGCCGCTGTTCTGGCGAGCCTGCCACAGCCCAATCCGGGCTGACCCAGGGGGAAACCCCACAGCACCCATTAAGGACCCGATTCAATGAAAAAGGCGACCCTCGCAGCAATACAAATGGCTTCCAGCCCCAATGTCAGCGGCAACCTGCTGGAAGCGGGGAGACTGATCGAAACCGCAGCCCATCAGGGCGCACAACTGGTGGTCCTGCCGGAAAACTTCGCGCTGATGGGGCACCACGAAACCGACAAACTCGAGATTGCTGAAAACGACGGCTCAGGGCCGATCCAGGAATTCCTGTCGCGCGCTGCCGAGCGTTACAAGCTCTGGCTGGTCGGCGGCACGATTCCTATCCGGGGCAATTCCGGCAAGGTGAGGGCGGCCAG
>JBKCCF010000266.1:0-3308 GCA_046305255.1 Methylococcaceae bacterium
TGCCATTTGATGTAGGGCGCCAGCGTCGGGCAGTACTCGGCAATCTCGTCGTGTAAACGGCCACACCCCATCTCGCGACCGTCGTGGTCATACTTCTCCGCTGTAATGCTGAACACCCGGTAACCATTCCGATTTTGATCATCGAACTGCAGGGTGATGATCAGGTAGCCGGTGGGCGTCGTTACCTTGAGCTCTCGTTTCTGCTCGACACCGATATTTTTGTTTAACATTATGATTCTCCAATAAAAAGCCCCGACCAGCGGGGCTTGTTTTTGTGACGGTCACAGATTCAGTCAGGGTCTTCCCACGTTATGGAGCCAGTGAGTACTTTCATCTCCCCGCTTTTGAACAGGCAGCGGAAATGCGTGTCGTCCTCCCCTACCCAGTCCAGGGTGCTCCCCTCTCTTACAAACGGCGCCAATGCCCGCAGCAGGTGAAGCTCGTCCCCTCGTTTGTCATCGAAACAAAGACTGTCAATATGCCCATGGTAGAGGCTTACTTCGAATCCAAAAGTCTCTAACACCTCAGGCAGGTCTTTGCAGATCTCGTGGTAGTTCCAAGCCACCCACGAGAAATAGCAAGACTCGGTGGGGCCCTCGGGGAGTGGCTTGGGGGTGTCCCCCAGCCCCCACTTGCCATTCTTCAAGTCATTGCGCCAGTTCAATTCGCAGGCGGCCTTGTAGGCCGCCTCAAAGTTTTCTTTCGGCAAAGTGAAATTCTGATTTGTTGTGCGTACGTAGTAGCCCATTTCAAGCTCCAGGGTAAAGGAGGCCTCGGGTTAGGGGTGCCTCGGGTTAGGGATGCCCCGACCAGCGGGGCTTTTTGTGACGGTCACAGATTCGTATGTCAGGCGGCAGCGGAATACTCTTGCGCCAGCTGGTACAGGCCGTTGTTGACCTTGAAATCCGCCGCGATGCTGGCTAACGCCCGCACCGAGCGGACCCGATTGGTCTGAGTCCGTCCCGCCATCCCGCCGCGAGTCAAAGCCTCCTGCACCCGTTGATAAGTCAGGAACAGGTTGTCACCCACATCCCCCATCCGGCGGGGTTGGATCAACGTGGCAGGTTCCACCGGGCGATGCGGACCCGGCCAGCGCAGGGTCAAGGCCCGCTCGGCAAATTCCAGCTGCTGGTCGGGGCTAAACGGGATCTGCGCCATGTCGCGCATGTCGGTGAGCACGTTCTGAGCCTCATCGACAATGCGATACACGCCCTCGATGATGTCGCCAGTGCCGATGTGACGGGCACTGACCGACTCGGTATGGATCGAGCCAAACACCATGCCATTGGCACAGACATCGCGGAACGCCCCGGCATGGATGGCAAACCCGCTGCGCTTGTTGTGGCTGTTGATCAGCACCACGCGCATCTTGACCGTGTCGTTGGGGCGGACTTCGAACGGCTGGAAGCTTTTGTGTTCCAGATCGACCCGGTGCTGGGCATACGCAGTGCGAGCCCGGCCCTGCGTGGCCTTGACGACGGAAAAGCCTTCCGCATCCAGGGCGTCGATGATTTCAACGGTTGGGATGAAGCGGTAACGGGCAGAGACGCCAGTCACCGGCCCGTCGGTGTTGGCAATGGCAGGGAAATCGTCGAATCGTTGAGAGGCGTACATGAGAGTATCTCCGGTAAGGTGGGGGTGGAGCATCCCTGCTCCGGCCTGATCCTTCAGGCGAACAACATCCAGGGCTTCCGTAGGGTTGGTGGGCCTAATTTGCGACGGTCGCAGATTCGTACACTTGGTACGAAAAGGCCGCCGCATCGCTGTAGTGATAGCGGGCGCTTAACGGCAGGTCGCAGCCGTCGTTGCTTTTCAGGGTGATGACAAACTGCCGCTCCGACCCCTCCAGTTCAGGGCAGGCGGCCAGCAACTGCTGGACCGAGTCGCAGGTGCCAGTGGCAGGGATGGAAAGAGCGGGACGGGCGCTGTAGCTCCGTAACACGCCGGCGCTCATCGAGTGGTCGAGCAGGAATATGCCCGGACCCAGAGTGGTGATGGCCGGTGACCGACCGTTGATTTGAGCCAGCAGCTCAGTGATAGGGTCTCGCAGCTGCGAGACAGCAAGTGGGATCAACATGGGTATCTCCAAGGTAGGATTGCCCAGAGCTGCTGGGCTCAGTTTTACAAGGCTTCACGGTGCTGCGTGGCTCCTTGCAGGTTGCTGGACTGATCAGTCCAGGATTTGCGACAGTCGCAAAATCAGGTACTCAACTGTTCCTCCAGATGCGCCCGGAGGTCGGGGTGGACTTCGGCCAGGATGGCTCGCGCCCGGTCTTTGATCCGCGTGTCCGCTGAAGCCTGCCAGTTCCGCAGGCGGATCAGCAGGGCAGGAACGACTGCCATGTCGCCCGGGCTGACCTTGTGTCGCAGGGTGACGTGGTACAACGCCCGTAGGTAGTCACTGTAGTCATTCAGCTCGCGGTGGCTGGCACAGTACGTGTTGCTCGGGCCAAAACCCCAGCCCATCTCCTGCCTATTGCCGTAGTCCTTTTTGGGTTTGTGGTACAGGTTATAGGCATTGATCCGGTCATACATCGACCGGCAGATATGGCCCGGCACCCCAGGGTACTTTTCGGCATCGATGCGCTCCTTCCACCAGGGCGCCGCCAAAATCTCATCCACTTCTTCCTGGGTCAGGGAATCCGTATCCTCCTGCGCCGGGAATTCCTCAGGCAGGGGGTGCTTCAGCTCCAGCCAGGGTTCTTCGCAGTGGTGCTCATGGCCCGGCAGCGGCAGGATGGCATTGGCAGGCCTGGAGCTACCGAATTCGGGCGTCGGCTTGCGGATAGGAATGAGGGCTGGGGCTGGAGCTGGTGCAGGGATTGGGACTGGGTCGTCGGACATTGCAGCCTTAATCTCCTCGTACGTGTGGTTTAAGGTGTTGGACGTCTCACGCACCTCATAGACGTATTCGGCATCCTTAAGGCCCTGCCGCTTCCGATACTCGCCGAAGGTTGCGTCTCGGCAGAGTTGCTCATCGTCAAGGGGGTGGGGTGTAGCGCTGTAGGTACGCCCTTTAGCCTTGGCGTCGGGGTCGAGGCAGGGTAAGAGATTGGGATCCGTCGACTCTGAGGGGTAATTTGTGACGGTCACAGAATTTGTGACAGTCGCAAAATTTGTGACGGTCGCAGATTGTGCCGCTCCAAATTCATGGTCCAGGTTCAACCGCCCTGACTTTAGCCAGCCCAGGATCAGCGGCTTGATCTTGTCTTCCACCACCTTCTCAACTGAGCGGACGAACGCAGGCTGAAGAACCTCCATGCAGTGGCGCTCGATCGCTGCAAGGGTGCGGTCGAGCTGTTTGTAAG
>JBKCCF010000267.1:0-2884 GCA_046305255.1 Methylococcaceae bacterium
CGCTACCAACCAGCCCTCATCATCTAAAACCTTTGTGACTTGCGTAAAAGCAAAACCGGGTGTTGCGTCGTGCAGGCCCTTGGGCAGAAAGTAGTAGATGTTAGGTAGCCGTCCGGCCGAGACACATTGAGCCGTTGATAAAGGCCTGAGAGGATGGCCATCTCTCAATCTCAGGAACCTTATCGTGAACCAGCCACCGGAACCCAGTAGACCGCCCGTAGCCCCAATCCGTCGCAAACACAGTCCTGAACTCAAAGCCCGAATCGTAGCCGCATGCCGGATACCGGGGGCATCCATAGCCCGGGTGGCTGCGGATCACGGATTGCACGACAGCATCGTGCGCCGATGGCTGCGAGCGTCTAACACCGCGACCCAGCCCGTTGCGCCTGACCGTGCCACGGTTTGTGATTCTATCGGACTTGTTGCCCACCCCGCATTTGTGCCGGTGCGACTGGAGAGCAATGCGCCAGGTGCCCATGAGGCCAGCTCAACCATCCACCTGCATCTGCAGCGCCGTGATCTTTCTGTGCACATCGACTGGCCTGCTGCGTCAGCGGCCGCCTGCGCCGATACCCTCAAGGCGCTGCTTCGATGATCCACCCGGAACAGGTTCATCTGGCCGTGGAACCGGTGGATATGCGCTGGGGGAGTGAACGGCTCTCCGTCTACATCCAGCACACCATTGGCCAGAATCCGTGTGCAGGGCATGCCTATGCCTTTACCAACCGGCAACGTTCACGCCTCAAACTGCTGCTCTGGGATGTCAACGGGATCTGGCTCTGTCAGCGTCGACTCCACCGTGGCGTCTTCAAATGGCCCGAGACCGGGGATACGACCTGCACTCTCCGTCAGGACGCCTGGCAATGGCTGGTGAGTGGTATTGAATGGCAGCGGCTGGCCTCATCGGTGCCGGCTCACGGGCTCGTCTGATCCCGCCCAAAGGGGATTGGCCATCATCAGAAATGCCGGTGGCTGCTTAATAACACCCCGGGGTGTCTTTGATAGATATCGCGTCCTGAATCCACCCGGATAATTCGCTAAAACCCTTGTGGCGCATGGGTTTGAGCAGGGTGGAGTGGTATAATTCGCCCCATGAATTGCGAGGCAAACACCGATCCTTTGGTATCACCTTCAGCGCCCTTGGCGCTGTCACCTGCATCCCTCGAAACCCGGTTTGCGGCCCTGCTGGCTCAGTTTGAAGCCAGTGAGTCTGAACGCATCAAACTGCAGGGTGCGCACGATCAGCTGCTGACTGAGCGCGATCAACTACAGGCAGACAAACGCTACACTGACCTGAAGATCCAGAAGCTGACCCTGGAGCTGGCCCAGTTGCGCCGACTCCGCTTCGGGGCCAAGAGCGAAGCGATGACCGCAGTGCAGCGCACGCTCTTTGAAGAATCGATGGATGAGGATATTGCCGCCGTCGAGGCGATGCTGGACGCCCCCGCCCCGACCGAACGGACGCGTGCCCCGCGTATCCGCGCCGGTCGTCAGCCGTTACCCGATCACCTGGAACGGGTAGAGGTGCGCCATGAACCTGAAAGCTGTACCTGTGCCCAATGCCAGTCGTCCCTGACGCTGATCCGTGAAGACGTCACCGAACAGCTGGATGTGGAACCCGCCCGTTTCTTCGTGATTCGTCATATCCGCCCCCAGTACACCTGCCGTTCGTGTGAGACGGTGACAGCCGCACCTGCCGAACCAGCCATCATCGACAGCGGTATGGCGTCACCCGGCCTGTTGGTCTGGGTGGCCGTGAGCAAGTATCTGGATCATCTGCCGCTGTACCGCATTGAGCAGATCGCGGCGCGGCAGAACGTGGTGCTGGCGCGCAGTACGCTCAGTGAATGGATTGGTCACCTGGGCGTTGCCCTGCAACCGCTGGCCGACCGGCTCAGCCAGATTCTCCGGGCACGGGAAAGTCTGCACGCCGATGAAACCCCGGTGCAGCAACTGGACCCCGGGAGCGGTAAAACGAAGCGGGCTTATCTCTGGGCCTACCGGAGTAATGATCTGACCGGTGATCCCTCCATCGTGGTCTTTGACTATCAGACGAGCCGCAGCGGTCACCATGCCCGATCGTTCCTCAAGGATTGGGCAGGGCACCTCTGTGTCGATGACTATAGCGGCTACAAGGCCCTGTTTAGCGGCGGTGTCACCGAGGTGGCCTGCTGGGCACATGCACGCCGCAAGTTCTTTGATCTGGATCAGGGCACCGCGCAGGGCCACCCGGTGGCGGCCAGCGTTGTGTCGGCGATCGGTGCGCTATATGCCATTGAGGCACAGGCCAGGGCGTTAACGCCCGAGGCACGCCTACAAATACGCCAGGCAGACACGTTGCCGAAACTGGAAGCGCTTCATGAACAGCTAACCGAGATCCGAAGTAAAGCCAGCCAGGGCTGTCATCTGGCCAAGGCCTGTGATTACCTCTTGCGTCGCTGGTCAGCCTTTACCCGTTACGCCTACACAGGGCACCTGCCGATCGACAACAACCCGGTGGAGAATGCCATCCGCCCGATTGCCCTGGGCAAGAAGAACTGGTTGTTCACAGGGAGTGAGCGGGCCGGGCAACGGGCGGCGGCCATTCAGAGCCTGCTGGCTACCGCTAAACTCAATGGCCTGGATCCGGGCGACCTGGCTCAAGGACACCCTGGAAAAACTCCCGGTCTGGCTTAATTCCCGGATCGATGAGTTGCTGCCTCTAAAGCCCTGACAGAGTTCAGCCTCGCCGAACAGGTGTCTCGGCCAGACGGTTACGGTTTATACTGTTTAGGCTTAATTTATCAACAGTGGAGACCCTTCAATGAATGGCACAGTGAAAACACCCAAACAACCCCGTAAACCTAAAGTGATAACCGTGGTTGAGGCGGTGGTTACCGAACAG